>NZ_CP048877.1:1924896-2287345 GCF_011207455.1 Thermosulfuriphilus ammonigenes
GGCTCTTCCCTCGCCGAGGGTCATAAAGAGACGCCTTTTCCCAAAATCGAAGGGATCCCCCTTAGGGAGGGGAGGGGAGGAGACAAGCCTAACCGGGACCCATCTTTGACGGTCCAGAATTTTGGCACAAATGGGTGCCTCTTTAACCCTGGGGTCAAGAAAAATGCCTTGAAGGGTCAGGGGTCTCAACGGCTTTCCTGATTGCCTTTAAGACATTGGGCAAATTGCCGCCATTTATTTTCTAAGTCATCCATGTTTCGGAAGGAAAGGGAAAGGGTACACTCATCGCTTTCAAAGGCCGGGGGAGGCTTGATTCGGATACCTGGCGACTTGAGCCGACGGCAAAAATCCATGAAGCGTTCTTCCAGCTCCGAGAGGCGAGGGTAACGGCGGCGTTTAAGCCAGTAAAAGAACCTCTCTCCTCGTTCTTTGGGAGAAAGATCGCTGGTCAAAATCTGATTGGCCTCCGGAGAGGTAATAATTTCGTGGACCGGATGGTCTTCTATCTGGGCGAGATCCCGGAGCATCTCCAGTATCTCCCGCTGGCGGCTATAGGAGGGGGAGATTTTCTTGAAGAGTTCAAAGACCGCCTGGCGCTCTTCTTCAGAGAGCTGGAGGAGATCGGGGACTATATTTTCATTGAGACGACCCTGAGCTAAGGCCTCTTTAAGGGGGAGTTCAAGGAAGGCCACCGTTCGCAAGAATTCAAGATTTCTCGGATGGGGTTTAAAGCCCAGAGCAGGAAGGATTCCCTTGAGAACCTCTTCTTCCGGAAGATAATCCAGAAACCTGAGGGTCAGATGGGCCTTCTCTACTAGATTTAAGCCCCGCCCGCAGAGATTTTCGTGAAGGACAATCATCAGGGCACAGAGATCGTCGATCAAGGGAGGAAGGATAAGGCAGGAAACCCTGGCGAGACCCAATTCCCGGGCGCAAAGGAGACGTTTGTATCCGGTTACTACTTGATAGCTCCGAGGATCCTTTTGACGCAGGGTAGGGGGATTAATTATTCCCAGAAGGTCAATGGAGGCTTTAAGTGGGGTCAAGTCAAAACCAAAGCTGATGACAAATGTATGATCTTCTAAGTCGATTTCTTCAATTGGAATACTTCTATAACGCATTGTCCCCGAAATCCTCCCCCGTAAGGCGTCTTAGGGCCTCAATGTACCTGTTTCTCGTTTTTTTGACAATATCTTCTGGTAGCTCCGGGGCAGGGGGGCGCTTATTCCATCCGATAGAAACCAACCAATCCCTGAGAAACTGTTTATCGAAGCTTTTTTGAGGTCGGCCGGGTTCATACTCTTCCCGAGGCCAGAAGCGAGAAGAATCCGGGGTGAGGACTTCGTCGATAAGGATAAGCTCACCATCCTTGAGACCGAATTCAAACTTGGTATCAGCAATGATGATACCCCTTTCTTCGGCATAAGTAGAGGCCTTTAAATAGATAGCAAGAGAGATATCCCGGACTTTGTTGGCCATATCTTGGCCGATTATTTCAGCCATTTGGGAAAAGGTGATATTTTCATCGTGTTCTCCCTGGGCGGCTTTGGTAGAGGGGGTAAAGATAGGCTCGGGAAGACGATCAGATTCCCGGAGGCCCGGGGGAAGTTTAAGCCCACATACTTCTCCCTCCCTTTTGTAAGAAGCCCAGGCCGATCCAGAAAGATAACCCCTGACGATACATTCTACCGGCAGGGGATCAGCCTTGACCACCAACATACTCCGCCGGGATAGTTCTTCTCGATAAGGGAGACAAGATGCAGGATAAGCATTGACATCAGCGGTTACCAGATGATTGGGCACAATATCCTTAAGGTAGTCAAACCAGAAAAGGGACATCTGGGTGAGGACTTTCCCCTTGTCAGGAATAGGGGTGGGCATAACGACATCATAGGCAGAGATTCGATCGGTAGCTACCAGGAGAAGATAGTCATCAATCTCGTAGAGATCACGCACCTTGCCTCGATGAACAAGTTTAAGTCCCGGAAAGTTTGTCTCAAAGACCACCATTTGTGATCCTCCTAGCCAGCCATTTTGGCCAGTCGGCGGGTTTTCTTTTTGAGCTGAATCGCCTTACGACGATATCTCTGCCAGAGGAGTTTATCCCCCTTGGCCTTGGCCTCTTCAGCTAGACGGCGTAGTTCTTTAATCTTGGCTTTAAGCTCCCTCATGGAGCCAGCCTTGGGAGACCTTTCGTCCTTGATACCCCAGACCTCCTTAATCGCCGCTATGAGTTCTTCCTTGTTCATAGCGTGAACACCGGTTATCTCCGGTATTTCCATAGCGATGGCCCTAAGTTCTTTGACGGTCATCTTTTCCAGGGGTTTTTCTAGCTTCTTGGCCTCTTCACTCATCTTCCAAAGCCTCCTTGTTTTTATGTCTGGGTTGGCCTTTTATACCCCAATGGAGGCGTCTTTCAACCCTTGCCCTTATAAGATGGGGGCACCAAGTAGTCGCTCTCATTAGTAAATAAAAAAGGGGGGTGTCTTGGACACCCCCCCTTTTGTTGGGGAGAAGGTCGGTTTAGGAGTTTTGTGAAGGGCTTGTTGACGTATAGTTGATGGCCGGGATGATCTTATTTACCAGCCAGAAGAAGATAAAAGGCATTATGCCCACCAAAAGGGCTCCGAAAAGTCCCTCTTTGAAGGTTTCCCAATTGTGAGGGATGATGGGCAGGTGGTAGTGCATATAGCCGGCAAAAGAGAGAGAAAAAGCCTGACCGCCGATAACAACATTCCAGCGCATCATAAAGACTCCAAAGAGGATGAGAATCAGGGCTACCACTACGCGGCGAATGGTCAATCTGGGTAAAAGCAGAAGTATTAAGGGCACGAGATTACCAAGACCATACTGGAGGATAAATATATTAACGAAATCTTTACCATACATAACAGAGCGAAGGATCTCCCAGGATTTAAGGGCCGTGTAGCCTCTAAAGATGAGGTCAAGAAGCTCAAGGGAGATGGCGGCCACCAGAAAGCCCAAAAGATAGCGGGAGGCCTTCTTGATGATGTCCATTTCTACACCGCCGATTTCCTGAGCCCTTAGTTCTCCGGCCCCTCCTGGACGACGGCTGCGATACTGGCGCCACTCCATAATCACAATATAGGTGAGCATACAAAGGGCAATACCAGAGACTACCGCCGACATAATGAAGATCACCGGCATAAGGGGAGACATCCAGAGGGCGTTAGCTTTAACCGAACCAAAGATAAACCCGGCATAACCATGGAGAAAACAGGCCACCGGGATGCCCACTCCGGCTAGGATCTTGACCGCCTTCTTATCCACAGAGATGGATTGGGGGCTTATATCATATGAGCCCAGGGTAAGAAGGCGATAGATAAAGGCCTTTATCTGGTTACCCAGACCCGGTTTTCCTTTAAGTTCTTGGGCTTGAGAGATAAAGAATGTTCGATAGGCAAACCAGATCTCACTAAAAACTATAAGGGTATAGGTTGAGAGAACAAACCCAAAGGCTGAGATAGCTGAAGTAAAGTGGGGAGTCAGGAGCGGATGAATGGCCCTTGTCGGTTGCTGGAGATGGAGGAGAAGTGGCATCGGGACCACCGGAATAAGGGCTAGCGAAAAGATTAAGGAAAACTTGGCCAGATCCTTAAGATCCTTTTGGCCAAAAACATGATACAGCGAGGAGAGGACAAAGGCCCCGGCCACCAGACCTGTCATATAGGGATACATGACGATCTGGATGCTCCAGTAAATAAATTCATTAGGATAGACAAAAAGTTCCTTAGTTGTCCACTCAGCCCCGTGTACAAAAAGCTCTTGCATGGCTATCACCTCACATTGAAATCAAAACCGATGTAATAGACTTGTGGTTTGGTGCCGTATTCATCTTTAAGAACAGCTACCCTTTGGGTAAGGACAATTTTGGTTACCGGGTCATTGGGGTCCTTAAGGTTGCCTATCATTCGAGCTCCAAAGGGACAGGCCTGGACACAGGCGGTTTTCATGCCTTTGCTGATTCGGTGGTAGCAGAAGGTGCATTTATCGGCCACCTTATAGACCGGATGAAAGAAGCGAACCCCATAAGGGCAGGCCATGATACAGTAACCACAGCCAATGCACCACTTGCGATCAATCAGGACCACTCCTTCAGGGGTCTGGTAGGAGGCCCCTACAGGACAGACCTGGACACAGGCCGGGTTTTCACACTGATTACAAAGCTTGGGAACAAAAAAGGCCTTGGTGATTTCCTCAGGAGGAATAACCTCTTCCCGAATCTTGGGAGAGGTAAAGCCATCCCTTCCTCCCTTGGGGGTGTCAATATGGGCCTTTCCATCTTTGGTAATGACATAACGCTCTACCCAGGTTCTGGTGATGGGGGCGTCATAGGGAACTTCATTTTCCTTTTTGCAGGCTTTAACACAAAAGCCGCAGCCGACACATTTTGTGGTGTCCACCACAAAGGCCCACCGGATTCGGCTCCCCTTAATGGAGGCCCGAACCTCGGCCGGACTCAAAAAACGAAAGGCGCTCAAGGGAACAGTGGCCGCCAGGGTTCCGGCCAGTGCCTTGAGAAATTTCCGTCTAGAGCTCATGGTTATTCCTCCAGGTTAGGATTGTGGGGATTATGACACTCACTGCAAGCTGCCTCGGGATTGTGTTCTTGAGGGTCGATTCCCGGTAGTTGTCCCCTTTTGTTGGGGTAGGGGAGTTTGGCGTGACAGCGTAGACAAAGGGCCCGACTGGTGTCTATGGGCAAGGTCTCAGGATCATCAGGGTGATTAAGGGCCGGGCCGTGGCAATTTTCACACTGGATTATGCGGTGTTTGGACTTTTCGTGTTCTTCGTAGTTTTCTGGATGACATTCAGCGCAGGTTTGTTGACCTTTATATTTTACAGTGAAAGCCTTCCACTCATCAATGTTGCTAAGTCTAAAGAAACCATAGGTGAAATTGCGTCCATGGATACCAAAATCGGGAGGAGTTAGGAAAAACCTGACGATTAAAAGTACAATGATCAAGCCTAAAGCCAGAAATACCGGTCTCAAGTAGTGACGACTCTTCATATCTCATCTCCACCATGTGTCTTTTTTTACAATCCCGGACAGCTATAGCGTTGTTTACCTAAAGCAGGCGAAATGGCTTGTCAAGTATAAGAAATTATTTGTCTCTTTCTGTTAAAGAATAGATTAAATTTGTCTGACACTTTATAATCGCCTTTTCTTTTATAAGAAGATATCCATTAATTTGACATTGAAGGTTTTAAGGCAGAGACAATATTTTTCTCTGAAAAATTTTTGGATTCCTTTTTTGGAGAAGAAACAGGATTTGTTTTTGGGGCCCCTATATTATAAGGATAGGTTTCCAGGTTGGTTGTTTGGGAGTAATATTGTTGCAAAAGAAAGCATTTCATCTCATCCTACGGTTGCCTTTTGAAAAAAGGCTTCGAATTCTTTAAAGAAAGAAAAAATATTTAAATAATATTGGTTTCTTTTATGGCCAGAATATCTATTGATAAGGCTTTGTCTTGGGTTCTCAGGCACAGTGGACAACTACATCCTGGGGAGTGTCTTGACCTTCTCTGTAAAAAGCGTAACCGACTCATTAGAGTGGTGCGGACGAAAGAAGGGTTTCGCTTGGAGGAAAGGGGCTTTTTTAAGGAGGACTTTTTTACTCAAGGCGGCAAGGAGTTTCAAAAACTCCTTGAAAGATTGATCCTAAGAGAATTTCCTCGTAGTCATATGCTTTGGGCCTTTAAACGGCGGGCCTGATAAAAGAAAATTTATGGAGGCGGCGCGGGGATTCGAACCCCGGAATAACGGTTTTGCAGACCGTCGCCTTAGCCGCTTGGCTACGCCGCCAGGATGGGCACCTTTTCTTGGTGGCGGTGCAGGGACTCGAACCCCGGACTCTGCGGATATGAGCCGCATGCTCTAACCAACTGAGCTACACCGCCGAAGCCGGTATAAGTTGAGCCAATTTTTGATCCCTTGTCAAGACCTACACCAGCCCCAATAATGAAAGACACAGCAAATTTTACAGGGGGTAAGGCGTTGGCTTTTTTGAAATTTATTCGTCTGGTGGTCAAAAAGTTTCTGGCTGACAGGTGTCTTATAAGTGCTCAAGCCCTAACCTATATGACCATGTTTTCCCTTATCCCGGTCCTGGCTATCGGCCTGGCTATCGTTAAACTTTTTGGGGGATTCTCTCAAATCGAGGATCTTATCTATCAATATATCTCTGAGATTCTTAATCCTGGAGCCCTAGAAAGGGTCTCTAGTGTAATCAAGGACCTGACGATTAAGGCCCAAAATGCCCCCCTCGGGTCGGCCAGTATGATAATTCTGGCCATCATGGCCTTTTTCTTTCTTACCGAGCTGGAGGATATCCTCAATTTTATCTGGAGGACGGAAGAAAGAAGGCCCCTTTTTACCCGTATCGTTATCTACTGGACAGGCTTTACCCTTGGTCCTTTGCTTATTGCCGTGCCTCTTTTGGTCATGGTCTATTTTATCCATTTTTGGGTGAGCAAAGGCCTAGTTTACTCTACTGCTCTTAAGGTTATACCTTACGTCTCCATGTTCATTCTCCTGTGGGGGATCTTCTACTACCTTCCAGCTATTCGAGTAAGACCGGGGGCGGCGGCTTTGGGGGCCTTGGTTGGCGATATTCTCTGGCAGGCTGCGGCCTGGGGATATGCCCTTTATACAGCCAAAGTAGTTACCTACTCTAAGCTTTATGGCTCCCTTTCTGTTATCCCCCTTTTTATGCTCTGGCTCTTTGTTTCCTGGGCCGTTATTCTCTTTGGGGCTGAAGTGGCCTATGTTTTTCAATATCGCCGGCGCCTTTTTTATGCTGAAGGCCTCAAGGAGGAGCCAGACAGCCTGGAGCTCTGTGCCCTTCTTGTGGGGGTCTCAGCGGCCGAGCCCTTTGTTCTTGGACGCCCTGGACCTACGGTAGCCGAGATTGTTGAGGCCTATGGCCTACCGGTGGCCTTGGTGGAAAAAGTCGTCTCCCGTCTGATGAGGGCCGGTTTTCTTATCAAGGAAGCCACAGAGGAACGTCTTCTTCCCGCTTGTGATCCCGAGAAAATCAGGATAAAAGACCTCCTCGCGGCGGTGACTGCTCTGCCAAATTTTGAGGCCCTTCCCCCTCCAGAAGGCCAGAGGACAGCCCAGGTACTGAACCTCTGGCAGAAGATGAGGGAAAACCCTTGGGGGGAGATGAGGCTCAAGGATTTAGTGCACCGGATTACTCAGGCGAAGGGGGATGACCATGAAAAAGAGTCAAAAGACCTACCGGTGTAAGGTTTGCCGTCAACCCACGGCCATCTACCTTCGGGAACATCGCCTGGCCCTCTGTAAAGATGATTACATCGCCTGGTTTGAGCGACAGGTGGCCCGGACAATTCGGCAATTTAAAATGTTTGGTCCCCGGGATCGAATTTTAGTGGGGGTCTCAGGGGGTAAAGATAGCCTCACCGTTTGGCTGGTCCTTAACCGTCTTGGTTATCAGGCTGATGGGGTCTTTCTGGATCTAGGAATTCCGGATTTTTCTGAACTCTCTTATCTGAAGGGGCGGGATTTTGCCGCCATCCATGGCCTTAAGTTCCAGCGTCTTTTCCTAAAGGATCTTATCGGGTTGGTTTTACCCGATCTGGAAAAAAAGACCCGCAAGGTCTGTTCTCTTTGTGGCTCCATAAAAAGGGCCCTCTTTAATAAACTGGCCAAGGAGATGGGGTACCAAGTGGTGGTTACCGGACACAACCTAGATGATGAGGCCTCAAGCCTTCTTTCTAATGTTATCAACTGGAGCCTTAAGTACCTGGCCCGAAAATACCCTGTCCTTCCTGAAGGGGCTGGTTTTGTTCGCAAGGCCAAACCTCTCTGCCGCTCCAGCGTTCGGGAGATTCGTCTTTATGCCGAACTCAACGACATAGACTTTTTGGCTGATCCCTGTCCTTTCTCCGAGAATGCCACCCGTCTGACCTACGCCGAGGAGATGGATCGTCTGGAAGAGGTCTTTCCGGGGACCAAACGTCGTTTTTATCTTGAGTACCTTCGCAAGGCCTATCCCATCTTCCATCGGGACGTTGACCATTTTATGGAGCGCCCCCTGGTTACCTGCTCCCGCTGTCAGGAGCCGGCGGTGAATGATCCCTGTCTTATTTGTCGTCTCCGGGCCGAAGCCGGCCTTTCTTAGCCAGCTTCGTTAGCCTGTCGGCCATTCGAAGGGGTTCCGGGAGCCGGTAACGAGGGCTAAGTTTAAGGACGATCTGGACAGCTTCGGCCAAGGTTATTAGATGTCCGGGAGAAACAAAGACTGGCCGTACCCTGGCTCTGGTGCGGACAACCATCCCCACGGGCCGGTGGTGTAAAAAAAGACAGCTTAAAGACCCCCTTTCAGGAGCTGGTTCTTTATAACTGCCAACCAGTTTGGACTTGGCACAACCAATGCTGGGGATTCCCAGCATAAGGCCTAAATGGCTGGCCAGGCCCAAGCCTCGAGGGTGGGCGATTCCCTGACCATCGACGAGGATGACATCTGGCTTCTGTCTCAGTTTTCTTATAGCCTTAAGCAAGCAAGGGGTTTCCCTAAAGGATAAAAAGCCGGGGATGTAGGGAAGGGGAGCCGGTCCCCTGGCAAGGGCGGTCTCCAAAAGCTTTAAATCTCGGAGCCGGTAAAGCACCGCCACGGCCACGGCGGCCTCTTTAGTAAAGGCTACATCACAGCCTGCCACCGTTTCTATGTTTTGCGCTAAAGGGGTTAATCTGACCCTCAGCGAGAGCCTTATCTGAAGGGCGGAGAGGGCTGGAAGCAGTTTTTTATCCAGGGAAGTGGGTAATTTTTCCTCCATGATTATAGCCAAACACAAAATGGCCGAAATAAAACCCAGAAGGCCAAAAGGGGTCTGCCGGTGAGTGACCAGGGTATGGAAATAATCGTCGATGTGGCTGATATGAGGGCCTCCCGGGAGCCCGGTACCATCCTGGTGGCTCCATCGTTGGGTTCCTGTATAGGTCTTGTCCTTTATGATCCGGTGGCCAAAGTGGGGGGAATCCTCCATTATATGCTCCCTGATTCCAGTCTAAATCCGCAGCGGGCCCAGGAGAACCCCTTTATCTTTGCCGACACCGCTGTGCCTCGTTTTATAGAGAATATTTTGTCCTTGGGGGCCCATAAAAACGATCTCCAAGTCAAGGTGGCCGGTGGAGCCCAGATAATGGGGGATTCTTTTTTCCAGATTGGCCGAAAAAATTACGTCGTTCTTCGCAATCTCCTCTGGGAACAGGGTTTGGCTATCGTCGCCGAACACGTTGGTGGTCGGGCCAACCGGACTATCCGCCTGGAGATCGGCACCGGCAGGGTGACCGTCCGGATCCCCGGCTTTAAGGAATTTGACCTATGAAGGGAATCACTCAGGAGATTTACAAACAGATAGATAAGTTGCCACCATTTCCCCAGGTGGCCCAGAAGGTTATGGATTTAATTCAAGAACCCAATACCACGGTGGAGGATCTGGTGGCGGTAATCCGCTTTGACCCCGGGGTTACGGCCAATGTCTTGCGTCTCTGCAATTCTGCCTTCTTTGGGCTTCCTCGTAAGGTCTCTTCCCTGACCACGGCCGTCTCCCTTTTGGGACAGAAGAGACTCTTTGACATCATTGTCACCACCTGTGCCTCTTATTATCTTAAGCGTCCGGTTATTGGTTACGAGCTGGCTGATCGCGATCTTTGGGAACATTCTATGGCGGCAGCCATGGCCGCTGATCTTATCCAGGAAGAGGTGGTTTCGGCCGCTAAACCCTTTTCTTTCACCACCGCTCTTCTCCACGACATCGGTAAGATACTTCTGGGGCTCTTTGTCTCGGAGAAATGTTCCCAGATCATCACCTTGGTCTGTGAGGGGCAGTCTTTTAATGAGGCTGAAAGAGCTGTTCTGGGAGTTGATCATGCCGAGCTAGGAGCGGAGGTCTTGGCCCGGTGGCGTTTTCCAGAGGAGATTGTCAGGGCCGTAGGGAATCATCATCGTCCTGAGGTCTATCTGGAAGACACCCTTACGGGCATTGTGGCCCTGGCCAATATTCTTACCCTTTCTTTAGGTTATGGAGTGGGCCTCGATGGTCTGGCCTATAAGTACGAGGGCGAACTTCTAAGCCGATTTGGTTTGAAGAGAAGAGATTTTGAGTTCTTGCTGATAGAGCTCAATTTTCGAACTAAAGAGGCCCAAGAGCTTTTCCGCTAAAGCCCTTCTAAGATTTCTTTTACCAGCGTCAGAAATGTCTGGAGACTAAAGGGTTTGGCCAGGAAGATAATATCTTCCCGGCCCAGGAATTGACTGTCAAGCTGAGAGAGGCTGTAGCCGCTAATAAAGAGGAAGGGGGTCTGGTCTCCCCGGGATCTGAGTATTTCATAAAGCCTTCGCCCTCCGATCTCAGGCATAACGACATCAGAGACAATAAGATCCACTCGTTCCCTGGAGAGATATTCCAGGGCCTCCTTTCCGCTGTGGGCCAAGATAACCTCATATCCCTTTTCGGTCAGGGCCTCTCTGATGAGAGTCCTTAAGGCGGCCTCATCTTCTACCACCAAAACCCGCCCCTGGCCTCTGAGTTGTTCTAGACGAGGTTTGGCGTAAGAGATCTGGGCCCGGGAGAGAGCGACCTCGGAGGAGACAGGCAGGAGAATGGTAAACGTGCTTCCACGGCCCGGCTCGCTTCTTACCTGGATGGTTCCTCGGTGCTGCTCCACTAAACCATAGACCATAGAAAGACCCAGCCCGGTACCCTTGCCTGGATCTTTGGTGGTAAAAAAGGGCTCAAAGATCCTCTCTAAGACCTCCTTTTCCATGCCTGTCCCGGTATCGCTGATTTCAAGAAAGATGCGCTCCGGGCCTTTTCTAAGGGGATCTGTCACAGCCCTTGTTTTCAGGGTGAGGACACCCCCTTGGGGCATAGCGTCTCGGGCATTTACGCATAAATTAAGGATAATCTGCTCGATAGCCGAGCGATCGGCATAAATTGGGGGAAGATTGGGGGCCAGATCCAATTGTAAACTAATCGTTTCCCCGATTATTCGAGAGAGCATGCCGGCCATCTCCCGGACAATCTGATTGAGATCCAGGGTCTCAAACTCCAGCATGCGCCTTCGACTGAAGGCCAGAAGTTGACGGACCAGGCCGGCGGCCCTTTCGGCCTGTCCCCTAATGGTTTCAAGGTCTTTGGTCACCGGAGAGTCTTTAGGAAGGCGAAGCATTGCCAGTTCGAGGTGTCCGATGATTCCGGTAAGGATGTTGTTGAAGTCATGGGCAATGCCTCCAGCTAAAGTACCTACGGCCTCCATCTTTTGCGCCTGTCTGAGCTGATGTTCAAGGCGCCTTTTTTCACTTACATCACGAAATATACCCCGGGTATAGAGGAAATTTCCTCCCTCATCGCGGCGGACAGTAATGTTCCCCTCGACGGTTACGAGATGACCGGTCTTGGTCTTGAAGGTGGTCTCTATCTGAAGGCTGGGAGGCCCCTGAAGTTTGAGGTCCTGAAAAAGGGAAAGACAATGATCTTTTTCCTGGGGATCAATAATGTCAAAGATGGTCAGGTGTTCCAGATCCTCATCGGAGTAACCCAGGACTTCCTGCCAGCGTCGGTTGACAAAGACAAAGCGTCCCTGGGCATCGACGCTCTGGATGAGATCATTGACGTTGTCAAAAAGATCCTGAAGCTGGTGATCCCTTTCTCTTAAGGTGGCTTCGGCCAATTTGAGGCTGGTTATATCGCTATAATATTCAATTAGACCTCCGGCCAGGGGGCCCTTTTCGATGGGATAAAGATGCCTTTCCAACCAGCGTTCCTCTCGGCAGCCGTTCGGAAGAATGTGACAGGAGAAAGTCCCTCTTCGTCTTTGGTAGGAGATCGCTACCAGGCTTCGAAACCGGTCAGGATCTTCAAACAGGGGAGCTATAAGGGTTTCTATCAGCTCTGGTTGATGTCTTCCCACTAGGTTTTGGGCCTCAAGCCCCAGATAACCACAGTAGCTGGGGCTGACCCACCTGATGACAAGGTTTCGATCCAGAAGACAGATACCGATAGGTGAATGGGTAAAGGTCTGGTCCAAAATAGCTAAAAAATCCTTGAGATCCATGGTCTATAGCACACGTCTGTTTCTGAACTTCAGAGGATCAAAACCGTGAGCGATGGGATATCTTCGACCATATCCAAAGGCCTTGGCCGTTATTTTAAGCCCCGGGGCGGCTTGCCAGCGTTTGTATTCGGCGCGGTAGATCATCTTCAGGGTCTGTTCAAGGCTCTCTGGAGGAAGACCGGAGGCAAGGAGGTCTTCAGGACTCTTAAGTTCCTCTACATAGCCCTTAACTAAGGTATCAAGAAGGATATAGGCCGGCAGATCATCTTCGTCTTTCTGGTTCGGCTTAAGCTCTGCTGAAGGGGCCTTAATGAAGACCCGCTCAGGGATGATCTTCTTCCCATGCTGGGCGTTAATTAGGCGACCAAGCTTATAGACCATGAGCTTTGGAACATCAGCCAGGACCGAGAGAGCCCCACACATATCTCCATAGAGGGTGCAGTAGCCTACAGCAAATTCGGCCTTATTACCAGTACAGAGGACCAGCCCTCGATACTGGTTGGCCAGGGCCATAAGAAGGTTGCCCCGGATACGGGCTTGGATATTCTGATCGGTGATATCTCCCGGGGGCTCTCCAAGGGCCCCCTCTAAGCAGACCCGATACTCCTGATAAATCCGGGTGATAGCAATGGTCTTGGTTTGAATTCCCAGGGCCGTGGCCAAGGCCTGGGCATCTTCCATAGAGGCCCTGGAAGTATATGGTGAGGGCATAAGGACTCCTAAGACTCCCTCTGCCCCCAAGGCTCTGACGGCCAGGGCGGCAGTGACCGAGGAGTCTATACCCCCTGAAAGACCAACTACCGCCAGAGAGAAGCCTGTCTTGGAGAAATAATCCCTGATCCCCAGGGTAAGGGCCTCAAGGGCCTCTTCATCGTCTCTTTCAAAGTAAGGGGCCATAGGGCCTTTCTCTGCGGCAAGATCGAAGATCAGAAGGTCTTCCTTGAAGCTGGCCGCCCGGGCCAACACCTTTCCTTTATCGGCGACTAGGGAATGTCCATCAAAGATGAGATGATCATCGGCTCCAACCTGATTGCAATAGAGAAAGGGCCGCTGATACTTGGCCGAAAGGTGACAAAGGAGCCGTTCCCTCAGATGCCCCTTTCCCAGGTAAAATGGGGAGGCGGAGATGTTAACCACTATCTTTGCCCCGGTGGCAACCAGCTCGGCCACTGGATCTAAGTCGTAAAGGGGCGAGGGAAAAAAGTCGGCATCGTTCCAAATATCTTCGCAGATGGAAAGCCCAAAGGGGATTCCCCCTATTTCTGTCACGGTGGCTGTTTTCCCGGGTTCAAAGTAACGGGTCTCATCAAAGACATCATAGGTGGGAAGGAGACGCTTGTAAGCCCGGGCCAGAACTTTTCCGTCTTGAGCAACCAAGGTGGCATTGCGGAGGGGCTTTCCCCCTTTTTCTCTTACCAGATCAACAAAGCCACAAATCAGGGTTATGCCCTTTGTGGCCTTAACAAGGGCCTCTGTGGCCTCCAGATTGG
Organism: Thermosulfuriphilus ammonigenes; assembly: GCF_011207455.1. Lineage (GTDB taxonomy): Bacteria > Desulfobacterota > Thermodesulfobacteria > Thermodesulfobacteriales > ST65 > Thermosulfuriphilus > Thermosulfuriphilus ammonigenes. The sequence continues at coordinate 1,938,493 of NZ_CP048877.1, forward strand.
CAGCTACAAACTCCGGCCTCTCAAGGAGATCCCTGGGAGGATAACCACAGATGGCTAATTCGGGAAAAACCACAAGCTGACAGCCTCGATCCCGAGCCTCTTCGGCCATTCGGATCATCTTGGCCAGGTTGGCCGAGAAAGCACCAATCGTAGGATTTATTTGGGCCAAGGCGATCTTCATCTTGATGGGCTGGCATTTTAAGTCAAATGCGAGATAAATAAAACCCATTATCTTAACTTGACGCTACCCGGGGCCTCTTATATCCTGCCTTCAGCAGGAGGTAACTACTGTGTCTTGTGAAGAAACTGTCACCTTCACTGACCGGGTGAAAATGGCCAGTCAGCCCCTTCTCTTGCCCCTGGCCAGGCTTTTCTACCGGCTTGGTATCCGTCCCAACACCGTCAGCCTCTTGGGATTCTTGGGCTGTGTCCTGGTGGGGGTGCTTATTGGAATGGGTAAGCTTTTTGGGGCTGGCCTGGCCCTTTCTCTCTTTGGCCCTCTGGACGCCGTGGATGGGCTTTTGGCCAGAACCACCTCCCAGCGGACCAAGTTTGGAGCCTTTCTTGATTCCACCCTGGATCGTTTCGCGGAGGTGGCTATTTTTACCGGCTTTTTGGTTCACTTTCACCACCGAGGCCTTCTCTGGGCCCAGGTAGCCACAATTCTGGCCCTCTCGGGCTCTCTCCTTGTTAGTTACACCCGGGCCCGGGCCGAGGCCCTGGGGGTGGATTGCCGGGTGGGACTATTTACCCGTTTTGAACGTCTTCTGGCCATTGTGGTCGGGCTTTTCCTGGGGCTTGAGGTTCCGGTAGTGGTTTTAATAGCTGTTTTGGCTAACATCACCGCCCTTCAGCGCATCCTTCATGTCCGCAAGGCCCTCCGTGGTAAGACCTTCTGAGGCCGGCATCCTTTTCGTAGTAGCTACCCCTTTAGGAAACCTCAAGGATATTACTCTTCGAGCCCTTGAGGTCTTAAAGTCTGCGGATCTTATCGCCTCTGAGGATACTCGGACCACCAGAAAGCTTCTCAGTACCTACGGCATTAAAACCAAACTGATAAGCCTTCATGAGCACAATGAAAAGCGTCGCACCCCGGAGATTATCTCTCGTCTTAAGTCTGGCTGGCGGGTGGCCCTGGTCTCTGAGGCCGGCACCCCGGGGATCTCTGATCCCGGGGCTTACCTGGTGCGCCAGGCCCGGGCGGCCGGGATTCAGGTAATCCCTGTCCCCGGGCCTTCGGCTCCCATAGCGGCCTTAAGTGTTTCTGGTATAAGGGCCGAGGCCTTTGTCTTTCTGGGATTCCTCCCCCAGAGTCTTTCTAAAAAAACAGAGATTTTCTCTACTTTGCGTTATCAGCAGCTTCCGGTGGTCTTTTTTGAATCTCCCCGGCGCATTAAAGAGAGCCTTCAGGTGGCGGTCAGGATCCTTGGTGATCGAGAGGCCTTTTTGGCCCGGGAGATGACCAAAGTTCATGAGGAATATTATCTGGGGTCGCTTAAACAGCTCACAGAAATGATTTCAGAAAGGGAGGCCCGGGGTGAGTTTGTGGTGGTTATCTCGGGGGCCAAGGCCGAAGTCGGGCAAATAGATCTATCTGATCTAATTTGTCAACTCCTCGAAGATGGTCTTCCTGCCGGAGAGGTGGCCCGGGTTTTGGCCCGGGATCTTGGACTTTCCCGCAAAGAACTGTATAAGAAGATCATCTCTATCAAGAGAGGGGATGATGGCTGAGCTGAGATTGCTTATCAGTCCGGAGGAGATTGCTACCCGGGTGGCCGAACTGGGAGAGGAGATCTCTCGAGACCACAGTGGTCATCCCCTGGTGCTAGTAGGCATTTTGAAGGGGGCCTTTATCTTTATGGCCGATCTCTGTCGGGCCATAAAGATTCCTCACGAGATAGATTTTGTCCGGCTGGCCAGTTACGGATCAGGGACAACCTCGGGGGAGATAACCATCACCAAAGATATAGAACTTCCGGTGGCCGGTAAAGAAGTTATCGTTGTCGAGGATATTATCGATACCGGCCGAACCCTTCTTTATTTGGAAGATGTCATCAAACTCCATCGGCCGGCAGTGGTTAAACGCTGTTGCCTCATCGATAAACCGGAGCGGCGCCAAGTAGATATCTTTATAGACTATGTCGGTTTTCATGTTCCCCGCGGATTTCTGGTGGGTTATGGTCTCGACTATGCCGAAAGATATCGCCATCTTCCCGGAATTTATGAGGTCTTAGGGGTCTGAAGTGGGTAAAAAAGAATTTATAATCAACTACTTCAAAAAGAGTCCTTGGTACCTTTGGGTTATTCGTCTGGCAATAGCTATCATTTTCTTCTATTATCTCATCTATCCTCGCTTAAGATAGTCAGGTTATCTATTAGTGGTTATGGCCAAAATGGCCAGGTTTTTTAGGGCCTCGGCCTTCTGGCAATCTTCGGCTCCGAAGCTCTGACCCCGGAGGCAAAGAAAGGCCCCCACAGGTTTGTCAGAGATGACCAAAGGACTGATGAGTACCTGCCTTCCGGGCCAAAGTTTTTCCAACGCTCCAGCCTCAGGGAGCTGCTCAATGCTGCCGGTCCACTCCTTGGCCAGAGAAAAGATAGTTTGGAACAAGGAGTTGTCTATTGGGATGGCCTCTCCTTTTAGGCTTTGGGCTTTGGGCCCCAGGCCATAGCGGATGATAAGTCTGCGGCGGTCAAGGCTCATAATAGATAAGGCCACAGTTTCACAGGTTAGTCCCCGACAGAGGGCCTCAGAGACCATAAGCAGAATCTCCTCATAGGTGTACTTTCGCGAGGCTAAAGAGGCGCTGATCTCCGAGATGGCCCGGAAGTAAAAGTCTCCTTCGGAGGTCTCCTGGGGGGGCTCTGGCTGTTTGGGGGAATCCAGAGAGGGTATCTCCATGGCAATCTGGGGAGAGAGCTGTTTGATGGCCTCAATGGCCTTACCAATTAGCCCCGGGGTCTCTTCGGGAGAGACCTTTAAGTTCTCCACCGCCTTCTTCAAAGAAGAAACATCACCATCTTTAATTAACTCAAAGATGGCCTGGTTCATTTGCCCCACAAAATGGGCCAAGGTCCCCGGAGTCTTGGAGCGAGGAGAGCCCTCCAGGGTATAGAGAAGGCTGGGAGGCAGAGACCAGCAATCGGCTACCTTTTCGGCCAGGCGAAAAAGCATCCTCTGAACCGAGTCAGGATGGCTGGCTTCGCGCTTCAAAAGGCGCTGGTAAGCTCCCGGGTGATAGACGGCCAAGACAATGCGAACAATCTGATAAAGGAGGCTACAGACGAACAGCTCCTCGTCTTCATAGGGGGTTTTTTCGGCCAGTTGCCGACAGATGTAGGCGCAGAGGTAGGACTGGCTGAGGAGCTTAAGGATCTTTTCGCGTCGGGATGTCGGGGTCTCCCTCATAACTGTCTCAAAGAGACTGGTGGCCAGGGCAATCTCTTTGATGGGATTTAGCCCCAGATAAACAATGGCTCGAGAGACAGTGGTGATTTCAGTGCCGCTGGGGTTATAAAAGGCGGAGTTGGCCATGCGGATGACCTTGCTGGTCAGTCCGTAGTCTTTGAGGATCAGGGCGGCCAGTTCCTGGGCAGAGAGGTCGTTTTCCGGCCCGAGATTGGCAATGGTCTCAACAGTTTCGGAAAACCCGGGCAAATCGGCGGTTTCACAGATGTTTTCTGACAGTTTGCGGATTTCTTCCCAGGAGATGGTCTCGGTCATAGGCTTTCTTTTGGGCAAAAAATGGCCTTTTGTTCTCTTCTCGGAACTCTTGAACCTTTGCTAAACTTAGAATTCATGGACAAACGAGAGATCAAACGTCTGGAAAAGCTGGTCTTCTATGCCCTGGCCCATCGGCCAGATGAGTTTGCCCTGTTCCCGGATGAAGAAGGCTTTTATTCGATTAAGGAGTTGGCCCAGGCCATAGCAGAGGAGCCCGGATGGGGACATGTGCGTCAGAAGACCTTAAGAGACCTTTTTGTCTTCTGGTGTCCAGAGCGTTTTGAGTTTCTGGAGGAGAGGGTGCGGGCTCGGGCTGAGAAAGACCTTCCTGAGCCTAGTCTGGTTGATCCCCCTCCTGTCCTTTACGCCGTCATCAGGGAACGGGCCTGGCCTCACGTTTCTAAACGGGGGCTTTCTCCGGCCAAGGGCCGCTTTGTCAGGCTGTACGCCTCTCGAGATCTGGCGGAGAGGGCTAAAAGGAGATTGGGGCCAAGGGCGATCATCCTTGAGGTTCAGGCCAGGGAGGCTGCGGCTTCAGGACTGCCATTTTGGGTCCTCAAGGAGCTGGTCTATCTGTGCGAATGGATCGATCCCCAATTTCTTAAAGGCCCTCCTCTTACCCCGGAGATGCTTGAAGCCCAGAGGAAAAGACGCCAAAAGAAAGAGAAGAAGGAAGAGAAGGCCTCTCTGGGACCTCCTGCGGCCCACCTTTTACCAGGGTCCACCACTCTTAGGCCCCCGGTTGAGAAGCGAAAAGGCAAAAAGAAAGATCCTTCCTGGAAGCAGGAGCGCCGCCGGCGTCGAAGGCGTCCTTAAAGGCGTTTCCCCCAGACGGCAAAGACTGGATCGGCTTCCCGTCTTTGGGGAAAAAGAGGATCATGGGCCGGCCGGGGAAAACCTCGGGCCGAATAGGTCTCCAGGTGTCCGAAGGAGCCACTCTCAAGGAGGATCTCTGTGGCATAACCCATCCGTTCAAAAGGGTGGAGGTCTATCCAGAGTTCCGTGGCTCGGGAGGGAAGGTAGCGGTCGGTAAAGGTCATGATGAACACCCCTTTGGGTTTTAAGACTCGGGCTACCTCCCAGGCCAGGGCAAAGGGCCGGAGAAGATAGGGTAGGGTGAGGTTGATGACAGCGGCAGCAAAACTTCCATCCTTAAAAGGAAGTCTGGGGTCTTCGTTTAGGTCCTGGATGATTCTCTCCTCTCCCCCGGGTTTGACTTGGGGCTGGCAGGGCGAGAGGGTCACGACGGGGTAGCCAGGGGGAACAAGACTTTGACCGGGGCAGAAAAGTTCAAGAACAGGTCCGGGAGGAAGAACCTTTTCAAGGAGTTCCCTGATCAGGCTGGCGGCTTTTTGGTCTATGGGAGTGGAGACTCCCGGACGGGAATAGAACTGACAGTCTGGGGTGGGATCGGTTCGTCTTTGGGCCTTAGGGCCGCCAAAATCTGTGGGTAGGTCCTTCCAGCGGGCCTGAATCCCCGGGCCATCTAAAAGAATTTCTATCCAGTCTCGAACCCGGCCTCCCCGTTCCTCGCCTCGAGAGACCACCTCTAAGACCTCTATTTCTAGTTTCAGTTCCCGATCGGCCAAAGGGTGGTTTAAGTCAAGAACCATTACATCCTCGGTGAGCTTTATAATCCTTGTGGGCCGAATATCGGCTCCAAAGAAACCGATCAGGTTAAAAACCCCTCGAGGATAGAAACGCCCCAGGCGGGGTCTGTCCCCTACCTGATGCTCCTTAAACCTTTTAGGTGAGGCCTTGCGGATCTCGGCTTCGTCTCGTTTGGGAACCAGGCTTCCTGGGGGGAAGCTAAAATGAAGGCGATCTCCAGCTTTGGCCTCGGTCAGGGCTTGGGCCACCTCCTGAGGCCAGAGATCACGCCAAAGGTTGGCCTTAACAAGGTAGCGCTCCTCATGTGTGGCGTATTCACTCTGCCAGTAAAGATGACAGTCCAGATACTGGATGGTCTTTATGGGCATGCTCACCTCGCCTGTTAAATTTTCTTTAAAATACCAGCTTCAGAGAGGCCTCACCATCTGCCAATCTTGGGGGCTTTCCCTGGAGTTAGAGGGCCATTAGGATAGATGGCCATGTGGTTCTTCTGGGCACTGTCCACCGCCTTGGCGGCCTCGGGTTCAGATTTTTTTACCAAGAAATACCTTAGCCACCTCTCTACAATGGAGATGGCCCTGGCCCGAGCTACTGGCCCCCTGATCTTTTTGGGGCCGGTTCTTTGTCTGCTTGAACCACCTCCTCTTGATGCCGTTTTTTTTAAGACTGTGGCCATCCTTTTGCCTTTAGAGACAGTGGCCCTGTTGCTTTATATGAAGGCCCTAAGGATATCGCCTCTTTCCCTTACGGTGCCCTTTCTCTCTTTCACGCCGGCCTTTATGATCCTTACCGGGGCTCTCATCCTGGGGGAGACTCTTACCTCCTGGGGAGTGACTGGCATATTACTCATTGTCTTGGGAAGTTATCTGCTTAACCTGGGGGAGATAAAAAATGGACTTTTGGCCCCTTTTCGGGCTATCTGGCGAGAGAAGGGCTCACTTTTGATGATCTTGGTGGCGGCTATTTACGCCATTAATTCCGTTTTGGGCAAGCTGGCTGTTATCCACTCAGATCCCCTTTTCTTTGCTGTTTTTTATTTTTTTGTTCACGGTCTCTTTAGTGCCCTGGTCCTGGGGGTCATTTTCCGGGTAAAGTTCTCCAGGGTCTTTGGGACCTGGCGGGGGTGGCTGCTGGTGGGGGGAAGCCAATCAGCAATGGTTGTCTGTCACATGACGGCCATCAGTATGGTGGAAGCCGCCTATATGATTGCTGTCAAGCGGTTGAGCCTTCTCTTTAGCGTCCTCTGGGGGGGCCTATTCTTCAAGGAAGAAGCCATGGCCTCCAGGTTGGCTGGAGCGGGTCTGATGGTTTTGGGGGTGGCTATGATCGTCCTTCTGGGGAGTAGCTGATGGGAGGGACGGGAGAGGAAATCGCCCGGTCGGCAAGCAAGGTGAGCCTGGCCGTGCTGGCCAGTCGAATTTTGGGGCTGGTCCGAGAGCAGGTTCTGGCTGGCTTTTTCGGGGCCGGCACTGCTATGGACGCCTATGTGGTGGCCTACCGTATCCCTAATCTTCTGCGGGATTTGTTTGCCGAAGGGGCCTTGTCCTCGGCCTTCGTCAGTGTGTTTAGTGCCTACGATCAAAAATATGGGGCCCAAAGAACCTATCGTCTGGCTGATTCGGTCTTAGGGGCCCTTTCTCTGTTGCTCTTTTTTATCATTTCTTTAGGGATAATCTTTGCTCCCCATTTGGTACGCCTTATGGCCCCGGATTTTTCCTCTGTCCCCGGGAAGGTAAACCTTACCGTTAGCCTGACCCGAATCATGTTCCCCTTTCTTTGGTTGGTTTCTCTCTCGGCAGTCTTTATGGGAATCCTCAACACCAAGGGGGTCTTCTTTCTTCCCTCTCTGTCTTCAGCCTTTTTCAATGCCGGCTCCATTGCTTCGGGGGTGGCTTTGGCTGTTTTTTTAGGGCATCTGGGTTATCCTCCTATTTTGGGTATGGCTATAGGGATTCTTTTGGGGGGAGTCCTTCAGGCTGGAGTCCAGCTCTGGCCGCTGTCCCGCCTAGGTTATCTTCCCCGGCCAAGGCTTGATCTCCACGAACCCGGGCTGCGAGAGGTCTTCCGGTTGATGATCCCAGCGGTGGTTGGCCTTTCGGCCACTCAGATAAATATCTTCATCAATACCTACTTTGCCGCCAGTTGCGGTGAGGGAGCTGTAGCCTGGCTTAACTATGCCTTTCGGCTTATGTATTTGCCTATAGGCCTCTTCGGCGTGGCCATCTCTATGGCCACCTTGCCGGTGGCCTCTAGGCTGGCGGCCAAACGCTCTTTTGTCGAGCTGGGCCAGACCACCTCCCAGGCCATATCCTTTATGATCAGCCTCTGCCTGCCGGCGGCGGTAGGGCTTATTTTCCTCTCCCGGCCCATTGTTCAGGTGATCTTTGAGCACGGACGCTTTCTGCGCCACGATACCTTGATGACGGCCACGGCCCTTTCCTTCTACGCCTTAGGGCTTTTGGGATACTCTGGGGTCAAGGTGGTTGTTCCCATATTTTACGCCTTAGGGCGAACCAGATGGCCGGTGGCAGCCAGTTTCCTGGCCGTAGGATTAAACGTGATCTTTATCCTGGCTACTATTGAGGCTTTGAGCTTCCGGGCCGTGGCCCTTTCTACGGCCTTGGTGATGTCAATAAACTTTCTGCTTCTTTCCTGGGTTCTCTATCGTCTAATTGGAGGGTTTCCTCTTCGGGAAATCTTTTTCTCTGCTCTCAGGGTCTGTTTGGCCTCTGCAGGGCTGGCCTTGGTCTGTCTTCTGGGAAGGGAACTGGTAGCCGGTTCTCTTTTCTGGGAGACGGTGGCCCTCATTCTTGTTATTCTTGTAGCCACTCTGACCTACTTTCTCCTTCTCTGGCTCCTTAAAGCCCCTGAAATCCAGCTTCTTCGCTCCCTCTGGAGACGATTTCTTCAGTCCTCTTGGAGGCGGACCGATAAATAAAGACACCCATGGAGACCTATCTTGAGCTTGCCAGACGCCTTCAGGAGGCGGCCGGGGCTGATGAAAGTCTTCTTGCTGAGGCGGCAAAGGCCCTGGAGACCCTTGTCAGACGCTGTCAGCAGCTGGAACAGGCTGTGGTTGTTGACGAGCTAACCGGTCTTTACAAACTCTCTTATTTCCGAACCCAGGTGGAGTCAGCTCTGGAGCAGGCCAGGCGGGGGAACTTTGCCTGTGCCCTGATCATGATGGACTTGGACTTTTTTAAGCAAATCAACGACACCTATGGCCATCTGGCGGGAAACCGGGTTCTTCAGGTGGTGGCCCGAACCATCCGTGAGAGTATCCGCAAAACAGACATCGCCGCTCGTTATGGAGGAGAAGAGTTTGCCATACTTTTGCCAGCCACGGGCCTGGAGGGAGCTGTCTCTCTTTGCCGCCGCCTTAAACGGGCTATAACTGGCCTTAGGGTGAAGGATAATGGTCGGGAGATTAAGGTTACCGCCAGTTTCGGGATTGCCGTCTTTAAGCCTCATCATCAGATAGACTGGCAGGATTTTATACGTCAGGCCGACGAGCAGCTCCTTCGGGCCAAAAAGGATGGACGCAACTGTATCCGTCATCCCGATTGGCGCTCCCTGTTTTCCTCTCAGGCCGGGGTCTCCTCGGAGGAAAGAGCACTTTTGTTCGGAGGAGAGGAATGATCATCAGCGTTACCAGCGGAAAGGGTGGTGTTGGGAAGACCAGTCTGGTGGTTAATATGGCCAAAGCGGTTGCCGATCTGGGAGGACGGGTCCTGGTGGTGGATTGTGATCTTGGGCTGGCCAATGTGGATATTCTTCTGGAGCTGGCCCCTAGCAAGAATATCCAGCACGTCATTATGGAAGGGGAAAGGCTGGAGGAGATAGTTGTCTCTGTTCCTCAGGGGTTTGACGTTCTTCCGGCATCATCCGGGGTGGCTGAGCTTACCCGCCTGGATAATGAGACCAAGGAGATCCTTCTGGAACATCTTCAGGGTCTGTGGGGAAGGTATCAGTGGGTGTTCTTTGATACGGGAGCCGGAATCGGAGACACCGTCCTCTGGTTCAACGGTCTGGCCCACCGGATTGTGGTTATCATTACCCCTGAACCCACCAGTCTGACAGACGCCTATGCCTTGATTAAAGTTCTCCACCGTCATCAAGGAAAGCAGGATTTTTGGATCATTATCAATGAGGTTAACAACCGCCGCGAAGGACAGCGTCTGTTTGAGCAGATTGGTCGGGTGGTGGATAGATTTCTGGGGGTCAAGGTTCATCTTCTGGGGGTTATTCCCCAAGACCGAAATTTCTCTCAAGCCATCAGAGAACAGAGGCTTCTTATTGAAGGATGGCCCCTCTCCCCGGCCTCTCAGGCCGTCAGGGAGATTGCCGAGGTGGTCTTCGGCTGGAGGAGCCGGCTGGGTAAGGGCCGGGGCTAAAGGTCCTTCCGTCTCAAAACTCGCTTGTCTCCCACCCTTAAAGTGACCTTCTTTTGGTCTAGGTATTCTAACAGCGGGATCATATACTTTCGACTGGTGCCGGTGAGTTCGCGAAACTGGGCAATGGACATCTCCCCATGCCTTTTGAGGAAGGCCACCGTCTTTTTTTCTACCTCTTTGAGAACCTCAGAGTGAAAGTAGAGCCCCTCTTTGAGTCGAACTAGGCGTCCTTCCTGGACCAAATAATCGAAGAGTTTAATGGCCAGCTCAGGCTGGTCTCGAAAACGGGACAGGGCCTCATCGCGATCAGGCACCTTTAGCCCCGCCCGGCGAAAGACGGCTTCGATCTTTTGTTTAAGCCTCTCTTGATCTTCGGCCAGGATAATCTGGTGACTGGCCAGTCGAAGGACTTCCTGATCCTGGACGACCTTCTTCTCCCTGACTAACTCGCTAAGAAGGCGGGCAAAGGCCCGAGAATCCAATTCGGAGGGCAGGCGGCTGCGCAGCTCTTCCTTGGATAGACCGCGCATAAGGGGATTTTTTTGGTGGAAGGCCTCAAGACGCTGGCAGATAAGGTCCTTTAACTCCTGCCAGTGCTGACCTTCTATAAGAATTTCCCGTCCTTCGGCCTCAATTAGGACAATCTTTTTTTCCTTTTTAAGGTCCCTGAGGACTTCTTCGAGCTCCTTTCCAAAGAGGGCCGTGCGAATAGAGATCTCCTTGAGACTTAATCCTTTAAGAGCTGCCTGTCGCAGATGATAGAGAACCAGTTCATGGGGGCGGCCTTCTTTAAGGAGAGAGAGTTCTTCATAGTGTCGTGGCTGGGTACGTTTTCTCTTTGGCGGAAGAGGATTGAGGATCACCCCGCCGCCGATAGTAATTACCGGAGAGTAAGAACGAATAACGTAGTGATCGCCCCGCCATACAGCTACCGGATCTTCAAGACGGATCTGGGCCAAGGCCTCCCCACCCGGCGTAACCTCTTCGCAGCCAAAAAGGACTATCCGTCCCATGACCTCGTCTGTGCCCACATGAAACCGCACTCTAGAGCCTGTCTTAAGAGGGCGTTCATTTTCAGCCAGATAACGGAGATGGAGATCAAGGAGATAGCTGGGCCTCAGACTCTCCGGTTGACAGACCACATCTCCGCGGCGGAGGGCATCTTTCTCTAGCCCCTGAAGATTAAGGGCTGTTCGCTGTCCTGCCAGGGCTTCCTTTTGATCTTCTCCATAGACTTGGATGTTTCGCACCCGGGCCGAAAGTCGTCGGGGCATTATCTCTACCTGATCTCCCACCCTGATCCGACCAGAGATGGTGGTTCCGGTGACCACGGTTCCGAAACCTTTAACGCTGAAAACTCGATCTATGGGGAGACGGAAGGGGCCACCCTCGGACCGCTCTCGAACCTTGGCCACCAGTTCTGCCAGGGTCTTCTTTAACTCTTCAAGACCCTGACCGGTGACTGCCGAAACAGCCACCATTGGTGCCCCTTCAAGAAAGGTTCCCCTGACAAAGTCTGACACATCCTCTTTTATTAACTCCAACCAGTCGTCTTCCACCAAATCGGCCTTGGTTAACACCACCAGGCCGCTTTTGACTCCCAGAAGATCACAGATAGCCAGATGTTCCCGGGTCTGGGGCATGACCCCTTCGTCAGCGGCCACTACCAGGGCGACTAAGTCAATGCCACTGGCTCCAGCCACCATGTTTTTAACAAAACGCTCATGTCCGGGCACATCGACTATCCCGATAATCTCCCCGTTAGGGAGTCTAAGATGAGCAAACCCCAGCTCTATGGTGATTCCCCGAAGCTTTTCTTCCTTCAGACGATCGGTGTCTATCCCTGTCAAGGCCTTGACCAGGGTGGTCTTGCCATGGTCAATATGGCCAGCGGTACCAAGAATGATCTTTTTCACCTGGCTCTCTCCTCCCGGAATAGTTTGAAGCAGGGTCTTATTATTATCCTGAGGGCCAGGGGGCGTAAAGGAGGCGCTATTTTCGATGGACCGTTACCTCAAATGGCGCTACGCCTTGGGGTTTTATCTCTTGTGTTTGGGGGCCTACTATGGGGCGCTTTATCTGATAAGTGCTCCTGGACCAGAGGGGGCGAAGCCCCAGATCGTCTATCTGCGTCCGGGGACTCCTTTTATTGAAGTGGCGCGAGAGCTGGAAGAACGGGGTCTTATCCGTAATCGTTATGCCTTTTTGGCCTTGGCCTACTTTCGAGGTCAAATAGACCAAATAAAGGCTGGGGAGTATGAGCTCTCAGCCAGTCAGCCAGCCGAGGTTATTCTGGATAAACTGGCTCGAGGTGAGGTTATTCAGCATATTGTTACCATCCCTGAGGGCTTTAACGTGTATCAGATCGCCCGTTTGCTGGATAAAGCCGGTCTGGCCGAAAAAAAAGAGTTTCTGACTGCCTGCCGGGATAAAAAGTTTCTTAAAAACCTGGGAATCAAGGCTGACTCCTGTGAAGGGTATCTTTTCCCTGACACTTACTATATCACCCGGGGAATGAGTGCCCGGGACATCATCAGCCAGATGGTAGAGCATTTCTGGGAAACCTGGGAAAAAAACAACTTTTCAGCCAGGGCAGAGGAGGTCGGCCTTTCGGTCCACGAAGTCATTACCCTGGCCTCTATTGTAGAAAAGGAGACTTACCTGGAGTCTGAGCGTCCTCTTATTGCCGGTGTCTTCTTTAACCGACTCAAACGGGGGATGCCTCTTCAGGCTGATCCCACGGTGAGATACGGGCTGACCAAGTTCAAACGTCGCCTCAGCCGCCGGGATCTCCGCCGGCCCAGCCCATATAATACCTACCTCAGGCCGGGTCTGCCCCCCGGGCCTATCGCCAATCCAGGTCTGTCCTCCATTCGGGCGGTGCTTTGGCCAAGCAAGACCAAGTATCTTTACTTTGTGGCCAAACCCAACGGAGGACATCACTTTTCGCGGACTCTCCGGGAACACAACCGGGCTGTGCGGCGCTACCGTCGCCGTCCTCGCCCCACTTTGTCCCACCAGAACACCCCCACCAGGGAGCTCAAAGAGGGCAAAAAAGGTAAAAAGGGGCAGAAAAAACAAGAAAAGAGACCTCCGGCCCCACCGACATCCTCTCACTGATTTTCGTCTTCAAAGTGGATAATTCCCCCTCGGTCTTCTATTTATGCTCAAGATGTGGTGCTTTCTGATGTTTAATGCACAAAATGTGGATTAATTGGTTTTTTCCTTGACGGTGGAGGAGGGCTTAACTATAGTGGCGCTGAGTGGGGCTAAGTGGGGTACAGGGGGGAGGCCAGACCGTGGCGGTGCCGAGGAGGGTCTCTTGTTTCGAGGGCGATCGGCCCATACGCTGGACACTAAAGGGCGTCTCAGTATCCCGGCGCGCTTTCGCGACGTCTTGGTGGCTAAATATGATCAACGCCTTATCATCACCAATCTTCCTTACTGCCTGGTGGCCTATCCCTATGAAGAGTGGCGACGGATAGAGGAAAGATTCAGCCAGGAGCCTCTTCAGCGTCCAGAAGTCCAGCGTTTCCTGCGATTCTTTATTGCTTCAGCCGTAGAGTGTTCCCTAGACAAGCAGGGGCGAATCCTTATCCCTCCGCACCTTCGGGAGGAAGTGGGCATAGAAAGGGATGTCATTCTGCTGGGGCTCCTTAATCGTTTTGAGATCTGGTCCAAGGAGCGCTTAGAGGAAGAACTAAAGCAGGTTAGGGACAACTTTGAACACTACAGTGAATTCGTGGCCGACATCAACAGGCTTCCGGGAGGGGCATCATGAAACTGTCATGCCGCAGGAGGCCGTCTTGGCCCTTAAGGCCTCAGAGGGAGGGCTCTTTGTCGATGGCACCCTTGGTTTGGGAGGCCATACCGAGGCCATACTTAAGGCCTCTCCGGAGGCCCGGGTCATCGCTCTGGAATGGAATCAGGCCAGCCTGGAATTGGCTCGAAGGCGTTTGGCCTCCTATGGAGATCGGGTGGTCTTTGAACTCCGAAACTTCGCCCGGGTGGATGAGGTGCTTGAGGAGCTGGGAGTCAGGGAGGTTAAGGGGATGATCCTGGACCTGGGGCTCTCCTCTTTTTTGATTGAAGGCTCTGGGAGGGGATTCAGCTTTTTAAAAGAGGAGCCCCTTGACATGCGTATGGATGAGGGTCTGAAAATCACGGCCAAGGATTTGGTAAATCGGCTCTCGGAAGCAGAGCTGGCCAAACTCATCTTTCGTTTGGGCGAGGAGCGTTTTGCCCGACGCATTGCTAAAGCCATTGTCAGGGCTCGTCAAAGACACCCTGTTGAAAACACCAAAGATCTGGCGGAGATCATCTCCCGGGCCGTCCCCTCGTGGTACCGGCATCGTCGGCGTCATCCGGCTACCAAGACCTTCCAGGCCCTCCGTCTGGCAGTGAACCGAGAGCTCGATAATCTGAACCGTTTTCTGGAAAAGGCCCCCGACTTCCTGACTTCGGGAGGAAGACTGGTGATCATCTCCTTTCATTCCCTGGAAGATCGTCTGGTAAAGCATCATTTTCGCCGGGACCCTCGTCTTAAAGTCATCAATAAAAAGCCCTTGAGGCCATCTTCAGAGGAGGTTGCTCGCAACCCCAGGGCCCGCAGTGCCAAGATGCGGGTGGCTGAAAGGGTAAGGGAGGTCGATCATGGGTAGATCAGCCACCTTGAGGATGCCTCGACGGGAGGTTTTGGGGCCCCGTCAACTTCCGCTGAGGGGAAGAGGACGGGCTAAAAAAATCGAAGTTAACTTGGCCTTGATATTGCTTGGGATGTTTTTGCTGGCCAGCGTTGCCATTTCGGCCACCATTGCCTATAAGCTTCATCAAATGAGTCAGATAGTGGCCTCTTTAGAGGCAGAATACGTAACGCTGGCCAAGCAAAGGCAAAAATTAGCCGATAAAGAGAAAAGACTACTTGATAAGAAGCGAATACTCGGTTTGGCTAAAAGATACCACGGCCTGCGAGAACCACGTCCGGGTCAGATTATCAGACTTGAATGAGGATCGGCTGGAGGATTTTGGGTGATTACCATTAGACAAAGGCCCCGGAGGAAGAAAAAGAGGGTCCTCGCTGCGGCAGCGATAGTTGTCCTTCTGCTTGCTGGACTCTTTGGCCTATTCTTCCCCCGGGTCTCTCCCGGCCGCGGTGGCGAGGAGGGGGGCAAGGTGGAAGTCTCTCCCCCCCGAGCCCTCATTGTTGATCGTAGCAGCCGTGTCCTGGCTGAAACCAGGCCGGTCTATTCCCTCTATGCCCGTCCCGTAAAGATAGATGAGCCAGAGAAGACGGCCGCTATTCTAGCCAAAGTGCTGCTTCAAAGTCCTGAGGAACTTCTTATCCGTTTTCGAACTGAAAAGAGTTTAGTTTGGCTGGCTCAGAATCTATCACCGGCTAAGGTGGCTCAAATTCGGGCCCTTTCTCTGGAAGGGCTGACTCTTTGTGAGAGCTTCCAGCGACTTTATCCCCTCAATGCCTTAGGGGCCCATGTGCTTGGATTTGTCAACGAGAAGGGAGAAGGGCTTCTGGGAGTGGAAGGTTTTTATAACGATTATCTTCTTCTCCCCGGAGAAAACTCCATTAGGCGCCGCCTGGTTCTCAACCTGGAGACATATCTTCAGTATCGCCTGGAGAAGGAGCTGGCTTATCTAAAGAAGAAGACCAAGGCTAGCCGGGCCACGGGGGTTATTATTGAGGCCCGCACTGGAGCCATTATGGCCATGGCTAGTCTGCCCACCTTTGACCCTAATCGCTTCTGGCAGGCTGCTGAGGAGGAGCTTCAGAATCTGGCTATCTCGGAAACTTTTCCCCTTAAGCCGGTATTGGATCCATTTTTAGAAATCCTGAACTCACTTGAAGATTCCGATCCCCTTCGCTTTGCCTGGGCCCTTGGTTTTGGCAATCCCACTGGTGTAGACCTGGTTGGCGAAAGATCGGGAAGCTTCCCCCCTTCGGTAACAAACCTTGGGGACCTGGGCGATATTAGAGTTACCCCCCTTCAGTTAGCGCGGGCCTATGCGGCCTTGGTCAACGGAGGCCGTCTCTGTCGTCCCTATGTGGCTAAGGAGATCGTTGAGGGCAACCGTCAACTACTCCTCAACGTTCCTGCCTGTCAGCAAGTTATCTCCCAGAAGGCACTAGAAGGCCTTAGCCCTCAGCTGGTGGCCTCCGGCTACTCTTTCGGACCCAAACAGCGTCTTTACGTGGCCGCTTCGGCCATCCCCCAAGGATCCCCTAAGCTGGTAGAGGTCCTCCTCTTTACCGAGATTAGCGATACGGCGGAGGATTTTCTGACCCGGGCGGTGCCCCGGGTAATGAAGGTCCTTTACGCTACCTATCTTCACCCGCCCAAGGCCTTCGGCCTGGCCAAAAAGGTGACGATTAAGTCCCGCTCTGACCTGGCCCCCAAGAAGAAGACCCCAAGGCTTCCCAATCTTGTAGGGCTTACCCTACGGGAGGCTGTGGAGAGGCTTCAACCCCTTGGAGTGCCATATCGTTTCCGAGGAACCGGAGTTGTTGTAGGGCAGAGCCCCAAACCAGGAACCAAGATTGAAAAGATAAAAGAATGCGAGATTATTCTCGGCCAACAAGGCTAAAAAGTCTGAAAGATCTGGTCCGGGGGCTTCCCCAGGCCAGAGTCTTGAGGCCGGAGGTGATGGTTTCGGCCATCACCGATGACTCCCGCAAGGTCGTTCCCGGGGCCCTTTTTGTGGCTATTCCCGGCAGGCGGGTGGATGGCCACCGCTTTGTCAAACAGGCCCTGGATAAGGGAGCCGTGGCCCTGGCCGTGGCGGAAGGTCGCCTCTTGGAGCAACATATTCCGGCCGGGATTCTCCTCCCGGATACCCGTCAGGCCTTAGGATACCTGGCGGCGTCCTTTTATGATCATCCCAGTGAATATCTGACCTTGGTGGCCGTCACCGGTACTAATGGCAAGACCACCCTGACGTATCTTCTAGAGCAGATCTTCTCTGAGGCTGGTTTTGCCTGCGGAGTCATCGGGACTATCGAGTATCGGGGAAGAGGGTTTCGGGATGTGGCCACCCAAACTACTCCCGGGGCAATAGAACTTCAGAGGCTTCTTGCAACCTTTAAGGAAAGGGGAGTCAAATTTGTGGCCCTTGAGGCCTCATCTCATGGTCTGGAGCAGGGCCGCCTAAATGGAACCAGGGTCTCGGCGGCTATTTTTACCAATCTCAGCCGAGATCACCTAGACTACCATGGTCATTTTGAGGCCTATTATGCGGCCAAAAAGCGGCTTTTCCTTGAGCACTTGGCTGGTCCGGCCCTGATTAACCTCGATGATCCTTACGGCCAGCGATTGGCCAAGGAGCTTTCTGGCCCGGTGATCACCTTTGGCCTTCAGAATGGAGACATTAGAGGACGAATTCTTAAGGCCGATCTCTCGGGAACCCATCTGGAAATAAGGGGGGCCTTTGGGAAGCTGCTTCTAACAAGCCCCCTTGTTGGTGCCTTTCAGGCAGAAAACCTCCTGGCAGCCTTTGCCTGCGGCCTCTCTTTGGGGCTTGAGCCTGAGGTTATTGCTGATGCCCTTTCTCGGGCCTCCGGGCCACCAGGACGTTTGGAAGCGATAAAAAATCCCTTTGGGTTTTCTGTCTTGGTTGACTATGCCCATACCCCAGAGGCCCTCTCTAGAGTTCTTGAGACTCTTCGCCAAATGACCCCTGGTCGGCTGTTGGTGGTCTTTGGTTGTGGAGGGGATCGGGATCAGGGCAAACGTCCCCTTATGGGACAGGTGGCCGGGGAGAAGGCCGACCTTGTTTTCCTTACCTCGGACAATCCTCGCTCTGAGCCCCCAGATCAGATCCTTGAGGAGATAAAGAGGGGGCTTAAAAGAACGGAGACTCCCTATCATCTGATTGTCTCCCGTCAGGAGGCCATTTATCTGGCCATCAATGAGGCTGAACCCGGAGATTGTGTTCTTATTGCCGGCAAAGGCCATGAAACCTACCAGGAGATAGCTGGTAAGCGGCGGCCATTTGATGACCGCAAGGTGGCCCGGGCTGCGCTGGCCTTCAGGGCCATGGGACAAGAAGCTCTGAAAGAGGTGGCAGGTATCTGAATGGCTGAGATGAGATTAAAAGCGGCTGAGGTGATCGAGGCCACAGGTGGTCTTCTTTTAAGCGGAGATATGGGGGTGGTCTTCTCCGGTGTGGGGACTGACTCCCGGACCATAGGTCCAGGGGAGATATTTGTGGCCTTAAAAGGACCGCGATTTGACGGCCATGACTTTGTGGCTTCGGCCATCAAGGCCGGGGCTTCAGGGGCCCTGGTGGAGGATTGGCCTCCGGGACTTAATCTCTTTGAGCTCCATAAGGCTATTACCATTATCAAGGTTCGGGATACCCTTAAGGCCCTGGGGGATCTGGCCTCGTGGTGGCGTAAGAAACTGGGGCTCATGGTCTTAGCTATTACCGGCTCCTGTGGCAAAACAACCACCAAAGACATAGCGGCAGCAATCTTTGCCTCTCAGTGGCCCACCCTTAAGACCGAGGGTAATTTTAATAACCTTATCGGCCTGCCCCTTACACTCCTCAAGGCTCGGGAGGGAGTTAAATGGGCCGTGCTGGAGATGGGGGCCAACCGTCCGGGAGAGATCGCCCGCCTCTCAGAAATTGCCTCTCCTGATATCGGTCTGGTAACCAATGTGGCCCCGGCTCATCTTGAGGGGTTTGGAAGTCTGGAAGGAGTCTATAAAGCCAAAGGAGAGCTTTATGAGGCCCTATCTGGTAAGACAGCTGTGGTCTGTCAGGACGATAAGATTCTTCACCGTTTGGCTCTCTCCCGAGCCAAAGAGGTGGTTACCTATAGTCTCTCTGATCCCACAGCTACAGTGACCGCCGAGGATATAGTTCAGGACGAAAAGGGATTGGCCTTTGTTCTTTCCCTGGGGGGAAAGAGGCTAAAGGTGCGACTTCCCCTGTGGGGCAGGCATAACGTGGTCAATGCCTTGGCCGCCTCTTCCTGTGCCTTAGCGGCCGGAATTCCGGCCGAAATCATAGCCCGGGGGCTTGCTGAGGTAGAGGGTAGAACCGGCCGTTTTTATCCTGTAGCTCTTGCCAGTGGGGCCGTCCTCATCGACGATACTTATAACGCCAACCCGGCCTCGGTGGCCGCCGGGCTGAGTGCCGCTCGGGAGCTGGCTAACGGTCGTCCCCTGGTGGTGGTGTTTGCCGATATGTTGGAGCTTGGAGAGGCCTCTTCCCAGCTCCATTGCCAAATAGCCGAAGAGATCTATCGGGTAAAACCCTCCCTTCTTCTTACCTATGGAGAGTTTGCCTCACACACGAGCCAGAGGGCCCAAGAGCTTGGGCTCCGGACCGAGCATCTAAACACCAAAGAGAAACTCTTTCGGACCCTGGCGGAGGCCCTTAAAAGGTGGCCTGAGGCCGTCATTCTGGTAAAAGGCTCCCGTTCTATGGGGCTTGATGAACTCTGTATCCGACTCCGGGAGGGGGGCTAGATGCTTTATCATCTTCTTTATCCCCTCCATGAGTGGTTTGGGCCTTTTAATGTCTTCCGTTACATCACCTTTCGGACCATTTACGCCACCATTACGGCCATATTCATTTCCTTTGCCCTTATGCCTTGGTTTATCGCCAAGATTAAGGCCTGGCGGATAGGCCAGATAATCCGCGAGGAGGGGCCTCAGTCCCATCAGGTCAAAAGCGGCACTCCGACTATGGGAGGGGTAGTTATTATTGCCGCCGTGACCATTTCTACCCTTCTTTGGGCCAATCTTACCAATGGCTATGTTTGGTTGGCCCTTTTTGCCCTTCTGGCCTTCGGGGCCATCGGTCTTTATGATGACTGGCGTAAAGTCTCTGGTCGGCGAAATCTGGGGCTCACCGGTCGGGTCAAGCTTTTATTTCAAGGATTGGCGGCCCTGGCCATAGGGGGGCATCTCTATTACCATGGTTTTGACACCACTTTGGCGGTCCCTTTCTTTAAGGGATTTCGGCCGGAACTCGGGGTTTTTTACCTCGCCTTTGTTCTCTTAGTTATTGTAGGGGCCTCTAACGCTGTAAACTTGACCGATGGGTTAGATGGGCTGGCCATCGGGCCCTACATTATTTCGGCAGCCACCTATCTGCTTTTTGCCTATCTTGCCG
This sequence comes from Thermosulfuriphilus ammonigenes, assembly GCF_011207455.1. Lineage (GTDB taxonomy): Bacteria > Desulfobacterota > Thermodesulfobacteria > Thermodesulfobacteriales > ST65 > Thermosulfuriphilus > Thermosulfuriphilus ammonigenes. The sequence continues at coordinate 1,958,356 of NZ_CP048877.1, forward strand.
GCCATGCCCGTCTGGCGGCTTATCTGCAGATCCCTTATGTGCCTGGAGCCGGGGAGCTGGCTATATTCTGCGGGGCCCTGGTAGGGGCTGGTCTAGGGTTCCTGTGGTACAATGCCTACCCGGCTGAAATCTTTATGGGAGACGTCGGGGCACTGTCGCTGGGGGGAGCCCTGGGAACAGTAGCTGTTTTGGTCAAGCAAGAAATCCTCTTAGCCATAGTGGGGGGGGTTTTTGTTGCTGAAGCCCTTTCAGTAATGCTTCAAGTAGCCTCTTTTCGTCTTACCGGTCGGCGGATCTTTAAAATGGCTCCGCTGCATCATCATTTTGAGCTGAAAGGCTGGCCAGAACCAAAGGTTATTGTTCGTTTCTGGATAGTTTCGGTCATTTTGGGAATGGCGGCGATCAGCACCCTTAAATTGAGGTGAAGACATGGATCTTCGGGGCCAAAAAATTGTTGTTGTCGGGCTAGGGCGTTCGGGTATGGCCGCGGCCAAACTGGCTGTCAGCCAAGGGGCGGAGGTTCTGATTTCTGAAAAGAGATCCCTTGAGGCCATTGATGGCAAGGATAAGACCTTTGTCGAGGATCTGGGGGTCTTTCTGGAGGCCGGGGGACATCGTCCAGAGACTTTTGCCTGGGCGGATCTTATTGTTGTCAGTCCCGGAGTTCCTCGGCAGGGAAAGGCCTTCGAAACCGCCTACAGGAAGGGTATCCCCATCATCGGGGAGCTGGAACTGGCCGCCTCTTTTCTCCGAAGTCCGGTGGTGGCCATAACCGGGACCAACGGCAAGACGACGGTTACGGCCTTGGTGGCTGATATGTTGCGCTTTTCAGGGAAAAGGGTCTTTGTGGGTGGCAATTTCGGAATTCCTCTTTCGGAATATGTCTCCGGGAGCCAGCTGGCTGACCTAGTTGTCCTTGAGATCTCCAGTTTTCAGCTGGAGACCATAAGAGACTTCCGGCCCCATATAGGGGTCTTACTTAATATCACCCCGGATCACCTGGAACGCTATCGCTCCTTTGAAGAATATGCCCGGGTCAAGTTCCGTCTTTTTGAGAATCAGAGGCCAGATGATGTGGCCATAATAAACGGGCGCGATCCGGAAACCTTACGATATCTACCGGAGCTTAAGGCCCGGGTCTTTATCTATGGCCCCAAGGGGCAGGTGGCCTATCTCCGAGAACCTTTGGCTATTCTCCGGCTCTCTGAGACGGAGGAAAGGTATGATCTTTCTCTCTTCCGCCTTCTGGGGCGTCACAACCGAGAAAATTTTCTGGCCGCCGCCCTGGCCGCCAGACTGGCTGGAGCCAGCCCTGAGGCCGTAGCCCAGGCGGCCAAGGAGTTTGTCGGTTATCCTCACCGACTGGAGTTTATAACCCAGGTAGGTGGGGTCTATTTTGTCAACGATTCCAAGGCCACCAATGTGGACGCCACAGCCAAGGCCCTGGAGGGGCTTGAAGGCCCTATCGTTCTTATCGCCGGGGGGCGGGATAAAGGCGGAAGCTATTTGCCCCTAGCGGATCTTATCCGCCACAAGGTCAAGGCCTTGATCCTCATGGGCGAATCTCGAGAGAAAATGGCCCAAGAGTTGGGCATGATAACCGAGACCTATCAAGTGGAGAGCCTGGAGGAGGCCGTAGAGGTGGCGATGAGTCTGGCCCATCCCGGAGATACCGTTCTACTTTCTCCGGCTTGTGCCAGTTTTGATCAGTTTGCCAGCTATAAGGAGAGGGGGCGGGCCTTTCGGAGCCTGGTTCTAGAACTGGCCCCCCAGATAATCGCTCCCAGGGGCGCCCTGGAGACTTCGGAGGTGATTTACCACTGATGAGGCTGGTAATTGCCGGCGGGGGCACCGGAGGTCATCTCTTTCCAGGACTGGCCGTGGCCCGGGCGGCCAAGGAGGCCGGAGAAAGGGTTCTTTTTATCTCCTCAGGAAGGGCCTTAGAGACAGGTCTTCTTAAAGAGGCTGGCTTGCCTACGGCCAGACTTTCTCCTCGGGCCTTTCTGGGGCGGGGCCTCGGGGGTAAGTTCCTGGCTATCTTGACCCTGGCCCGCGAGACAACCAAGGCAATCGCCATCCTTCGCTCCTTTAAGGCCCAGGTAGTTTTGGGGCTGGGGGGCTATACCTCTTTGCCGGTGATTTTGGCGGCCAGAATTCTTCGCATTCCTGCCGCTGTTCATGAGCAAAATGCCGTTCCTGGTCTGGCCAACCGTTTGGCTGCCCGGGTGGCCAACAAGATCCTGGTCTCCTTCGAGGTTTCAAGAAGGCATTTCCCTGCCGCTAAGGTGGTGGTTACCGGCAATCCCGTTCGTTTAGAGCTTCAACGTCCCCGTACTCGGGAGATTCCACATCCCTGTCTCCTTGTTCTAGGCGGAAGTCAGGGGGCCCGGAGGCTCAATCAGGTCTTGCCGGAGACAGTGGCTCGGCTCAAAAAGACTTGGCCGAATTTGACGGTTATCCATCAGTCGGGGACGGGGCAGGAGGAGTCACTTAGGGCTACTTATAACCGTTGGGGAGTTCCCGAGGCCATGGTCTATCCTTTCATTTCCGATATGGCCTGGGCTTATGCTCAGGCTGATTTAGTCATCTCTCGGGCTGGAGCCACCACTTCGGCCGAACTATCCTGTCTGGGTAAACCAGCGATCCTGGTCCCTTATCCTTACGCTGGTGGGCATCAACGAGAAAATGCCCGGGCCTTTGCGGAGATCGGTGGTGCCCTGATGATGGAAGAAAGAGAGCTGACGCCAGCCTCTCTGGCCCGGGTTATCAAGGATCTCCTCCAAGACTCCCGAAGACTTGAGATCATGGCCCAAAGGGCCCGGGAGCTTTGGCTCTGGGGAGATCCGGGACAAATACTTCAGGAGCTGGAGAATCTTCTCTCTGATACCGAGGAGGCGGCGTGTACAAGAGACAGCATATCCACTTTATAGGTGTTGGCGGCATCGGTATGAGCGGTATTGCCACTTTACTTCTTAAGCTTGGCTATCATGTCTCGGGTTCGGATCTCAAAGAGACCGAGACCACCAGGCGTCTGACCGATCTTGGGGGAGTCATATATTATGGCCACCGGGCAGAGAATATTCGAGGAGCGGGAGTAGTAGTTGTCTCTTCAGCCATCCCTCCTGATAACCCCGAACTTTTAGCGGCCAAGGCGGCCAAAATCCCGGTGATTCCTCGGGCCGAGATGCTGGCCGAACTCATGCGTCTTCATCGTTATGGTGTGGCTGTGGCCGGAGCCCACGGGAAGACGACCACCAGCTCGATGGTAGCGGCTGTCCTTTCCGCCGGAGGGCTTGATCCTACCAGTGTCATTGGAGGCAAAGTCAACGGTCTGGGGACCAATGCTCGTCTGGGACAAAGGGATTTCATCGTGGCTGAGGCCGACGAGAGCGATGGATCGTTTCTTCTCCTCACCCCTAGTATCGTCGTGGTCACCAATATTGACGCCGAACATCTGGACCACTATCGAGATCTGGGAGAGATTCAAGAGGCCTTCGTTTCTTTCATCAATAAGGTTCCCTTCTATGGAGTGGCTATTGTTTGTCTAGACGACCCCCACCTTTCGACCCTCCTGCCCCGACTCAAAAAACGCCTTTTAACCTATGGCCTTTCGGCTCAGGCCGACATCAGGGCTACGGACATTGTTCCCTCCGGTCACCAGACAAGCTTTGTTGCCCGGTATCAAAATCGAATTCTGGGGCGAATTGTCCTTCCCCTGGCTGGAATTCATAATGTGGTTAACGCCTTAGCCGCTTTGGCTGTGGGGCTGGAGTTAGAGATTCCCTTTAGGCACATTCGGGAGGGCCTGGAGGGGTTTGCTGGGGTGGCCAGAAGGCTGGAGATTTTGGGAGAGGCGGCCGGGGCCGTCTTCATCGATGACTATGCCCATCATCCTACGGAGATCAGGGCCTCGCTGGCCGCAGTAAGGGATATGTTTCCCAAAAGACCGCTTCTGGTCGTTTTTCAGCCCCACCGCTACACTCGAACCAAGGCCCTCTGGGAGCAGTTTGCCACCTGCTTTTTTGAAAGTGACCGCTTGGTAGTCACTGATATCTATCCGGCCAGTGAGCCCGAGATTCCCGGGGTAGAGGCTTCGGCCCTGGCCAAGGCTATAGCCGACCATGGGCATGGAGCGGTTACCTATGTCCCCAAGGGGGGCTTGATAGAGGCCGTGGCCTCCATGGTCAGGCCGGGCGAGGTGGTTGTTACCCTAGGGGCCGGGGATATAGGCCGTCTGGCCAGGGCGATCTTCGAGTACTTCCAGAAGGAGAGAGCTCAGTGCGCTTAAAGAAGATCTTAAAAAAGTTAAGGGGCGAAGGGATTACGTTTGAGTTGGATCTTCCCGGAAGACGACTGACTTCATTCCGCCTTGGTGGGGAAGTCGCTGCGGCCGTCTTCCCTCGAAATATAAAAGAAGTGGTCTGGCTTCTGGCCTTCCTGGAGCAGGAGGGAATTCCCTATTTTTTTCTGGGTGGGGGTACCAACTTGATCATCAAAGACGGCGGTTTCCCTGGTTTGGCTGTCTCTTTGAGGGATCTGCGTGGTCTTGATTTTCAGCTTGAACCGGAGTCGGTAACCGTCTCTGTCCTTTCAGGAGAACCCTTAAGAAACCTCGTCTCTCTCGGAATAAAGCTGGGGCTCAGGGGGGTAGAATCTTTGGCTGGTATTCCGGGAACCGTTGGTGGGGCCATTGCCATGAATGCTGGCACCCCTGAAGGAGCTATAGGGGACTTTCTTGAAGAGATTTTCGTTGTCTTCCCTGGTGCCAGCCCTCTAAAACTTAAGGCTCGGGATCTGTCTTTTTCTTACCGAAAGACCAATCTTCCCCAAGAGGCTCTAATCCTTCAGGCTACCCTTCGCTTCCTCCGAACCTCGCCTCTTCAGGTAGCTCAAGCCGTGGGGGAGATGTGCCGGAAGCGGGCGAAATCCCAACCTCTTCGCTATCCCAGTGCCGGTTGTGTCTTCAAAAATCCGCCAGAAGATTCGGCTGGGCGTCTTATCGATTTGTGTGGCCTCAAGGGGAAACGCCATGGTGGCGCCCAGATCTCTACCAGACATGCCAACTTCATTATCAACCGGGGAGGGGCCAGGGCTCGAGATGTCCTGGAGCTTATGGATATGGCCCGCGAGGCCGTTTTTAAAAAGTTTGCCATATGCCTCGAACCGGAGGTGAGGATCGTTGGCCAGGGTTAGGAGACCACGGAGAAAGACATCTACCAGAGGGTTTACTATTCCTTGGCGGCCTGTGCTGGGTTTAGGCCTTCTTGGAGCTGGGGTCATCCTAACAGGTCTTCTGGGCTGGTATTTTCTGGCCAACTGGAGTCTTTTCCGGATAAATCGTCTAGAGATCAAAGGCCTGGTGCGCCTAAGTCAAGAGGAAGTCCTAAAGACGGCCGATATCGGCGTGAGCGACAATATCTTTGCCGTGGATGTGGCAGATATCGGCCGTCGCCTTGAGGCCCATCCCTGGATAAGTCGGGCCTTTGTCTATCGGCGACTGCCGGATACCTTGGTCATCAAGATAGAAGAAGAGGTTCCCGTGGCTTTGACTGCGGTCGGGGGGCGCCTTTATCTTACCGATTCCCGGGGAAGGCTTTTTAAGGTCTTGGAGCCCAAGGAATCGGCCAGTTATCCGGTGATAAATGGGGTTAGGCCGGAGATGATTATCGACGGCCGCCTTTCTCCCGCTATACAGCCGGTTCTCAAGCTCCTTGCCGATCTCCGTCGCCCCACCAGCCTCCTGCCGGTGGACAAGGTCTCAGAAATTCTCATCCGCCAGGATGAGTTAGTCCTCATTACCAAAGACAAAGTCTATGTCACCTTTACCCTCCAAGACCTGGAGGGACAGTATCAGCGGTTGGAGAAGATCTTGGCCCATCTTTACAACAATGGTTGGTATCGAGAGGTAGCGGCCATCAGGCTTGATTATCCTCCGGGCCAGGCCGCAGTGCAGTTTAAGGGGAGCTAAGGTCATGCCTTCGGAGAAGGACATTATAGTCGGTCTGGATGTGGGGACCACCAAGATCTGTTGCGTGGTAGCCGAGGTAGATGACCAGGAGGTTCATATTATCGGTCTGGGAACCCATCCCTCGGTGGGGTTGAGGAAGGGCGTGGTGGTTAATATCGAAAGCACAGTCAACTCTATCCGCCGGGCGGTGGAAGAGGCCGAGCTTATGGCCGGCTGTGAGATTACCCAAGTCTATGTGGGGATTGCTGGCAGCCATGTAAAGGGCTTCAATTCCGATGGGGTCATTGCTGTCAAGGGCGGAGAGGTGACTGAAGAAGACGTCAATCGGGTTATTGATGCCGCCAGGGCGGTAGCCATTCCCCTGGATCGAGAGGTCATCCACATCCTGCCCCAGGAATACATTGTTGATGATCAGCCGGGCATCCTGGACCCTGTGGGAATGAGTGGTGTCAGGCTTGAGGCCAAGGTTCATATCGTTACCGCTGCCGTAACGGCGGCTCAAAACCTGATCAAATGTGCCAACCGGGCCGGTCTTGATGTGGTGGATATCGTCCTTCAACCCCTGGCCTCAGCCGAGGCCGTTCTCACCGATGAGGAGAAAGACTTGGGAGTGGCCCTGATAGATTTTGGCGGGGGAACCACGGATCTGGCCATCTTCTCCGGGGGGACCATCAAACACACGGCTGTTTTGGGCATTGGAGGGCACAATGTCACCAATGACATTGCCGTAGGGCTTCGCTGTCCCATGAGCGAGGCTGAAAAGATCAAGATCCGTCATGGTCACTGCCTAGCGGCCCTGGTTTCTCCGGAGGAGGTCATAGAGGTTCCCAGTGTAGGTGATCGGCGTCCCCGTAAACTCTCCCGCCAGATTTTGGCCGAGATTATCGAACCTCGGGTGGAGGAGCTTCTGACCCTCATGGATGCCGAACTGGTCAAAAGCAGTCTTAAACCTTTGATCTCCTCAGGGGTGGTTATTACTGGAGGGTCGGCCTTAATCCCGGGTCTTCCGGAGATGGCCGACCAGATCTTCGAACTCCCTACCCGGATCGGTTATCCGAAAGGCTACAAGGGGCTTGCTGACGTGGTAGAAAACCCCAAATTTGCCACTGCCGTAGGATTGGTACTCTACGGGGTTCAGAATCAACCGGAGAGAAAGTTCCGCATTCGCGATGGCAATATCTTCAACCGGGTTATGCAGCGCATGAAGCGCTGGTTTGGCTAAGAGGATCAAAGGAGGAGGCGATGGTCTTTGAACTGCTCGAATCAGAACACGCCGCCAAGATAAAAGTGGTCGGCGTAGGAGGGGGCGGTGGTAATGCTATCAACAACATGATTGCTCACAAACTCCAGGGAGTGGAGTTTGTGGCCGCCAACACAGATTATCGAGTTCTGGATCTGTCCCGGGCCCCGATAAAGATCCAGCTGGGCAAAGATCTGACCAAGGGGCTTGGGGCCGGTGGTGATCCCGAGGTGGGGCGCCAGGCCGCCCTGGAGGCGGCAGATCAGATTCGGGAGGCCTTAAAGGGGGCCGATATGGTCTTTATCACCGCTGGCATGGGCGGTGGTACCGGCACCGGTGCGGCCCCTGTGGTGGCCGAAATCAGTCGGGAGCTGGGGGCTCTTACGGTGGCCGTGGTTACAAAGCCCTTTGCTTTTGAGGGCAAAGTCCGGGCCCGGATCGCCGAGGCCGGGGTGGGAGCCCTTAAAAAGGTCGTTGATACCATCATTACCATTCCCAATGATCGACTCATCAGCCTGGCCTCTCCCAAGGCCAAAATAGTGGACATGTTCCGTAAGGCCGATGAGGTTCTTTACTATGCCGTAAGGGGCATATCAGATCTGATTATGGTTCCTGGATACGTGAACCTCGATTTTGCTGATGTCCGGACAGTGATGGGAGAGATGGGGCTAGCCCTTATGGGGACTGGTGTGGCCAGGGGAGAGAACAGGGCCAGTGAGGCCATGCGCCTGGCTATCTCTAGCCCTCTCCTGGAAGACATCTCTATCAAGGGAGCCAAGGGTATTCTCATCAACATTACTGCTTCCTCCGAGACTCTGACCATGGAAGAGGCAGCGGAGATCTCCTCTCTTATTCAGGCTGAGGCCGACGAGGAGGCCAAGATCTTCTGGGGAATTGTCTTTGACGACAATCTGGAGGATGAGCTTCGGGTTACAGTTATCGCCACCGGGATTGGAGAGGAGGTGAGAAAGGACCAGCAGTCGGAGAAGCCTTCCATTCGTCCGGTGCCCTCTACCCCGGATGACGAAGAGCTTCCCATTTTTAAACGACGTTCGAGACCCAAAGGTCCGGAGGCTATCAAAGAACGAAAGAAGAAGATTGTCTCCAAGCCCATTGATGAAGAGGAACTGGAAATTCCTACCTTCTTGCGCCGTAACGCCGATTAGCGGCTCCCCAGGGGGGTTTTCCCTCCAGCCCCCCTGGGGGAATTTCTGCCCTAACGTTGACAGCCCCTGGAAGGGCTGTTATTTATGATCACAACTTTGTGGGGCCGTAGCTCAGTTGGGAGAGCGCGTGAATGGCATTCACGAGGTCAGGGGTTCAAGTCCCCTCGGCTCCACCAAAAAGGTAAAAGGGGCCTCTTAAAGAGGCCTTTTTAGTTAGGAGCTGGTCATGTCCCGACCTGAGCCCGTCCAGAAGTTTTCCTCTCGCCAAGAGGCTCGTCTTTCCCCAGAAGATGAAGTTATCCTTAAGATTGTCAAAGAGATTATTATCAAATTTATAGAAATGGGCCGCGTCTCTCCCGCCTCTTTTGAAGATGTCTTTAAGGATGTCTATCGAGTCATCAAGGAGACAGTGGGGGGTTAAAAAAGAAGGTCCATTTCTTTCTGGCGGTAGTAAGTCCATCTCCCATACCAGACCACCATATCGTCGGTAAATTCAAAGCGGACATCAAAATAGCAGACCCCGGAGAATCCTTTCTCCTTGGCCCGCTTTCGGGCCTGATCTAAGAGATCTTGGTGGGTCTGAATGACGTATTGATGGATATCAATTTTCTCCCGCTTAAGATAGCGATAGCCGGCATAGCCGGAAGCAAAGTCAAGGGGCCCCAGAATATAGCCACCTGGGGGCAAGGGAGGAGGCCCGGGGACTACCGGTAAGGCCTCTTCCGCCAGGGCCGGCCAGGACAGAATAAGGATTAATAAGAAGGCTAAAGCTGGCGGTAAAGCTTTATTTCGGCTTTTTCCCGCAGGTTTTTGAGCCACAGTTCAAAAATATCCTTTCGCTTTTTCTCCAGCAACTTGGCCGTAAAGGCCTCCTTTTCTTTGTCAAACTGGCTAAAGTCAGCCGGACGGAGCTCCAGACACTCTAAGACATAAAAGGCCTGGCCGTCACTGAGGACCTCTTCGGGAAAGGGGGACTCCGGACTGAGACCCTTTATCCTGGCCACTATTGGGGCCGGAAGCTCTCCGCCTGCTGTTTCGTCCTTTCGGGGGAAGAACTTGGTGACCTTGACTTTAAGACCCTCTTTCTGGGCTACGGCCTTAAGGCTCCCGGCTTCTTTGGCCTCTTTGAGAATCTTTGAGGCCTTTTCCTTGCAGAGCTCCCGGGCTTTCTCCTCTCGAAAATCTCGGACCACCTGTTCCTTGACCTCAGAGAGAGGAGGAATGTGGGGTTGTTCCACCTTGATTACCCGGGCGATTGCTGGTCCGGCAGCAGTGTCGATTATGGAACTGAGCTCCCCCTCGTCTAGGGAAAAGACAGCTTTAAGGAAGGCTGGGTCAGAGGGAACTCCAGGGGGAGGGTTGTCCCGAGAAAAGAGGGGAGTTTCGTTTAACTTTACCCCCTTATTTTGGGCCCAAACCTCAAGACCTCCGGACATGATGATCTCATCATAGGCCCTGTGGGCCGCCTGGACTGCCGCCTGGCGCAACTTCTGCTGAACAAGGCGCTTCTTGATCTCTCCTTTCACCTCCGAAAGAGGCCTTACGTGTTCTGGACGGACCTCCTCCAGCTTGATGATGTGGTAGCCAAACGGTGTCCGGACAAGGTCGCTTATCTGGCCTGGCTTCATAGAAAAGACAGCCTCTTCAAAGGGAGCTACCAGCTGCCCTCGAGAGAAAAAACCCAGATCTCCACCCTCGTCTTTGCTGGCCAGATCATCCGAGTACTTTAGGGCCAGTTTGGCAAAATCTTTTCCGGCCCGGGCCTCTTTTAAAACCTCTTCCGCCTTTTGACGAATCTTTTCTTCTTCCTGAGGGGAAGCATTGGGGGGTACCTTAAAGAGTATGTGTCTGGCCCGTCGCTTCTCGGGAACTTTGAACCGTTCCTGGTGGCTTTGATAATAATTCTGGATGTCCTCTTTACTGGGTTGAATCTTTTCCTTGAACTCCTCATAAGAGAAAAGCACATAGACTACCTTGAGACGCTTGGGAGTCCGATATTTTTCTTTGTTGGCCTCGTAGTAAGCGATTAGATCGGCCTCAGAGGGGTTTATCTTACTGAGACAATCGCTGGTGGTTAGCCTTATGTAGGCAAAGCGCCGACTCTGATTCTCAAAGGCATACCACTGTCGAGCCTCAAGGGCGGTTACGGCTACTGGTCCGGTTACAGCTAACCTAACCTTATCTTCCAGGATAGACTTTCTTACTGAATCTTCAAAATCTTCCGGACGAAGACCGAGCTCTCGGAGGACAAGGCGGTAGCGCTGGGGGCTGAAGTGTCCCTTTTCCGCAAAGGCTGGCATTTGCTGGATGACCCGGGCCACTTCAGCATCGGTAACGATAATCTTCATCTCTTTAGCCGCCTGAGCGATAAGGTGCCGCCTGATAACCTCTTCTAGGGCTTGGCCTTTAAGGTTGAGTTGTTTGATGAAGCCCTCGGGCACCTGACCCTGGAACATTCTTTCTACTCCCCGGAGGAGCTGATTATAGACCTGCTGGTATTCTTTGACGGTGATTACCTGGCCATTTACCTTGGCCAGAAGGTCAGCCCGCTGGCTACGAAAAGTCCCTACTCCCCAGAAGATAAAAACGATGACAATAGCCCCGAAGATCATCTGGACCAAAAAGGAGCGGGCGTTTTTGCGAATGAAATCAAGCATGGAAACCTCCTGTGGAACTTTGGGCCAAATAACATTGGCTAGTGGCGGCGTCAAGAAGATGGCGGAATCCTTAAGGCCTCAAGGTCATAGTCTTTAAGGTCTAAGGGAAGGATCTCCTCCTGAGCCCCTTGATCCCCGGAGATGATGACCCGGGCCTCCTTCCCCCGGGCTTTCGGGGCATATCGGACCAGAATGGCCGCCGCCAGAGGAAGATCTTCAGAGTGGCTATCACGTATCAGCCCCAAGGGACCTGGGATGTCCTTGAGCCGGAGGAGAAGGTCTCCGGTCTTTCTGAGTTCTCGAAGACGCTGGTTCTCTGCCTGCTTGCGGCCGACTACCAGCCAGGAGCCGTGGGGGAGGAGGAAGTGTCGGCCTACAAGGGCCAGCAAAGAGTCATTTACCGACATTGCCCGCCGGTCGAACAGATACCGAAGCCTGGCGGCTAATATGGGATCCGTGAGGAGACATCCTCCAGCCGGGGAGGCATAGTCGGTGATTCCCAGCTGATTGGCCAGTTCCATCTGCCCTTTGCGGCTCCGGCCCGAAAGGGCCAAAAGGCGACTGCGATCCACCAGACCTTGTTTCTCTACCTCGGTCTCAGGAAGAAGCCTGGCCGAAAGGGGTCTAAGAAGCCGGCCTTCCGCTCCCGAGGCCTTTTCTATGAGACGCAAAATAGGTCTCCTCTGGGACATGGGTCTCTGGCCAAGGACTTCTCCGGTGGCTACAAAGCTGGCTCCGTACCGAGGAAGGAGCGAAATAGCACGGCGGAGGAAAAAAATCTTGCAGTCTATACAGGGGTTAAAGTTGCGACCGTATCCATAACGGGGCTTTTTGAGTATCTCCAGGTATTCCTCAGAGACATCGATAACTTTTACCTTAAGGCCATAGCGCTTTTCCATTTCCGCTTGGTAGGCTTCCCTTTTCTGGAGAAGGTTATAGCCGGTAAAAGGAGTCACAAAGCGGAGGGCTAGAACCTCTAGCCCCTGTTTTTCAAGGAGCTTGCAGGTCAGGAGACTATCTAGCCCCCCCGAGAAGAGAACCAGGGCCTTAATTTGTTTCTTTTCAGACATCTTGAGCCTCAGCAATTAGTTTTTTGGCGAACTCAAGGGCTTCTTTTTCTGAAGGGCGGCCCAACATCCGGGCCATCTCGAGCAATCTTTCTTCAGGTTGCAGGAGGGAGATAGTCGTGATTGTTCCTTCAGAGGTGGCCTTTTTGGAGACCCGAAAATGATGATCCGCAAAGGAGGCAATCTGGGGGAGGTGGGTGATGGTCAGCACTTGATGGATCTTGGAAAGCCTCTTCAGCCTCTCCCCTACAGCCTGAGCCACCACCCCTCCTATTCCGGTGTCAACCTCGTCAAAAAGGAGCACCGCCGGAGTTCCGGCCTCAGCAAGAACCACCTTTAAGGCCAGAAATATCCGGGAAAGCTCTCCACCAGAGGCCACCCGGCTCAGGGGCCGGGGAGGGAGGTCGGGGTTGGCCTGGATAAAAAATTCTACCTGATCAGCCCCCATCGGCCCGGGATCAGTCTTTTTTACCATTATCTGGAAGGACCCTGGAGGCATCCCCAGGGAGGAAAGCTCAGTGCTCACCCTTTGGGACAATTTTTCAGCCGCCGTTCGCCTGGCCTGATGAAGTTTTTCGGCTTCTTTATCTAGATCTTCCCTTAGGGTCTTAAGTTTTTTTTCCAAAAGGGGAAGATTCAACTCCAGAGCCTCGAGCTCGCTGAGCCGCTCTTTGGCCTTTTTCAAGGTCTCAAAAACATCCTCCAGGCGGGGACCATATTTCCTTTTAAGGGATTCTATCTGGGCCAGACGATCTTCGATCTCTTCAAGCCCCAAGGCGTCCTCCGGCAGACCTTGAAGATACCCTCGGACCTCAAGGGCCAGGTCCTCAGCCTGAAAGTAAAGCCCCTCGGCGGCTTCAGCCAGGGGACGGACAGCCTCATCCAGCTGGCTTAAGTCATGGAAGAGCCGTTTAAGTTCGGCCAAGGTCTCAATTATGGCCCTTTTGTCGGCATAAAGGAGTTGGTGGGCCTGAGCAGAGAGGTTCTGGAGGCGCCCTAAGACCTTAAGGCGTCTTCTCTGTTCCAAAAGCTCTTCGTCCTCTCCTGGCTTAAGGCTGGCGGTTTCAATTTCCCGGATTTGGAAACGAAGATAATCAAGCTCTCTTTCGCGCTCTTGCCCCCGTTGTTTTAAGTCGGCAAGCTCCCTGACTGTTTTTTTCCAGGAAGCAAAAAGACTTTGATATTTTTGGACCTCTCGTTTGAGGTCGGCATAGGTGTCAAGTATATCTAGTTGATCTTCAGGGGAGAAGAGACGCTGAAACTCATGTTGGCCAGAGATAGCCACTAAAGGGGCGATAATTTCCGTCAGGCGTCCGAGGGGCACGGGGGTTTCGTTTATGTAGGCTCGACTGCGGCCCTCGGTGATGAGGCGCCGGACATACAGCTCTTCCTCCACCGGGATGTCAGCCTGTTTTAGGCGGGCAGCAGTTTCTGGTTCTAGCTCAAAGATGGCCTCCACCCGAGCCTCTTTGGCCCCTGGGGAGATGATGCCCGCCGGAGCCCGACCACCCAGAAGGAGCTTCAGGGCCTGAACCAATATGGACTTTCCCGCCCCGGTCTCTCCGGTGAAGACGGTAAGCCCCGGAGAAAAAGATAAAGAAGCCTTTCGTATGATGACGAAGTGGCGCAGATGGAGCTCTTTAAGCACGGTATTTTATTACCGTGCTAACCATAGATTTGGCAAGAAAGGACCCTTACTTAAAAATAATCCAGGGCGACGGACCGTTGATCAAGCCGGTTTGCAATCCGTCGCCCTGGATACTTTAGGCAAGCAATTTGTCTAAGGCCTTTAACTGGTTAAGAAAAGAGCCCCAGGGATCTTTTGAGTCTTGGAGGCTAGAGAAAAGGAGATCTTCTTTAAAGGCGTAAGATAGTTCGGCCTCCCGGCTTACTATAACCTTCTCCAGTCCTCCTGGCCCCTGTTCTATGACTACCTGGCTCTCATCGGCCAACTTGAGAGCCGAGTAAAGGACCTGATCTACCTTTCCCCCTTTAAGGGCGGTTGAGACTCCGCTTAAGCGATCATATATGGCCACCATATTATCCTTGGCCCAGGAGATAAAGTAGCGGCCGGTGTCCACGGCCCTCTGGCTGGTAAGGGGGCGGAGGGTTCCATCAAGGGAGAAAGTAAGATCAAGATCTACGTCCAGTTCTTCCTGCCTCATATAAGCCAGTTTTGCCGAGGTCTGGCCGTCGGGAGAGATGGTCGTCACCATTCCCTGGTAGGCTACCTCTCGAGAGAGAGAAAGTTCAAAATGAAGGTTCCCGGTGCCATTTTCTGGATCGATCTCCAGGGTGAGCTCAAGGTCAAAGTCAAGTTCAAACTGTCCCTTAAAGGAAGACATGCCTTGGGTCTCGGCCGGGACGTTGTTTCCAGAAGTGTTTAAGACTTTAAGGACTTGGGAGCTGGTCTTTTGGATCTTCTCCCAGAAGACGTCTAAGTCCAGGGAGATTATCCTGGGGTCGGCGATCTTTTTCCTCGGGGGGCGATAAAGGCCTTTAATGCCACTTATTAAATCCGGTTTGGGCCTTAAGGTTTTTGAAGCTGTAGGGGATCTGGGCGGAGAGGAAACCTGCTCCCAGAGGTTGGGTAAAAAGAAACGCTCCTTCCCTGCTAAAGGACCTATCTTCATGGCGGACCTCCCTGTCCTTTTTTAAAAGGGGATCGGCCCCGCCAGCCGATTACTTGAATGCCTCTCCAGCCTTTGCCAATTCGTGTTTTATTACTTTTTTGTGATGTAAAAGATTTTTCTCTTACAAAAATGTAAGAATTTTGGAGTTGCCTGGCTGGGAGTCAGGGGGCAATCCCTTGTTTTTAGGGGGATTGAGGCTTGGCACTGGCTTTGCCTTTTGGATCAGAAAAAATGTCAAATAGGAGGGAGTTTTATGAATGCCGCAGACACCACCTTTATGATGATTGCCAGTGCCTTGGTCATGCTCATGACCCCGGGGCTGGCCCTTTTTTATGGAGGGTTGGTCCGGAACAAGAACGTTCTGGCCACCATAATGCAGAGCTTTATCTGTTTGGGGTTAATAACCCTGCTGTGGTTCATCTATGGTTACAGTCTGTCTTTTGGCCCGGATCGGGGTGGAATAATCGGTGGTCTGGATTATCTGTTTTTCCGTGGAGTAGGGCTTGATCCTGGACCTTATTCAGATAGCATTCCTCACCTTCTATTTGCCGCCTTTCAGCTCATGTTTGCCATTATTACCCCGGCCCTAATTACCGGGGCCTTTGCCGAGAGGATGAAGTTTTCGGCCTTTTTGGTGTTTACGGCTCTTTGGGCCACGGTGATTTATTTTCCCCTTTGTCATTGGGTCTGGGGAGGTGGATGGATAGGAAAACTGGGGGCCCTAGATTTTGCCGGGGGCACGGTTATTCATATAAGCTCCGGGGCTTCGGCCTTAGCGGCAGCCTTGGTTATCGGACGCCGGCACGGTTTTGGTCGTGAGGCCTTCCACCCTCACAACCTACCCCTCACCGTCTTGGGGGCCGGTCTTCTCTGGTTTGGTTGGTTCGGTTTTAACGCCGGGAGTGCTCTGGCCGCTGATAAAATCGCCGTCCTGGCCTTTATGACCACCCAGATCGCTACCGGGGTAGCCGTTTTGGCCTGGATCTTCATGGAGTGGATGGTCCAGGGGAAACCCACTACTTTGGGAGCCTCATCGGGCGCTATCGCCGGCTTGGTCGCCATTACTCCCGCCGCCGGTTTTGTTTCCCCCACCTCAGCTGTCTTTATCGGGCTGGGGGCGGGAATTATCTGCTATTTTGCTGTCTTGGCCAAAGGGAAATTTGGCTATGATGATGCCTTAGATGTGGTTGGAATCCACGGAGTAGGGGGGCTTTTTGGGGCCCTGGCTACCGGGATTTTTGCCTCCGTGGCCTGGAATCCAGGGGGAGCCAATGGTCTTCTCTATGGTGGAGCCAAACAGTTTCTCATTCAGGCCATTGGGGCTGGAGCGGCGGTGGTTTACGCCTTTGTTGGCAGTCTGGTGCTCCTCAAGATAGTTGACAGCCTTGTTGGCTTGCGGGTGAGCAAGGAAGAGGAGCTCCAGGGACTCGATCTTTCCCAGCACAGCGAAACCGGTTATTCCCTTTAGCCTCACCTTTATTTCATCTTCCCGGCGGCTTGACACCCAAGTCGCCGGGAAGTAAATTAGAATCAATCTTATTATCAGTCGGCCTCTTCCCCTCGCTCTTTCTCCACCGGGCGTTGTTTTTCCCTCTGCGTTGGGCCGTCAGGAGCTGGGATGCCTCATTTAGAAGAAGTAGCCGAGGAGATTAACTCTGGGCGTCTTTCGGCCATGGTGTTTACCTGGCAGGGCATGTTGCTCATCGAGCACGTTAATCTCCAGACTTGGTTAATATCTGGCCGACTCCGCCGCACCGGAGAGGTCGTTAGCCTTCCGGCCAGGCCGGATGTAGAGGTTATTATCCGGAAAAAAACTCTCCCCCAGCCTTGAGCAATGTATATCGGACGTAAAAAAGTTGGCTCCAGGATCTTTTATTTCATCCGTGAGTCCTACCAGGAGGGAGGGCTGTGGCGGAGTCGAGATCTTTTTGAACTGGGTGAAAACCCAGGCCGCTATATCATCTATCCGGGAGGCCATAGTTTCTATTTGGATGAGGCGGTCTTGGAAGGCCTGGCCTCCCGGGGGGTGGAGACAGATCAAATCGAACTTGAAGGGCTGTTTCTCCCCTTTGTGAAGCCCGAGATCCGGCGAATAGTCAGAGACTTTGAGCGGTCTCCAGTGGTGAGGGCTCGGCGTCGTCCGCGGGCAGAGCAACTGGCCCGGCAGGAGAGGTATCATCTCTTTGACCGCCGGAGGTTGGTCTTTCTTAAGTTTGGCCAAACAAATGTGGACAGTCTCCTTAAGCGCCCCCTGGTGTTTCTGGATGTCCTGGCCAATAAGAGCCGAGATGAGATCGAACAGATGATCGAGGCCGATGAGGCTATCCTTAAGCCGAAAGAAATTCTGGCCTATATCTATGCAGCCTTTGGCCTGGCCGAATACTTCTCCGGCCATCTAACACGCTTTGTTCCTGAAGCCCGTGGGCAGGCCGAACTTGATCAGGTCTTTGAGGAGGCCGTCTGCCGGCTTGCCGATGATGAGCGCTACCGAATGGGGCTTGATCGGCAGACCGTCCTTAAGGATTATCTCTCTCGCTACGCCATTATGTATTATGACCTTGACTATCGTCTGCGACGCCAGTGGGAAAGGCGCCGTCTGGCGCGGGAGACAGCTTGGCGGCGGCAACAGGCCCCGGAGTTTCGGCGGGCCTGTCAGCAGGTGGGGCTTAGTGAAACCGAGGCCCTTACCATGGATAAAGACCAGCTTTTAAGGCATTTCCGGCGTCTGGCTAAAAGACTTCATCCAGATCAAGGTGGAGAGCACGAGAGATTTATCGCCTTTAAAAAGGCCATGGAGTTTATTCTCACTTACCGGGGTTATCGTCATCTTTCATAAATCAAGAGGTAACGCAGTTGTCCGTCAGGGAGCCTGAAGGAAACCACCTCCGAGGACCGGGAGAGACCCTGTTCTTCCTCTACCTCTGGTCGCAGAAGATAAAAAAATCGGGCCCCCTGCTTGGCATAAGGGGCTCCCAGTTTAAGAAAGCGCCGGTAGGAACCAAACCCCCGAGAAACAAGACTGCCGAAGCGCCCTTCTTCAAGAGGACACTTCTTACCGAAGTGGCAGACCACAGCCTGGCAGTTCCTAAGCCCTAACTGGAGACAGATCTTATTCATAAACACTACCCTTTCGGTTAGGGCTTCGGCCAGGGTAAAGGAAAGTTCTCTTCGGTAAATGGCCCCGATAAGTCCGGGGATACCGGCTCCAGAGCCAAGGTCAAGGACCGGGCCGCGGTCTATCATTTCGGAGAGGATAATGGCCTCCAGGATCTGGGAGACCCTCTGACTCCGGCTTTTGGCCGCGGTGAGATTTAATCGCGGGGCGGCCTCCTCGAAGGCTGTTAGCCAGTTCCAGAGGCAGTCGAAAGTTTGGGAGGCCAGGGGACTTAAACCATAGCGTCTTAACCAATGGTTCAGAAGCCTTTGACACTGTTTCTGGTTTAGATCACGAAGATAACTCACCGCCTAGGCAGCCTTTTCCTCCGCACTTTTACTCTTTTGATAATCAAGAGCGGCCCGGATGAAGGCAGCAAACAGAGGGTGGGGAGCCATGGGTTTTGATTTGAACTCTGGATGAAATTGACAGCCCAGAAACCAGGGATGATCGGCTACCTCGATTATCTCCACCAACTTTCCATCAGGTGAGGTTCCAGATATTCTCAGGCCAGCTTTCTCCAGGGTTTCTCGGAACCGGTTGTTGAACTCATAGCGATGTCGGTGCCGTTCGTAAATCTCGGAGCAACTATAGGCCTGGTGGGCAAAGGTTCCCTCAGTTAGCCGGCAGGGGTAGGCTCCCAGGCGCATAGTCCCCCCTTTGTTGACTTCCTCGTCTCGAAAGACGACCTGTTGGGTACGATAGTCAAACCATTCTTTCATCAGGTAGATAACAGGGTAGGCTGTGGTGGGGTCAAACTCGGTGGAGTTGGCCTCATGGAGGCCAGCTACATTGCGGGCAAACTCTATAACCGCCAGTTGCATCCCCAGGCAGATGCCAAAGAAGGGAATCTTATTTTCTCGGGCCCAGTTGATAGCTAAAATCTTGCCCTCAATACCTCGGCTGCCAAAGCCTCCGGGGACCAGAACGCCATGGCAGCCGTTGAGCCTTTGACCGACATTCTCGGACCCCAGCTCCTCGGAATCCAGATAGGTGATCTCCACGGCAGCACTATTGGCCATGCCTCCGTGAACAATGGCCTCATGAAGACTCTTGTAAGAATCTTTGAGGTGGACATACTTGCCCACTACAGCGATACGGACCCTCTTCTGGGGATGTTTGAGGCGATAGACCAAGTCCTCCCAGTTTTTCAGGACGGGAGATCTAGTCCAGATATTGAGAAGCTCAAGGATCTTTTCATCCAGGCCCTCTTTGTGGAAAATGAGAGGGATTTCATAGATGCAGTCCACGTCTTTGGCGGTGATGACAGCATCTTCGTCCACGTTGCAGAAAAGGGCTATCTTGGCCTTTATCTCTGGAGTCAGAAACTGCTCTGTACGGCACATAAGAATGTCTGGCTGAATACCAATGGCTCGGAGTTCTTTGACACTGTGTTGGGTGGGTTTGGTTTTTACCTCGCCAGCGGCCCGAATATAGGGAATATAGGTAAGGTGAATATAAAGGGTGTTCTCCCGGCCTAAATCAGCCCGAAGCTGACGGATGGCCTCAAGGAAAGGTAGCCCTTCTATGTCTCCCACCGTACCACCGATCTCAACGATGGCCACGTCGGCCTCTCCCGAGAGCTGGCGAATGGCGGCCTTAATCTCGTCGGTGACGTGGGGAATGATCTGCACCGTCCCTCCAAGATAATCCCCTCGGCGTTCCTTGGTGATCACCGAGAAATAAATTCTTCCAGAGGTGTAGTTGTTTTTCTTTCCCATCTTGGCCGAAGTGAAGCGCTCGTAGTGACCAAGATCCAGATCTGTCTCTGCTCCATCATCGGTGACGAAAACCTCCCCATGCTGGAAGGGATTCATGGTTCCTGGATCCACATTGATGTAAGGATCCAGTTTCTGAAAGGTGACTCTCAGCCCCCGGCTTTCTAAAAGGGCTCCAATGGCCGCCGCGGCCAGGCCCTTCCCTAAGGAAGAGAGAACCCCTCCGGTAATAAAGATAAACTTGGTCTGACTATGTCTTCTCCTTCTGGGCATCATCGACTCCTTGTCTCGGACTTTTCTTGCCTTATGGAAATCAGCCGGGCCTCAGCCAGAACGCGACCATCGGGGGCGATGATCCGGAGGCCCTCAATCTTCTGGGACCTTAAGCTCTGGGGGAGGGTGACAATGAAGGCTGCCCCCTCCATGGAACCTAAGCTCAGAAAAATACCCGCTTCTGTGGCTACCAACACCTGAGATCCCTTGGGTAAGGCCTTCTGGAGAGATATTCTTAAAGCAAGGGAGTTGTCCGGCCGCCGGATGATCTGGCTCTTCCCCAACTCTTCCCCTTTAGGGGTTCTGACGATTCCTTCGGCCAGGGGTTCGTTCCTGACCTTTTGACTCCGGTAGTTAATGGCGATAAGGGCCAGAATGAATACCAGAAGATAAATGGTGAATTGCCGTCGGAACATACTCACCTGTTTTTATTCTCCATACCCCAGGATAAGTTTTCAGTCCACAGATGTTGTTCCGCTTTATAAAGCCTGGTAGAAAAGGGCTAAGCCGTCATCCTTTCAGAGAGACGACATCGCTTTACAAGAGCCAGCCGCAAATGTCCAGAGGGGAATCAAAATGAGAGAATCCACCGTGGTCGTCGGCC
This sequence comes from Thermosulfuriphilus ammonigenes, assembly GCF_011207455.1. Lineage (GTDB taxonomy): Bacteria > Desulfobacterota > Thermodesulfobacteria > Thermodesulfobacteriales > ST65 > Thermosulfuriphilus > Thermosulfuriphilus ammonigenes. Next base: position 1,978,836 of record NZ_CP048877.1, read on the forward strand.
AAACCTTGAAAGCCGAGGCCCTGGGAAGTCATATTCTGGTTTCCTGGTCAAAGGTCTCCTTCCTGCCTGATGAAGATCTTTACCTTGAGGTCTTCCGTGAGGGGAGCCTTTTGGCCAGCCATCGAGTCAGCCATTTGCAACAACTTGAGATAGACCTTCCCGGGGCTGGGGACTTCACCCTTGTTCTTTCCCGGAAACGCCGCCAAGAACTCAGCCTCGTTTCTGGTTTTCATTACAGCCCTCATGTGGTCTTTGTTTCCGAAAATGAAAGAAGACACCATCTCTCTTGGGGGCAAATAGACTGGCGGGCTGTGGAGGCTGAGCTCAAGTTAACCACCGGCCTCAGCCTGAAGGAGACCAGGGCCTTCCTCCGCCTTTTGCGTTATCCAGATCCGGTAACCGGTTTCCCTGAAGAAGAGTGGCAGGAGGTAGGAGTCTCAGATAGGTCCCTCATCCTGGGGCTTATCAGGGCGGTCGAACTTCATCTTCTAGATCGGGAAGGCCACAGCCTTAAGCGAATCTTTCGGCTGGAGGTTATCCCTCCAGAGAGGGGAGCCGAGATAGACAAAATATCTATTACTGTGGGCCCGGAAGAGTTCTATCTTTATCTGACGCGAAAGGTAGTTGAACCAGACGAACTTCAGCTTAAGGCCTTCTGGCGTATTCCTCAGTCGTTGGTGGACGAGCTGGAGAGGGAGTTTCTTGCCCCCCGGGGGCTTTCCTGGGAGAAGGCCGGAGTCGTTCTGCGACTTTTTCGTCAAGAAGGAGGCTCATGGCAGGAGTTTAGGCCTCACGAACACCGGGCTATTGGCCTGGCCAGGGATTGGATTTTTCCCTTGATCCCCCCCGGGCTGTATCAGGCCCGGCTCCTCTTGGAGACTTATGACGGTGAGACCCTGACGGTAATAGCCTCTTCTAATCTATGTTTTCTGGCCGGTGGCCAGGAGGGGATCTTCCTTTTGCCGATAGATGAGTACCGTCTTTTTGCCTATTGGCATCTGGAGCAGGAGTCCTTGACCAGAAGGCTGGAGGAATTTGCCGCGGGGGACTCGGTTAAGACCTTTCTCCGTCTTTTTGAGGAGTTTTCCGGGAATCTCTATCCCCGGCCGGATAAGGATATCGAAGTCCACCTGGGTCTAACCAACAACTGGTACCTCCATCTAGAACCAGATAAGCGTTGGCGAATTCAGATTTTGGCCGTCCGAGGGGATGGAAAGCTCCTTGAGCTCACCCCGGTCTCCAACCCGGCTCAGACAGGTCGTCTCTCCACCGGGGCCAACCCTGTGGTTTACAAAACGGTAGATCTTCCCCTGGAGCATCCCACTATCCGACCGATAAAGGGGGTTATGGATCCGGCCAATCATTCCATTGGCCTTCTTATTCTTCATCTTCATGCCCATCTTCCCTACATCAGACGGCGTATCGTTTATGGTCAGGCCGGTTATTGGCAACCCATGGGCTATCCAGAGGAATGGTTCCACGAGGCCTTGGTAGATACCTATATTCCCCTGATAGATCGTCTTGAATCCCTGGTGGCTGAAGGGGTCGATTTTAAGCTCTCTATGGATATCTCTCCGGCCCTTTCCAACATGATGCGCTGTCCTCTTCTCCAGGAAGAGTTCCTGCGCTACATAGAAGGTCTTATCAATTTGGCCCGAGCGGAGATCGAACGTACCCTCAGGGAGGAGCCGCACTATACTCATGCTGCCTGGGTTCACCTGGAACGCTTTGAGAAGGCCCGGGAAATCTTCCTCCGCTGGGAGGGGGATCTTACCCGGGCCTTCCGCAGCCTTCAGGATCGGGGCTATTTGGAGATATCTACCTGTGCCGCCACCCATGCCTTTTTGCCCTTTTATCTGAGCCACAAGGAGGCCATTTACGCCCAGGTGGAAACAGCCATCAGGGACTATGAGGAGACCTTTGGTCGGCTTCCGGTAGGAATCTGGTTGCCGGAGTGCGCCTATCACCCCGGAATTGAAGAAATCCTTGATCACTTTGGCCTTCGATATTTTTTTAGTGAAACCCACACGGTCCTTCTGGCTGATAGTCCGGTGGAATTTGGTTACCATGCTCCGGTCTATATCAGAGGTTCTAATGTGGCTGTTTTCCCCCGAGATCCGGAGACCGGCAAGCAGGTCTGGAGTGGTGAGGAGGGTTATCCCGGGGATCCTGACTATCTGGAATTTCACATAAAGGGTGGTCCCCTGCGTTACAACCGGGTCACTGATCGCCGCTCTCAACAAAAGGAGCCTTATAACCGAGATTGGGCCCTGGCCAAGGCGGCCAGCCATGCCCAACACTTTATGGAAGGACGCAACTTCCGTTTTGAATATGTCCATGGTTGGTTCTGGAAAAAGCCCCTTACCGTGGCCACCTATGACGCCGAACTGTTTGGTCATCACTGGTTTGAGGGGCCAGACTTTCTCTATTTTCTTCTCAAGAAGATCTACCACAATCAAAATCAGACCGAGCTCATAACCCCGGCCGATTACCTGGCCCGTTATCCCACCAATCAAGATGTCTTCCCGGCCACGTCCTCTTGGGGAGATAAGGGCACCTTTGATAAATGGATGTACGGTTCAGTTTCCTGGATGTATCGCCATATACATCAAGCTATTGCCGCAGCTAGGGAAATGGCTGAGGCCCCCGAGGTAGATGACGAATATAGCCGACGCCTTCTGGCTCAGGCCAGCCGAGAGGTCCTCTGGGCGATGAACAGTGATCTGGCCTTTGTCATCTCCAATGGTCACTTCATTGATCGAATGAAGGAATTCTTTTTCGAGGCCCTGGAGAATTTTTGGTGGCTGCGGGATCTTTTTGAATCCTACCGAAAACATGGCCATCGGGATGAGGGAGCTCTACGACTGCTTGAAATCTCTCGTCCTATTTTTCCCAGAATAAATCCCCGCTGTTTTGCAAGGAGGAAGAGATGATTATCGATGGTCTAACCCTGGGGCCATTTGAGGTCCGTTGCTATATTGTTGCCTGTGAAAAAACCAGAGAGGCTTTGGTCATTGATCCGGCTGCTGCTCCAGAGCTTATTCACTCGCGTCTCCAGGAGAAAGATCTTAATTTGCGCTATATTGTTAACACTCACGGGCATGCCGATCATACGGCGGCCAACTCTCCCCTTAAAAGACTTACCGGGGCCCTGGTAGCCATGCACGAGGCCGACGACGATTTCTTCCGGCTACCAGAGAACCACCGCCTGTTTGAGGCCTGGGGGTTTGCCCCTAATGAGCCGGCTGACATCCGCTTAAAAGAAGGAGACCGTCTGGTGGTCGGCACCATAGAGCTCAGCGTTATTCATACCCCGGGGCATTCTCCGGGCTCTATCTGCCTCTACAGCCCGGGGACTCTTTTTACCGGCGATACCCTTTTTGTAGGGGCCGTGGGCCGGGCAGATCTTCCAGGAGGAGATTTTGAGACCATGCTTCGGTCCATTCGAGATAAAATCCTTCCTCTGCCCCCGGAGACCGTTATTTACCCTGGTCATGACTATGGAGACTCTCCTACCTCTACCCTGGCCCGGGAGGTGAAGACCAACCCTTATATCGTGGAGTTTATCCTCGGTCGATGATTTCTGCCGATTTCCTGGGATACTTGGCGGGGATGATCACCACCTTTTCGGGATTACCCCAGCTTCTTACCTCCTACCGCCGACGGAACTTAAGTGGGCTTGATCTGCGGTTTCTGGTTCTTTTTCTGGTGGGGATTTCTCTCTGGACGATCTATGGGATTCTTATTGATTCCAAACCCATTATCATCTTCAATTCCATTACCCTTCTTATCTGGATCCCCATATTAGGGCTTAAGATTCGGGAGCAACGGGCAGAGAGAGGGTGAAGGTGCTTCCTTTACCGGGTTCGCTTTCCACCTCCAGGGTTCCTCCGTGACTTTGGCAGATGGTGTAGGAAAGGGATAACCCCAACCCTGAACCATGGCCCTTTGTGGTGAAAAAGGGGTCAAAGATCCGACTCTTGGTCTCCTCGTCCATACCTATACCTGTGTCCTGAACCTGAACAATGACCCTGTCTGCCTCCTTTGCCGAGGAGATAGTAATCTTTCCTCCCTGGGGCATGGCCTCTACAGCATTGAATATAAGATTTACCAAGACCTCCCGGATATCAGAGGGGTTGACCATTACCCGGGGCAGGGGGCTTAGGGCCAGGTCAATCTCAATGGGATGTCCCTTTTTAAGGGATTCATGTCGCCATTTTGGTCTGGTCATGGCTACAGCATCGCGAATGAGCTCGTTGATATCCACCAGCTGACGAGAAAGATGTTCCTGTTTTTTGCCAAACCCCCGTAGCCTTTCGACAATGGCCATGCCGTCTTTTAAGGCCATTTCCAGGCTTCGAAACTCCTCTTGGCTCTGATCCCCCAGGCGCTTTTTAAGCACCAGGAGATGGGCCCTCATGGCTGAGAGGATGTTGTTGAAGTCATGGGCGATACCCGCGGCCATCTCACCCAAGGCCCGGAGCTTTTCAGCCATACGCAGGCGCTCTCTCAGTCGTTTGGTCTCCAGACACCGTCTTACTGTATGGAGTAAGTATTCGTTCTCAAAGGGCTTAGCGATGAAGTCGGCGGCCCCTTCGCGGACAGAACGAATGGCATTCTCCAGTTCGGCATAGGCGGTAAGCACAATGATAGCCGTCTCGGGAAGCTCTCGCCTTATAGGGGCGATGAGATCCAGACCGTTAGCATCGGGGAGACTGATATCCAGAATAATCACCTCTGGCCTCCAGCGGGAAACCTTCTCTAGAGCCTCGGCTCCGGTGACGGCGATCTCGGCCTCAAACCCGTTTCGTTCCAGAATCCGCCGCAGGATCTCCGCCGTATCCAGATAATCTTCGACGATGAGGATCTTACCTACTTTCCTCTTCACCCACTGATCCATCCGGCCAAAGGATTACAAAGGTGGTTCCTTCTTCAGAAGAACTAACGGTTACCTCTCCACCATGGCCCTCGACAATTCTCTTAACAATAGCCAGCCCCAAACCTGTTCCCCCTCGGCTTCTATCGGCCTGGTAAAAAGGTTCGAAGATATGTTCAATATGTTCGACCGGGATACCCACCCCGTTGTCCTGGACTTCTATCCTGACATGACCGGTCCTTTTTTCGGCCTTGATTATGACCTCTCCCCTATCATCTGTAAATCGAAAAGCATTGGAAAGGAGGTTAATAAAGACCACGTGTAGTCGATCTGGATCAGCATAGACCTTAAGCCCCGCAGGGATTTTTGTTTGGACAGCCCTTTTCCCCTTAAGGGAAGAAAGCTCTAGGAGACAGTCATCTATGGCTGAGGCCAGATCTACTTCCTCTTGGTCAAGTTCCAGACCTTCTTCTAATCTTACCAGAGAGAGCATGTTTTCTACCATTTTATGCATCTGGTTAACGTTTCTTTGGATGGCCTCGAGAATCTCCCGGTGGTCTTCGGTGAGGAGTTCACTTTCGTAGTGGAGGATAAAGTCCACATTGGCCTTGATGGCCGTAAGCGGGGTTCGCAGTTCGTGGGAGGCCGTCTGGATGAACTGGGCCTTTATGTCGTGAATTCTCTTGAGTTCTTCATAGGCGTGCTGGAGCTCCTGGACAGACTGCTCCAGGGCCAAGGTTCTTTCCTTAACCATCTCCTCCAGACCTCGAGTGTAGTCTTCCAGTTGCCGATGGGAGCGCTGAAGCTCGGCCAGCATGGTGTTAAAGGCCCGGGTGAGTTCTCCAATCTCTCCCCGGCCTTTAATCCTGAGGGGGCCGGGGTTTACTCCCCGACTGATACTCCTGGCGGCCAGGGTGAGTTTCTTAAGGGGGGCAGAAAGATAATGTGAAAGGAAATAGGCGACAAGAATGGCCACCAAGTTGACAGAGAGGCTTAGGAGGCAGGCCATTTTGCGGATATGGGCTAGATCAGCCTCAATACGCTGGTAGCTCAGCCCCACGGCCACATAGCCTATCATGGCCAGTTTAGTTGCCTGCGGCCTGAGAAGATCGGATTCATCTCCTTGCCCTAGGGGAGCTCTGGTGGGAGCATAGACCACCATGGTCTTCCGGGGGCCCTTTGCCCAAAGGCGGCTGGTCAAATCTTTAAGGTCTGAGGGAGGCAGGACAAGCTCTCTGGGCACTTGGCCCCTTTGAGCCAGAATCCTTCCCGATTCATTGGCCACAAAGGCAAAGGCCAGATCCCGCTCCCTTATTCCCTGAAGAAGGCCGGCCAGGAGATGGCTATCTTCGGTAATTAAGCCATAGATACTGCTCTTGGCGAGATCATTGACCAGAGCTCGGGCCCGGAAGGCCAGATCGCGGTAGCGGTGGTTCTTTTCATAGTAAAGATAATATGAAGTGATAATGAAGCTATTCAGCAGGACGATGAAGGTGGTAAGGATGAGAAAATTGGTTCGGATAGAGAAAGGAAGCCTCTTTTTCATTCAATAATGGTGCTCTGGTTAAGGATTTTCTGAGGCAGGTGAAGCCCTATTAACCTGGCCGTTCTTATATTGATTATCGGCCTGGCCTTGCGGGGAGGATGAATGGCCTTTTGGGGACGGTCTCCGGCTAAAATTCTCCGGCTAAGCTCGGCCGTTTGCGTGGCCAGGTCTTGCCAGTCCCAATCCAGGGCCAGTACGGCCCCGGCCCCGGCGTAGTTACGAGAGATTCCCACAAGGGGCAGGGCGTGCTCAATGCTAAAAAGGATGATTCGGGGAATGGTGGCCGGGTTGTAGAGACGGTAATCGGGCAAGGCCACGATAAGATCGGCCTGCTGAGCCAAAGTCCAGAGGGATTGGTTAAGCTCGCGGGGAGACTTGAGCTCTACCAGGACCACCTTTAGGTCAAAGTCCGGGGCCTTTTGAGACAGGGCTTTTACCCGAGGGCATCTTTCAAAGCACATAAGGCCAATGGTCCTGGTCCGGGGAAAGAGTTTTTTTATCCAGAAAAGAAGGGTCTCTGGAGAAAAGAAAAGCTCTATTCCATATAGGCGTCTTTCCCGGGCCGCCCGGGAAAGACGCAGGCTTTCCCGACCTGTCAGCACGGTGCTGAAGACCACCGGCTGGGGAATATTAAGGTTGGCTACCACCTTGGTGGCCCTGGTGCCCAGGGTAATGACCACCTGGGGGGCTTCCTCAAGGATTCGTTGTCTTAAGGCGATGGGGTCTTCCAGATCAAGCTGGACTATTCCCTGCTCCTCAAGCTGCCGGACGAGGTGCTTTTCTACCTGATCATATATAGTGGAGCTCCTGGTCTTGACAAGCACAAAGGCCGGCTTCTCTCCCAGGGCGTTGGAGGCCAGCAGTAATAACCAGAATCCCAAAATGACGGCTTTAGAAGCGATAGTCAATCTTGGCTCCAAACCAAGTCCCGATTTTCTCCCCGGAGGGATACTCCTTGTGGGTATCATGAAAGAGATTGTGAATAGTCAGGGAGACTTTAAGATTCCTCCGAGGTTGATATCCAAGGACAATATCGGCCCAAAAATAGGGGGACAGCCCTCGCCACAGATAGACGCCCGACCTCCTATCCCGAACACTGTAGTGGCTGGTGTCCTGAAGATGGGCTCGCATCTCAAACCACCATCCTTCAGGGGCCAGATAACGGATCTGGCCCTTTACCTGGTGGCGGGGGACAGGACCAAAGATGGTCTCCGTTACCCTTTCTCCCCAGACGTACTGATAATTGAGACGAAGGGTCCAGGGCCCGGTCCTCAAGGAGGCCTCGATCTCTCCGCCGTACTGATCAAGATCAAGGAGATTTTCCCGCCGAATAAGAAGGGTCCCTCCCTCTTTGGTTACTACCGGTCCCAGGACATCCTGATACCGGTTGTAAAAGAGACTGGTCCCCAGATAGAACTGGGGAGAGAACCAGGCTTGGTAGGCAATTTCGTAACTGTTGAGCCTCTCTGAACGGAGTCTGCGGTTTCCCATCTCGTGGATCCAACTCCTGGGCCATAGATCTTCATAAAGTTCGATATAGGTTGGGTCTTTGTAGGCAGTGCCGGCTGAAAAGCGCAGGGAACGTCCCGGATTCAGAAGATAGATGAGACTTAACCGGGGGAAGACTTTGTCTCCCGTAACAGGATGGTGCCGGACCCTGGCCCCGGTCCAGAGTATCAGACGTTTCTGAATCCGGGCCTGGTATTCACCAAAGAGGCTGTAAATGAGCTGGGTGTGACGCTTAGGAGTATAACCAGAGCTGTAAGTGCTGTAGCGGCAGGCTCCAGCCAGCATAAGTCTCTGGGAGGGAGAGGGGCGGAGGTGTTTTTTGATGGTTAGGTCAAAGTGGTCGATATTCAGCCAGTTACGGAAGAAGTCCTGATAACTGATATCCTCTTCAAAGTTTTGCCAGGAGGCTTCGGTCTCCAGTCCTCCGCGTTGATACTGCAGTCGGACAAAAGAGCTTAGACCATCACGGTTAGTGTGACTCCGGTTAGGGATAGCGAAATAGGCCAGGGCCCCTTGGGCAGCCCCGGCAGAAAGGGTCAGGCTTCCCGGCCCTAGATCTCGCCTTAAATAGGTATAGAGCTTTTTCATGCGCCGGGCCCGGTCTTCGTGATCGGCAAAAGAGCCCACTTCATCCCACGCCCCAGAAACGTAGACTCCGGTCTCCTGTCTCTCGGAACTTAAGGCCAGATAATATTGGTGGCGATAGGGAATGCCGGGTTTTAAGGTGAGGGAAGAGGATGTCGGTGGCTTTCTGGTGATGAGGTTTACCACGCCGGAGTAGGCGTTGGCTCCATAGATTACTGACTGTGGTCCGCGGACAATTTCGATCCTTTCTAAATCCTCCAGGCTTACCGGAAGGTAGCTGAAGAGGTTGTCGCCGGCAAAGTCATTGTATACCGGCCGGCCGTCAAGGAGCACCAGGATGTTGTTGGCATGAAGGCCATTTACCCCGCGCATCCCCACCGAGGCCTCGGCCGCTCCGGCCTGAAAAATTGTCACTCCCGGGCTGAAACGGAGGAGCTCGAAAATCTCAGCCGCTCCAGAAAGTTCGATATCCTCCCGGTCAATGATGGAGATGGCGTAGGGGGCCTCTGTCAGGGGAAGGGGCATTCGAGAGTAAGAAAAGGCTTGGGGAATGGTCTCTAATAAACGAATCTCCGGGGCTTCTTCGGCGGCTGACCAGGGGACCAGTATCAAGGAGGCCAGGGATAGCCACAGAAGAAACCTCATGTTCAGAGAACCTCAAGACTCAGATCTACCGCCGGGGCTGAATGGGTCAGTCGGCCAACGGAGATGATGTCCACTCCGGTTTCGGCGACAGCCCGGATGTTTTCTAGGTGTATCCCCCCGGAGGCCTCAAGAATCACTCCCGGAGCCCTCTTTTTGGCTAAAGACACGGCTTCTCCTAAGGTCTCAAGATCCATATTATCCAGAAGTATGGCCGGAGCTCCGGCCTCAAGGGCCTCTTTGAGCTCGTCTAGATCTCTGACCTCTATTTCTATGAGATACACGTGAGGAAGTTTCTCTCTGGCCCGGGCCAGGGCAGCGGTGATGGAACCGCAGGCTCGGATGTGGTTGTCCTTGATAAGGACTCCGTCTGAGAGACCAAAACGATGGTTGTGGGCCCCTCCAACACGGACAGCGTACTTTTCCAGGATACGAAACCCAGGGGTGGTCTTGCGGGTATCTACCAGGCGCACCGGGAGCCCCTCAATGGCCCGGACAAATTTTCTTGTCTGGGTGGCCACGCCGGAGAGATGTTGCAGGAAGTTAAGGGCCACCCTTTCGGCTTTGAGTATAGAGGATAACCGTCCCCGGATCCGGGCCACTGTCTCCCCTCTGGCTACCTCCTGACCATCGATAAGGCCGGAGGAGAACTCAATTTCGGGATCAACGGTTCTGAAAACCTCCAGCGCTACGGGAAGGCCGCAGAGAACCAGGTTCTCTTTGGCTTTAATGACGGCCTGACCTTTTTTCTCCTCGGGAACAAGGGCCGTAGTGGTTACATCCCCGTGTCCCAGATCCTCCTTGAGGGCCTCACAGACCAAATCCCGAAAAAGCAGGGCGTCAAGGCGTTCCACCTCTATACGCCGGCCTCCTTTAAAAGGGAGATGTTTCTCTCCAGGCGGGCGATTTTTTCCTTCAGAGCGGCCACCCGCTCCCTCTCTTTATTCACTACCTCTTGGGGAGCCCGGGAGAGAAAGTTGGGGTTAGACAGCTTCTTTTCAGACCTTTCAAGCTCTTTAAGGGTTTTTTGCCTTTGATTTTCTAATTTGTTGATTTCCGTGGCTACATCTACGAGACCCTCAAGGGGGACAAAGATCTCCACCTCTTCTAAGATGGCTGCCGCGGCCCCTGCCGGACGTTCTCCAGTCTCCCAGAGTTCAAGGGTCTCCACCCGGGCCAAAGTCTTAATAGTTTGAGAGAAACTCTCGAAGAGCCTTCGATACTCCTCCCGTTCGCTTTTGAGTATCACGGTGATTTTGGCTGAGGGATGAATACCGCAGTCGGCCCGAATACCCCGGATGGCGGTGATAACCGCCTTGAGTCTTTCGATCTTCTCCTCGGCTGTAGCGTTAAGGAAGTCCGCATTGGGCCGAGGATAGGGGGCAACCATAATGGAGCCTTCTTTTTGGGGGAGGTAATGCCAGAGTTCTTCCGTCACAAAGGGACAGAAGGGATGAAGTAGCCGGAGACTGGTCTCAAGTACCGTTAAAAGAACATTTTGGGCCTCCTCCCGCTCCGGGCCTTCCTGGGCCAGAGGATCCTTACTCATCTCTAAGTACCAGTCACAAAACTCATGCCAGAAGAAGTGGTAGATGGCCAGGGCTGCCTGGTCGAACTCATAGGTGTCAAGGGCCTCCCTGACCTGAGCCTTGAGCCTTTCTAGCCGGGAGAGGATCCAGGCTGCACTCAGGCTGAGTTCCTCTGGAGAGAGCTCCCGGGGACGGAAATCCTTCAGATTGAGAAGAACAAAGCGAGAGGCATTCCAGAGTTTGTTGATGAAATGGCGATAGCCTTCGATTCTGGCCTCAGAAAGCCGAATGTCTCTTCCCTGGGCCGCCAGGGCCGCCAGGGTAAACCGAAAGGCATCAGTGCCATATTTTTCCATCATTACCAGAGGATCAATGACGTTTCCCCGGGACTTGCTCATCTTCTGGCCCTTTTCGTCCCGGATGAGGGCATGGAGATAGACGTCCCGGAAGGGAATGGTCCCCATGAAATGGATACCCATCATCATCATTCGGGCCACCCAGAAGAAGAGGATGTCAAAGCTGGTTACCAGGACCGATGTCGGATAAAAGAGCCGCAGGTCTTCAGTCTTCTCCGGCCAGCCAAGGGTGGAAAAGGGCCACAGGGCCGAGGAGAACCAGGTGTCAAGAACATCATCCTCCTGAAGAAGATGGGAGCTACCGCAGTGGGGGCAGGTCGAAGGGTCCTGTCTGGCCACAATTATCTCGTGGCACTCCTGGCATTCCCAGGCTGGAATACGGTGGCCCCACCAAATCTGACGGCTGATGCACCAGTCTCGGATGTTGCGCATCCAATCAAAGTAGGTGTTAAGCCACATAGGAGGAATGATTCTGGTCTGTTCGTACTCTACGGCCGCCGTGGCCGGGGTGGCCAGAGGCCTTATCTTGATGAACCACTGCTTGGAAAGAAGGGGTTCGACAACCGTCTTGCAGCGGTAGCAGTGTCCCACCATGTGTTCGTGGGCTTCTTCCTTTTCTAGGAAGCCATCCTTTTTGAGGTCGGCCACCAGCTTCTCCCGGCATTGGTAACGATCCAGGCCGGCATAAGGCCCGGCGGCTTCGGTCATCCTCCCATGGTCGTCGATGACTTTGATGGCTGGCAGGCCGTGGCGCTGGGCGATCTCAAAATCGTTGAAGTCATGGGCCGGGGTGACCTTGACGGCCCCGGTTCCAAACTCCGGATCCACGGCCTCATCGGCTATAATCGGGATTTCTCGGCCTAGAACGGGAAGGCGAAGCTTCTGGCCAATAAGATGACGATAACGGGGATCCTCGGGGGAGACGGCCACCGCCGTGTCGCCAAGCATGGTCTCCGGCCGGGTGGTAGCCACGACAATGGCCCCTTCTCCTCGGGCCAGGGGATAGCGGATATACCAGAGCCGGCCCTTTACGGCTTCAAACTCCACCTCTATATCGGCCAGAGCCGTTAAGCAACGGGGACACCAGTTGATGATATAGTCCCCCCGGTAGATTAGGCCCTCTTCATAAAGACGACAGAAGACCTCCCGAACAGCCCGGGAAAGGCCTTCGTCCATGGTAAAGCGAAGTCGGCTCCAGTCGCAGGAACACCCCAGACGCTTGAGTTGTTCGATGATCCGGTTGCCGTATTGCTCCTTCCACTGCCAGACCCGTTCGAGAAACTTCTGGCGTCCCAGATCGTGACGGCTGAGCCCCTCCTTGGCCAGCTGTCTTTCCACTACGTTTTGGGTGGCTATGCCGGCATGATCCGTTCCCGGAACCCAGAGGGTATCATAGCCATCCATCCGCTTGTAGCGGACAAGAATATCCTGGATGGTATTGTTCAGGGCATGACCGATATGGAGTGAACCGGTAACGTTAGGCGGGGGAATGACAATAGAGAACCGGGGACGCTTTTCGTCCAGACGGGGTTTGAAGAGCCCCTGTTCTTCCCAGAAGCGGTACCACTTGTCTTCCACTCCGCGAAACTCATATGCCTTTGGTAACTCTGAGGGGTTCAAACTCGGCCTCCTTGTGTCGGTCTTTTCTTTAAGAAAGATCAAATCACGGAATATAGCAACCTTAGCCCCTTGTGTCATCGGTTCATTGTCCTTGACGCCTGAATTTCAATTCATTATGGTGCCTGGAATAGATTCTCACTAAATAAGTTAAAAAGGGGGCGTCTATGGAGGTCGGCAAGGTCCGTAATTTTGTTTTTCTTGCCCAAAGTGGGGCTGGAAAGACCCAGCTAGCCGAGGCCATGCTCTTTCTTGCCGGGGTGACCAAGCGCCTGGGGAAGGTGGATGATGGCAATAGTATCCTTGATTTTGAGCCCGAGGAACAAAAACGCCGGATCACCATTTCCACCTCTGTTCATCACTTTGGCTGGAAGAAACATCTCCTATTTCTTATGGATACCCCAGGAGAGGATAACTTTCAGGCCGAGGCCCGCTTGGCAGCTCGGGTGGCCGACAACGCCGTCTTCGTAGTGGACGCCACCGATCCCGTGAAGGTTCAGGCCGAAAAGGCCTTTTCTCTGGTTAAAGAATTCAACCTTCCGTGTGCTATTTTCATCAACAAGATGGATCGTGAGCGGGCTAATTATGATCAGGCCTTAGAGGCTGTAACCAATGCCTTTGGCATCAGGACGGTTCCGGTAGCCATCCCCATTGGCCAGGAGGCTGACTTTAAAGGAATTATCGACCTTATCTCTTACAAGGCCCTTCTTTACTCTGACGATGAATCTGGGAAGTTCCAGACGGGAGAGATACCGGCAGACCTTAAAGACCGGGCCGAGGAGCTGAGGGCCAATCTTATTGAATTTGCTGCCGAAAGCGATGACGAACTTTTGGAGAAGTTCCTTGAAGGAGAAGAGCTTAGCCCGGAGGAGATCGCCACTGGCCTTAAGGCTGGCATCACCGCCGGGGCCTTTGTCCCGGTATGTTGTGGCTCCGGCCTCAAAAATATCGGTGTCCAGCTTCTTCTTGACCTTTTAGTTTCTTTTATGGCCACACCAGAGGAACGCGGGCCCGTTAAGGGTAAGAACCCGGCCTCTGGTGAAGAGGAAGAAAGAGAACCGACTGGGGAGGCTCCGGCCTCGGCCTTCGTCTTCAAGACCCTGATCGACCCCTATGCCGGCCGGCTCTCCATCGCCCGGGTTTACTCGGGAACCATCAAACCAGATGGCATTCTCCTTAACGTCAACAAGGATTTTCAGGAGCGTTACAGTAATGTCTTTGTTCCCGAGGGTAAGGGGCAAAAGCAAATCTCAGAGGCCGTAGCCGGGATGATTATCGCCCTGGCCAAACTGGCTGAAACCCGCACGGGAGATACCCTCTCTGACCCTAAGGCCCCCATTGTCTATCCTATGCCGGAGATGCCTCACCCTGTAATTACCTACGCCGTTCATCCCAAAACCAGACAAGACGAGGAAAAGATTGCCGCTGCCTTGGCCAAACTCCAGGAGGAGGATCCCACCATCCATGTCTCCCGTGATGAGGAAACAAGGGAGCTTCTCCTCTCCGGTCTGGGGCAGATCCATATTGAGGCCACGGTGGACAAACTGAAGCGCAAGTATGGGGTAGATGTTGATCTTTCTCTGCCTAAAATTCCTTTCCGTGAGACCATAAAGGCGGCCAAAAAGGGGGTTATTTACCGTCACAAGAAGCAGACCGGTGGTCGAGGTCAGTTCGCCGAGGTGCACTTTGATATTTCCCCACTTCCTCGGGGAGAGGGGTTTGAATTCGAGGAGGCCTTGGTGGGGATGAATGTGCCTCGTAATTTTGTCCCCGCGGTGGAGAAGGGAATTCGCGAGGCCATGGAGAAAGGCCCCCTGGCCGGCTTTCCGGTGGTGGATGTCAAGGTTCGCTTCTACGACGGCAAATCACATGAGGTGGACTCTTCGGAGATGGCCTTCAAGATAGCGGCCATTATGTGTTTTAAGAAGGGGGTCTCGGAGGCCAATCCGGTGATCCTGGAACCCATTATGGAGCTGGAGATTACAGTTCCTGATGCCTATATGGGCGATGTTATCGGAGACCTCAATGCCCGACGGGGGCGGGTTCTGGGAATGGACGCCAAAGACGGCTCTCAGGTGATCAAGGCCCAGGTTCCTCTGATGGAGGTTCAGAAGTATGCCCTTGACCTCAATGCCCTCACTGGTGGCCGGGGGACTTTCACCATGAGGTTCTCACACTATGAGGAAGTTCCTCCGGCTTTGGCCGAAAAGATTATTGCCGCCACCAAACAAGAGCAGGAGAAGGAGAAAAAATAATGAGATACTCGGCAGGGATCCTGATTATCAGTGATTCTCGATCTCAGGGCCGAGCCGAGGATACCTGTGCCCCGCTGATGAAACGTCTCCTTCAAGAGGCCGGATTCAATGTAGTTGCCGATCGAGTTATTCCTGATGATTACGAGACCATCCTCAGCAAGCTGGTGGATTGGTCCGACCAAAAGGGATTGGCCCTTATTCTCACCAGTGGAGGGACGGGACTTTCCCCTCGGGATGTAACCCCGGAGGCCACCAGAGCGGCCATAGAACGGGAAATTCCCGGGATTCCCGAGGCCATAAGGATCGAGGGGCTTAAAGCCACCCCCCGGGCCATGCTTTCCCGGGCTGTAGCTGGAGTGCGGGGGAGAAGTTTGATCATCAATCTTCCTGGTAGCCCCAAGGCTGTAGAAGAATCTCTCGGAGTAATCCTTCCGGTCCTTGAGCACGCCATAAAGAAGATCCTGGGAGATCCAACCCCCTGCGCCCGCTGACAGGCCCCCGAGGGTCTTTTGTGAGGAGGGCTGGTGCTAGATATCTTCAAAGTGACCTTTCCGGTGAGTGGGGTAAGTACCTGGGTCTTCCTCCCTCCGCTGGTCACCTTCATTCTGGGTTTTTTTGGGGCCATGGCCGGTATAACGGGAGCCTTTCTCCTTTTGCCCTTTCAGATGAGCGTCTTGGGCTATGTCACTCCGGCGGTCTCTGCCACCAACCTTTTGTACAATCTTTGGGCCATTCCGGGAGCCCTTTACCGCTATATCCGGGAGGGCCGTATGAATTGGCCTTTGGCCCTGGTGATGACCTCGGGAACGATACCGGGGATGTTCGGAGGCTATCTCATCCGGGTCTTTTATTTGCCGGATCCGCGGCGGTTTAAGGCTTTGGTAGGAGCCGTTCTTCTTTATCTGGCCGGAAGGCTTTTTAGTGATCTCGTCCGGGAAAGGGGCGAAAGGGGGCCGGTGACCAGGGTGACCGGGATTCGTTTGGGAATTCGCTATCTTTCTTTTGACTATGGAAGGCGGACTTATCGGATTGACCCCCGTCCCCTTTTTGGCCTCAGCCTTCTGGTAGGGCTGGTGGGAGGGGCCTATGGAATTGGCGGCGGAGCGATTCTCTCTCCCTTCTGTGTGGCTGTGCTCAAGCTCCCGGTCTATGCGGTGGCCTCGGCCTCTCTTTTTACCACCCTGGCCAGTTCGGTGGCCGGAGTGATCTTTTACTCTGTGGGGCCTTCTTCAGGCCCGGAGACCAGACCGGACTGGCTCCTGGCAGCCCTTTTCGGGCTGGGCGGACTTATGGGGACCTACCTCGGGGCCCGGCTTCAAAAATACATTCCCGAGCGGCCCATCAAGGTAGGGCTGTTGTTGGTTGTCCTGTTTGTGGGAGGAAGATATCTTTGGCAGACGCTGCCCCTTGTCTTTGCCTGGATGCAAAGATAATTTTCCCAAATATTTTTCAATCTCCCGAGGAGAAAGGAGCGGTTCTATGTCCACGCAGTTAGAGAAGGCTCGAGAAGGGGAAATCACTCCAGAGATGGAAGAAGTCGCCCGTCAGGAGGGGCTATCTTCAGAGGAGGTTTGCTCCCTGGTGGCTGAAGGTCGGGTGGTCATCCTCAAAGGGCGCTTTAAGCAAAAACGGGTGGTCGGTATTGGTCATCGGTTGCGGACAAAAATAAACGCCTCCATCGGGACCTCAAGCGAGGTCTGCGACCTGGAGCTTGAGAGACGCAAGGCTCGAGTGGCTGAAGAGGCTGGGGCCGATACCCTCATGGAGCTTTCGGCCGCCGGTGATCTGGACCAGATTCGTCGGGAAATCCTCCGAGAGGTCTCTCTTCCTGTGGGAAATGTGCCTCTTTATCAGGCCTTCTGTGATGCGGCCAGAAAGTATGGTTCTCCACTAAAGCTTGATCCTGAAGAGCTCTTTGAGCTTATTGAGCGGCAGTGTGCCGATGGGATTGCCTTTATGGCCATTCATTGTGGCATAAATCTCTGGACTATCGAACGTCTTAAACGCCAGGGGTACCGTTACGGAGGGCTCTGCTCCAAGGGGGGCACCCTTATGGTCCAATGGATGATAGAAAATAATCGTGAAAACCCTCTCTATGAACAGTTTCATCGAGTGGTGGATATCCTTCGGCGTTACGATACGGTGCTTTCTCTTGGCAACGGCATTCGGGCCGGGGCCATTCATGACTCCCTTGACCGGGCCCAGATGGCGGAGCTGATTATCAACTGTGAACTGGCAGAGGTGGCTCGCGAGGCCGGCTGTCAGGTTATGGTTGAGGGCCCGGGGCATGTCCCCCTTGATGAGATTGCTCCCAACATTGTGGTTCAGAAACGTATGTCCGGTGGGGCTCCATATTATATGTTGGGCCCTCTACCCACTGATGTCGGGGCGGCCTGGGATCACGTTACCGCAGCTATTGGAGCAGCCCATTCGGCTATGGCCGGGGCCGACCTCATTTGTTACATCACCCCGGCCGAGCATCTGGCCCTTCCCAACGAAGAGGATGTGACCATAGGGGTCAAAGTGGCTCGTCTGGCAGCCCACGCTGGAGACGTAGTCAAACTTCGAGGGCGGGCCGATTTGGCAGACAAACAGATTAGCAAGGATCGGCGGGATCTTCTCTGGGGCCGGCAATTTGAAAATATGCTCTTTCCAGATGATGCTCGCCGTCTGGTCGAGGAGAGACGATCCATCGGGAGCAAGGGCTGCTCTATGTGTGGTGACATGTGTGCCCTTAAACACGCCGCTGATGTATTTACTCCCTACATTAAGGGTGACAAGCTTAATAAGTAGTCCTTTCTTGACAGAGAGGCGTTCCATGTTATTTTATGCCGCGATTTTCTTGGGAGGTTTGCCTCTATGTATGCTATTGTTCGAACAGGTGGAAAGCAGTATAAAGTTGCCCCTGGTGAGGTAATTAGAGTGGAGAAACTCTCTGGTGAGGTAGGCCAAGGGGTTGAGCTTACGGAAGTTCTTTTGGTCTCTCAAGGGGAAGAGGTCGTTATTGGTCAACCTCTGGTGGAGTCGGCTAAGGTCAAGGCGGTAATTGTGGAACAAGGTCGTTATCCTAAGGTGGTTGTCTTTAAGAAAAAGAGGCGTAAAAATTACAAAAAGAAATATGGGCACCGTCAACCCTATACGGCCCTTAAGATCGAAGAAATCCTTTTAAGCTAGGAGGCTTGCTATGGCCCACAAAAAGGCAGGTGGCAGCAGTCGAAACGGTCGAGACAGTGAGAGTAAGCGCCGAGGGGTAAAGCGCTTTGGTGGTCAATATGTCAAGGCCGGAAACATCTTAGTGCGTCAGGTGGGGACGAAATTTCATCCCGGCTTCAATGTAGGTATGGGTCGGGATTTTACCCTTTTTGCCAAAATAGATGGTGTAGTTACCTTTGAGAACTACCGTGGCCGTCGGGTAGTTAGTGTCTATCCTATGGAGCAATATCTTCAGAGAATCAAGCAAAAGGCCGCCTAGAGGCGTGAATCCTTGGTGATGTTTAAATGGCCGCCTTCGGGCGGCCATTTTCGTTTACCTATGAGGGAACGCAAAAGATCCCCGGAGAGTACGGCTGGTCGATGCATTTGCTGTCGTCACTATTATCTCACCTGGGATCGTCGTTTTCCTCACGGCTGTAAGGCCTTCGGTTTTAAATCGGCCGGTCCTCCCAGTCGGCTAGTCCTTCAGAGCTCCGGTGCCCTGTGTCGCCTCTTTGTCGCCAAAGAGGCCAAAAAACAGTCGGAATAATTAGTTAGATGCGTTTTGTTGATCAGGTAAAGATCAAAGTCAAAGCCGGGCGTGGCGGCAATGGATGTGTCAGCTTTCGGCGGGAGAAGTATGTCCCCAAGGGAGGTCCTGATGGAGGTGATGGGGGCCGGGGAGGAGATGTCATCTTGGTTGCCACAGATCAGCTCCACACCCTCTATGATTTTCGCCACCGGGCGGTCTTTAAGGCCCATCCTGGCCAACATGGACGGGGAAAGAAACAGACCGGGGCCGACGGGGAGGATCTTATCGTCTATGTGCCCGTGGGTACAGTGGTCAAGGATCCTGAGACCGGAGCAGTGCTTAAAGATTTTACCCGGCCTGGAGAGCGCTGGGTGGCCGCCCGGGGGGGGCGGGGAGGCCGGGGGAATGCCCACTTTGCCACCCCTACAAGGCAGGCCCCCCGATTTGCTGAGCCGGGGCAGCCGGGAGAGGAACGAGAACTTCTCCTGGAGCTCAAACTTATTGCCGATGTAGGTCTGGTGGGTCTGCCTAATGTCGGTAAGTCCAGCCTTTTAGCCCGTTTGTCAGCAGCCCGGCCCAAGATTGCTGATTATCCCTTTACCACCCTTCATCCTGTCTTGGGGGTGGTTTCGGTAGGGGAGGGAGAGAGTTTTGTTATCGCCGATATTCCCGGTCTTATCGAGGGGGCCCATCAGGGCGTAGGATTGGGGCTTGATTTCCTCAGACATATTGAACGAACCAAAATTATTCTCCATGTGCTTGATGCCTCCCGGGGCAAGGAGGCCCTGACTGATCTGGAGGTAGTCAAGAAGGAGCTGGCCTCCTACGAGATGGAACTTCTCCAGCGGCCTCAGGCCATAGCCCTCAACAAGATAGATTTGATCTATGATCGCTCTGAGCTTCAGCCATTAAAGGAAACCTTAGAAGATAAGGGCTATCGGGTGTTTTTGGTCTCGGCAGTTACTGGAGAGGGTTTGGCAAATTTGACCTCTGGCCTTTATCAAATGTTGCGAGAGATTCAAGACCATGGGCAAAGAGGTGAGACTTAAGTATCTTCAGGGCGTACGCCGTCTGGTGGTTAAGGTGGGCAGTGCCGTGATCACGGCCGCTGACGGCCTTAATCGCCAGGTAATCGACAATCTTTCGGCCGAACTTTCTCGCTTTATGCGCCAGGGATATGAGGTTGTTTTGGTCTCTTCCGGAGCTATTGCCTGCGGGCGGCGCAAGATGGGATTCCACGGCCGAAGCCTGCCAGAAAAGCA
Source organism: Thermosulfuriphilus ammonigenes (assembly GCF_011207455.1). Lineage (GTDB taxonomy): Bacteria > Desulfobacterota > Thermodesulfobacteria > Thermodesulfobacteriales > ST65 > Thermosulfuriphilus > Thermosulfuriphilus ammonigenes. Next base: position 1,998,737 of record NZ_CP048877.1, read on the forward strand.
GGCCTTGGCGGCCATCGGTCAGAGTGGCCTTATTGAGGCCTATGAGGAGGCCTTTGAGCGATATGGTCAGAAAGTGGCCCAGATTCTTCTTACCCGGCAGGATTTAGAGAGCCGGCAGCGTTTTCTGAACGCCAGAAATACCCTGAAAGTTCTTTTTACCTGGAAGGTTCTGCCTATCGTTAACGAAAACGACACGGTGGCCATAGAGGAAATCCAGTTTGGTGACAACGATACTCTGGCGGCTCTTACCGTAAATTTAGTGGAGGCTGATCTTTTGGTCTGTCTTTCCGATGTTGATGCCCTTTATGACCAAGACCCCCGTCTTTCTCCCCGGGCCCGTCCCCTAACCTTGGTAGAAAAGATAGACCGTAGGATAGTAGAAATGGCCGGAGATCGTCCGGGCCGCTTGGGCCGAGGGGGAATGGGGACAAAGATTAAGGCCGCCCAGATGGTCACCTCTGCCGGAGTGCCTATGGTGATTGCTGGTGGTCGGATACCCGGGATTCTGGAGCGGATCTTTGCTGGTGAAGAGGTTGGCACCTTTTTTGTCCCCTCGGGACGCAAACTTTCCAGCCGGCGATACTGGATCGCCTACAATCTCAAACCTACCGGGGCCATTATTATTGATGCCGGGGCTAAAAAGGCCCTTGTCAAAGATGGGGCCAGCCTTCTTCCGGTAGGGGTCAAGGCTGTAGAGGGTAATTTCCCCCGGGGGGCCTGTGTAGAATGCCTGGATGAAGAAGGCCGCCGTGTGGCCATAGGGCTCAGCAACTATTCAGCGGCCGAGATTAGAAGGATCATTGGTTGCCGTAGCCCTGAAGTCTGTCGTCTTATGGGAGCTCAGGCCCCTCCGGAGATCATCCACCGGGACAACCTGGTTCTGGCCGAAGAATAGCCCTTTTAGGGCCGTTGCCGGGCTGGAGAGGTCGTGTTAGTTTTTGCTCCGCCATGAAAAGGATAGATTATCAGGCCCTTTTGAACCCCGCCCAATATGAGGCTGTAACCACTCTCTATGGCCCTCTTTTGGTTATTGCCGGGGCGGGCTCCGGTAAGACCAGAACCCTCGTTTATCGAATGGCCCGCTTGGTAGAGGAAGGGATCCCTCCAGAGAAGATTCTCCTTCTGACTTTTACCCGAAAGGCGGCTACCGAAATGCTTCGCCGGGCCTCGGCTATCCTCTCGGAAGATCGTTGCGAACGGGTTCTGGGGGGGACCTTTCATAGCCTCTCCCATCTGATGCTCCGAGAATATGGGGAGCTGGTGGGCCTGTCCCGCCACTTCACCATTATGGATCGCGGTGATGCCGAAGATGCTATTAACCTTCTGCGTAATGCCCTTGGTCTTGCAGGAAAGGGACGACGTTTTCCCAAAAAGGAGACCATCGCTGCTATTTTCAGCAAGATGGTTAACAAAATGATGGGACTGGAGGATCTCATCGAGGCCGAATATCCCCACCTTTTAGGAGACATAGAGGATCTAGCCCGGCTTTTTCGCCACTATGTTCAATATAAACTGGAGCATCAACTCCTGGACTATGATGATCTACTTGTCTACTGGCGGCGCATATTGGCTGAATTCCCCAGGGTGCGGGAGTCTGTGGCTGAGCGCTTTAATTTCATAATGGTTGATGAATATCAGGATACCAACCACCTGCAGGCAGAAATAGTTCGCTTTATGGCTGAAGGACATGAGAATGTCATGGTGGTTGGGGATGATTCCCAGTCTATCTATTCTTTCAGAGGGGCCAATTTTCGTAATATCTTAGAATTTCCTCGTCTCTTCCCCGGGGCCAAGATCATCAAACTGGAAGAAAACTACCGAAGTACCCAGCCTATTTTAGATTTGGCCAATGCCGCCATTGCCCGGGCTAAAGAGAAATACACCAAATGCCTTCACACCAAAAGAAAGGGAGGAGAGCTTCCGGTAGTTTTTCGCGGTCGCGATGAGGCTGAGCAGAGTCGATTTATTGCCGACAGGATCCTCGAACTTCGTGAGGAGGGTGTAGAACTTTCCGATATCGCCGTGCTTTTTCGTTCTAGTTACCACTCTTTTGATCTGGAACTGGAGCTAACCAAGAGGGACATTCCCTTTGTCAAACAAGGGGGAATGAAGCTTATCGAAACAGCCCATATAAAAGACATTATTGCTCACCTAAGAATTATCGTTAATCCAATAGATATGCTTTCCTGGAATCGGATTCTCCTTCTTATTGAGGGGGTGGGGCCTAAGACCAGCCAACAGCTTATAAACTATCTGCGTTATACCCCCGAGCCCATCAAGGCCCTAGAGACCTATCCAGCCAAGCCGGCTATAAGAGAAGGCCTTGGTCGATTGGCCAGGACCCTTTTAGCCATGGCCAAAGAGGGACTTTCTCCGGAGGAGCGTTTGGAGATACTTTTTGAGTATTACCTTCCGCTTCTCTCCCGGGTCTACCATGACGATTATCCCAAGCGGGAAAAGGATCTTGATCATCTTCTTTCCATTGTCGGTCGCTACCAGGACCTGGATGATTTTCTAACCGATCTGGCCCTTGAACCTCCTGAAGCCAGCGTCGCCTCTGTAGAGCCTTACGATACTGATCGAGAATGTTTGGTTCTTTCGACTATTCATTCGGCTAAGGGCCTGGAGTGGCATACGGTCTTTGTTATCTCTCTTGTGGAAGGTCGTTTCCCCTCAGGATATTCTCTCGGCCGAGAGGATGATCTTGAAGAGGAGAGACGTCTTTTCTATGTAGCGGTTACCAGGGCCAGGGAGCGCCTTTATCTTACCTACCCGGGGACAATGTATATTCCTGGCCAGGGGAGGACCATCGCTAAAGCCTCCCGTTTTTTGGCTGAGCTTCCAGCAAGGCTCAGTCGTAATTGGCACGAAATACAGGCTGAACTGTCCCCGGATGAGGCTTCGGTGGTCATTAATATCGAAACTGGTCCGGCCTTTCAGCCCGGTGAGTGGGTCAAACATCCGGTCTTCGGGACGGGTCAGGTAAGAGGTATGACCGATCAACATAAGGTTGTTGTGAATTTTGAAACTGCCGGAACCAAGACCCTCCACCTCAAATATGTCAAACTAGAACGACTGGCCCCATGAACTTTAGCCAGGCCTGCGCCTTTCTTAACTCCTTTCAGTTCCACGGGATGAAGCTAGGCCTTGAGCGTATTCAGGCCCTCATGGAGGCCCTGAATAACCCCCATCTTCTCTACCCCGTAGTCCATGTTGCCGGCACCAACGGCAAAGGATCCACGGCGGCTATGTTGGCCAGAATCCTTCAGGAATCAGGCTATCGGGTGGGCCTCTACACCTCTCCTCATCTTGTCTCTGTTCGAGAGCGATTCCTGGTCTCTGGCCAGATGATATCTCCCGAGGCCTTTGCCAGGATTATGACCGATCTTAAACGGCTGGTAGAGGCCGGCTATCAGGTCACCTATTTTGAACTGACCACCGCTCTGGCCTTTGTTTTCTTTGCTGAAGAGGGGGTAGATGTAGCCGTTATAGAGTGCGGTTTAGGGGGCACCTATGATGCTACAAATATCGTCCGCCCGAGCCTCTGCCTGATTACCAACGTGGGACTTGACCATCAGGCCTATCTGGGACGGACCAGACGGGAAATTGCCCGCGAGAAGGCGGGTATTCTCAAACCGAGAACCCCCGTAATTACAGGAGCAAGGGATGTGGCCTTAAAGGAAATAGCCTACAGGGCTTCGATCCTTGACTGTCCCCTTTATGTCGCTGGAAGAGATTTTAAGGCCTGGGGCAGGAAACGTCTCTACTTTTCCTTCCCGGAGAGAGACTTTTGCCTTGAATCTATAGCCCCGGGGCTAAAAGGAAAATATCAATTTCGAAATGCCTCTCTGGCTTTGGCGGCGGCTGTTCTTCTCGGCGAGGCTGGTTTTGAGAAGATCTCTCCGGAGACAATAAAAAGGGGGCTAGAATCGGTCTTTTGGCCGGGGAGGCTGGAAGAAATTTCTCTGCCTGAGGGCAGGGTTATTCTTGATGGGGCCCACAATCTTGATGGTGTTCGGGCCCTAGAAAGAGAAATCCTGGCTAGAGGTTTGGACAGACGTTTCATTCTCCTTTTTGGAGCCACCGATGAAGGGGGAGATAAACCCTACCTTGAGATGCTCAGAATCCTGGGGAGTCGGGCCAAAAAGGTTCTTATTACTGTCCCTGAAGGACCTCGAAGGCCTATCACTGTTGATACCTGGCGAAGTCTTATCCGTGAAGGGCTTCCCTTTGAGGTGGCCGCCCTGGTAGAAAAGCCTTCCTCAGCCCTCAAGGCGGCTCGAAAATTGATTTCTGAGGAAACCCCCCTGTTAGTGGCCGGCTCTCTTTATCTGGTAGGAAAGGTTCGAAACGAACTCCTTAGCGGCCTGATTACATCTTGAGTTGGTTAAGGTACTCTTTGAGCCTTTTTATTCGCTCCCTGGCTTCTTCCACTTTGCCCCCTTCAAGATCCTGGTCCAAGAGGTCTACTTCTTGTTTTATCTGACGTAGCTCCTTTCTCACCCGATCAAGGGCCAGATTGGCCGCCTCAGCCAGGGAATGGAAACGATCTGTCCGGCGGAGTCGGAATATTTGGGCAAAATTTCCCCGGGCTACACTTTTTAAATCTTCTTCAAGCCGATAGATAGGACCAGCAATCTGTTGGGGGAAAAAGATGGCAAATATAACCCCCGCCGCCAGACAAACTCCTCCGGAGGCTAAAATTACCGGCAGAAGCAGGTCGCTTACTCGCCTAATGGTAATATGAGCCTGGTAAAAGGATTCGTCTATTCGTTTGTGACTAAAAAGATACATAATGAAAAGAGCAATGGAGATGGAGATAATCACCACCAGGATAATGCGGCTTAGAATCCAGATCTGAAGGTCCCTTTTAACTGCCAGGTTGAGCTTTTTTCTTTTGTGCATCTTTTTCACCTTAACGATATCGTTGGCCATGACAGGACAGGCAGAGGTTACGTCCTCTTTTGCGGAGAAGATACGGTTCCTTGGCTGAGTGAGGATTATGGCAGCTGGCACAAGTGACTACACCATTAAAAACCGGGATCCCTTCGGCCAGCATTCCCTGACGTAAATGGACATTGACCGGGTGAGAGGCCCCCAGACTATGAGAATCATGGCACTTAAAGCAGGCATCAAGACCAGCCACCACCGGAGAGTTCAGATTTTTGTGATGACCATGAGAACGTTTTGCCTGAGAAGTCTCTTTTTTTATAGTGCCCAAACGCCAATTTAGAGCTCCATCACTCTGGATCTCAAGTAGAGGTTCCTCCATCGGGCTTTGGTAGAGATCCACTGCGACCTTTCGAGCCGGTGGTACCTGGGGGCCGGCAAACGAATGATCTGTGGTGAAGGAGATCTTAGTCTGGCTCTCCTCACCACTGATATCTCGCGCCGTTAATAGGCATTGATATTTTTTCCCTACCTTAAGTCCGGCAAGAGAGATTACCTGAAAGGTGTAAAAATCTCCCTCACTCATCCCCTGGACCCCATTGCAGTTTATCTCTACCTCCGTAGGGAGGTCGGTCTTCACACAGATTTTGGCTTCTATCCAGGGGCCTTGCTCTAGGCCGCAGAGTTTGGCTTCTAGGATGGCTGGTTTGTGTCCCTGGGGCAGGGAGGGAAGACTTTCCAGAGAAAGACGTTCTTGAAATGTCGGCCCCTGGGATTCAAAGACCAAGTCATATTTCCTTAGGCGACCCGGAAGAATAATGTAGGCGGTGCCCCCGAGATGATGTCTTTCTAAAAACCACTTGATGTCTTTAGAGTTGATGCTTTTCGTCGAAGACGACCTGTCTATTTGTCCGTGGCACATCTCGCATTGGTCTTCCATAAAAGGGGGATGAATAGAAGCCATCCCCATTCCTTCCATGGGGTGGCAACCACGGCATTTGGCTGCCTCCGCGCCCCCTCCAAGAAGGATAAACAACCCCCCTAGTAATAAAAGAATGATTCCTGTTTTCTTTGCCCCCGACATGATCTTCATAACCCGATTGTTTGTTTAGTGATGGACTACCAGCGCAAAAGGGGTTCCTCCCAGTTCTATTCGGCCAACTATTTTTTCAGAAATGGTGTCGATAACTACCAAACCCTTGCCCTTGCGATCAGCCACATAGAGCCATTTGCGTTGATTATAGGTGGCCATGGTAAAGGGAGAACCATTTACACGAATTTTCTTAGAAATGGTAAGTTGCCCGGGGGAAATAATGCCTACAGTCCCCTCTTCCTCGTTACTTATATATAATCGGCTATCTGATCCCGAAACTCTAATTGTTCCTCGACCGCTACGAACCCGACCTACTAACTCTCCGGTGTCAAGGTTAAATATGCTCAAGGTCCCAGGACGATATTCGGCTACATAAAGTCTTTTCTCCCTAATCCATAACCCTCTGGGATCCATAATCCCGGTGAGCTTTCCACCCGAGGAAAGATCTGTGTTGAGGATATAAACCACCTGATCTGTAGGGGAGGAGACAAAAATCTGGCCCTTATCCTCCCAATAGAGGACCTCCGACGGTTGATAGCCAAGTCGTTTAGAAGAAAGAAGGCCTCCAGAGGTAAGGTTTACCAGCAGAAGAAAGTGTGAATCCGGATCAGTAATTACGGCTGATCTAGATCCTACCAGGGCCAGATATTTGGGACGGGTGGCTAAAGGAAGAAAAAAGGAGTCTATGGGTCGGAAAGAAGAAAGCTCGATTACATTGATGGCTCGGTCATCCTGGGCCAGTACATAGAGACGATTACCTGCGGTGGAGATAGCCATGTCGGTAGGAGAGCCAGAGACGGCCAAAGAGGCTACCACCTGATTGGTGTCAGCCCGGATGGCAAAAAGGGTGTCTATATCATCGCAGCTCACGTAAAGGGTTTCTTCACGAAGTGGTCTTCCTTGTAGTCGGCCGGTAAAACTAGGAAGAAAACGAGATCCCTGAATGGAGTCTCGCACATACCAGAGAATAAAAAGGCTAAGGCTTGCTTTTCCTCTAAGCCTAAACGGAAGATTTATTATCACCGGTTCGGCTGGAGAGCTTAAATGCCCTTCCCCTAGGCAGACATCACTAATCTCTAGGGAGAGGCCTTTATAAGTCCCAGGGGGGATTTCTTGAGTGGTTAAGAGCGTCTGGCCGAAAGATACTCGAGAAGAGACGTACTTTCCCTGAAGCAGAGGAAGCTTTCTTTCCCCTTCTTTGAGGAGATAGAGTTTTTTTAGTTTGAAGCTAATCTCTTCTGGTGGGGGGTTGATGATGTTTAAAAAGATATTAACCCTTGCCCCCAGACAGCTTCCTTTAAGAAGAAGAAAAAAGATCAAGAAGGTAAAAAATCTCAGAAGCATATCCTTCCCGTGGCTCGGGCTCCGGCCCAGCTGTCATCTTTACCGTGCATATGGCAATTAAGGCAGTTAGATACGCCGCCAGCCTGGTGACAAAACATGCACTGCATTTGAACATAAGGTCTATCAGAGGCCTTATGATGAATATACTCCCAGCGGTTAGCAGTTGAGGAGATCCCGGCAGCCTTGTCGTCCATATGGCAGGCCCGACACAGGTAGCCCATGTCCTTGCTGTTAGGATCCGTAATACTTACAGCAACTCCATTTACCTCCCGACGGATAAGAAAGGGATTGGGAGAGCCATGGGGCTCGTGACAGTCCAGACAGGAAACTGCAAAACCTATGGATATCCCTATAGGGGCCGATGAATAAGGGGCATTCATACTGATGGCAACAGTAGCCGAGTTTCGGCCGTGCTTATCCCCCGGACCGCTTTCTCCACCTTCGCTTATCCAGTCTATAGGGCGAAGGTTGCGCCCCAAGGTGGTGCTATAAATGGTATTTGTGGAGTTGTGACAATCGGTACAGAAGGTAGCATAATCAGGAAGATTAGAACCATCATAGGTGTTTGTCCCCCCTGGCTCATAACCTGAGGAATAATGAAGAGGGGCCTGATATTTTCCGGTAAAGAAGTCGGCCATCTTCTCCCCGGCCCCATCTCCCCAAAGAGTTCCGTGATCAGTTGGGCGTGATACGGCGGTGGCAGCAGACGGGTTGGTTGGATTAGCCTTGATACGTTTGGCCAGGTGTGGGTTGTGGCAAGCTACACAAGGATTGGACTGATCCGTAAAGAAAGAAAATGTATTTCGTGCAAAATTCCAGACATCGTAGAGATTATGGTAGGAAGTTTGATTGAAGGCCTCTAAAATAGTTGTTGGCCCCTGGGTGGTATAACCCCCAAAGGTTTGAGCGTAGTCATTATTGGTTATGCCTCCGCTTTGCAAAGATGGGGCTCCATGACATGCAAAACAAAAATTGTCATCCTGAAGGTAACTTCCTGTGGTGGCTCCGGTGTTGAAGAAGTTTCTAAAGAGGTCAAAAGGGAAAGGCCCGGAGTTGGTGGCCCCGTTTATTATTCCATGCTGTTCGTGACAGTGACCACAATTTCCTTGAGAGTAAGTGGTTGTTCTTTCTGTCCGTTTTACGCCTGTAGAGCTGTTACCGTGGGCAGAATTAAGATAATCTCCGGCAAAGGCTAAAGTGGTTACTAAAAGGACCATCGCTCCAGCAACCAAAAAGACTCTAAGCCTAATGCTTAAGCCTTTAGTCTTTTGTTGTATGGCATGCATTACAGCCATTTACCGTTGTTCCTCCAGGCCAGCCCTGGTAGTTCCAGCGCAGGATTTTCTTGTAAGGGGTACCATGGGCTCGATGACAAGAGATACAAGTTACAATGGTGTCGTTGTTAAAGGTTACGGTTTGTTTGACACTAGAAACATCTTCGCTTGCCACCGGAGCAATAACCGAATAGGCCCCAGCGGCCGGACCATAGTTTCCTGGATAATTACGATACTCTGAACCAGCACTGGTGTTGCCAAGGTCATAGTCAGTAGGGTGTCTCAACCATGGAGACCCCCAACTACCACTGCTGATGTTTGCTCCGGCATGAAAATCGCCATGACACTGACCACACAGAGAACTTATGGTGGTAGAGTCAATGTCCGTTTCTGAGACTCTATCTCGCCCTTTGTACTGATTATGGGCACTACTTGTGGGCTGATACTCCCAGTCAGAATCTTCCAGCCCAACTATCCCTTTAAGAAAACGGTAGCTCTTCCCTACGGTAGAGCCATCGATAGTGGAGTCGTCAGCGTGATGGGCTCCTAAAAGGGCCTCTACATCTCCGGCTACGGTTCGGTCTCCATGGCAGCCATACTGACCGGCGCAGGTGAGCTGTTGACCAAGATCTGTGCCTCCGGGAGGTGTAGTCCCTAAAGTGGCGTCCACTCCGGCTACGCCAGCAACATTATGGCCGCAGGCGTCGTCGACCCCCACCCAGTAAAAATTGCCACCAGCTAAGGTATTAGTGCCAGACTCTGTACCTGTATCGCTATAGGTGGGGGCACTGGTAGAAAGGACGTAAGGAACCTTATTTGTCCCCGTATTAATCCCGGTATGACAACCAAGGCAGCTGTTGTTTAAAAGGGCTTTATAAGGCCCAGAGCTTCCCCATTGGGTTAAAGTGGTGCCCCCCTGTGAGTAGTGCATGGTATGACAATTGGAACAGACCCCGGATACCCGTGCTACTCCAGGGCTATATCCTAAAAGAACAAGACCTAAGAGACTTACAAGAAAGCTCCAGATCTTACCCAAGTTAGTGTCTCCAAATATCTATGCGGCCATTTCCCTCATCAAGCACTAAAAGCTCGCTATCGACAAAAAGTAACTGCCAAGGGTAATTGAGATGGCCGGGAGTAGCTCCTTCATCGAGAAAGGAGTATCGAAAACGTCCGTTTTTGTCAAAAACAAAAATCTTTTTTAGATAACGATCAAGGATGTAAATATTCATTTGCCTGTCGATTTCTAGAGCCACAGGAAGTGAAAGTTTGCGATCAGGAGTGACAAAGATTTCCTTTCCTGTTGTTAAATTAATGCCATAGATACGGGCGCTAATATTTTCTAACCCCCACAGCCAGTCCCCTTTAATTTTAATATCGAAAAAGCCCCGGAAATCTTTATTTTTGGGCCTTATGGCCCTATTTACCTTGAGGGATCTGTCAAGCAGAAGAGCCTCTCCGGTAGCTCGATCAAGAACAATTAAGTGCTTCTTCCATACCAGGAGCCGATCAACTAAAACAGTGCGTCCCTGATAGGTGAGCTGATGCCTTTTTAGACGCTGAGCCTTCAGATCAATGTGGGTGAGGCTATTAAGGGGTCTTTCTACAACCCAAAGACTTCCTGTTTGGTCTCTTACCATGGCTAAAGGACCTTTGAGCTGGCCAGCGGCATCAAATTCTTTAAGAGGAGTGCCCTGGCGATCAAAGGAGACGAGACGATTGTTTCCAGTATCACTGACATACAAGCGTTGAGTAGTCTGATCATAGTACATGGCTAATGGGTAATGGAAGTGAACACCATTGGCATCCTTCTCCAGCGAGACCTTAAGTTTAAAGGAGATAGCCTGACTGATAGAAGGAAGACATATTTCCATTCCAAGAGAGATCCCCAGAAAAACAACCCAGTAGATTAATAATTTTTGTGACACTCGAGACATAGAGTTGCCTCCCCGCTTAGTCTAAGGTTGTACTTAAAGTTGGTGCCCATTGGATCATGACAGGTAACGCAGGTTACCGGCTGACCATTGCGGGGGTCGATGATCTTGTCCCCAACAGGATGAGTGAATTCTCCTTGCGTTTCATGACACCGGACACAGGCAGCATTACCGTCTCCATTGAGCATAGCTGGATGATTTGAACCATGGCCCACATGACAGTTGAGGCAGTTACCCCATTGGGGGTGAATGTAAAGGCTGGCCTCTTTTTGACGGTAGGTTTCTGGATGACATTGTTGACATAACCGCCCCGGGGCGTCTCTAAGGAGGGCCTCTGTATCGGCCACATGGGGGCTATGGCAGACCAGGCACGGATTCTCCTCAAGCCCTCCTAAAAGGTGGTTGTGGGTGTGCTCGAAGCTCTTCTTCTGGTCTTCATGGCAGGAAAGGCAAAGATCAGCTCCCTTCTTTTGAGCCTTATGGCAGGTCTGACAGCTCCCTTTTTCGTAAGGAGGATGTCCTTTTTCCCTTAAGAGCCCTTTTCTATCGCTCCCATGGGGATTGTGACAGGAGAGACAATCCATTTCTCCAGGAGCTTTTCCCTGATGGGTCTTTGAGAGCTTTGCGGTTTCTTTGTGGCAGGTGAGACAGAGATCTGGTCCAGTCTTTTTAATAAGGCGCCTGTCGTTTGATACATGAGCCTCATGACATGAGAGGCACTTCCCCTGAGCAAAAGGGAAATGGGGGTTCTTGAACTTCTGGCGAAGATCCTTGTGGCAATTCAGGCAAATTGTTTTGGCCTCTTCCTTAAGAAGGTTAGGCTGAGGGGAGGTATGAGCTTCATGGCAGCGAAGACAGGCCCCTTTGGCCACTGGGGGATGAATCACCTCGGCTTGGGTTAAGGCCTTCTTTAAAGGCTTGTGACAGGTGAAGCAAAGCCCTGGGGCAGGTTCCTTAAGGAGTCCTTTGTAGCGCGAAACATGGGGCAGATGACATCGATCACATTCTCCTTTGGTTATCGGTTTATGAATTCGGCCCTGAATAAAGGCCTTTCGAGGATGGCATTTGAAACAGACCTTCTGGGTCTGGGCCCAAGAAAATGGCCCCCAGAGAATAATCAGAAGCAAAATCCACCAACGTATCATCGGCCACCTCCGTGACAGGGGAGACAATTCCCTTTTTCAAAGGGAGGATGCTCTACTGGCCAGAGCATTCGCTCGTCAGGGGCCCCATGGGGATTATGGCAGGTAGTGCATGACTTGGGGGAGGGAGTAATGTCGTTGTGCGCAGAAACAAGGGCCTGATCTATCTTATGACAACTAAGACATATTTTGCCTGCCGGGGCCTTAAGTAAGGCTTTACGTGAACCAGCGTGGCTTTGGTGACAGGTGAGGCAACCCTCTTCCTCTTCTGCCGGAGGATGAGCCACCCCCTGTCGCCAATAGTTAGAGACATCCTGATGGCAAGAAAGACAGAGGTCTTTTAAGTCCTCCCTGAGGTACCAGGGCTTTTCACCTCCATGGGGACGATGACATTGCTGACAGTTCCCTTTTTCTGCCGGTGGGTGGACAACCGCTTCCCGTCTGACCATTTGTCCTACCTGACTGTGGCAGTCAAAACATATGGTGTCCAGAGGGCGTTTGATCTGGAAGGCGTATTCAGCGGCATGAGCATCGTGGCAGGTAAGGCACTGCTTTCGAGCAAAGGGAGCATGGACTTTCTCTCCTTTGAATTCCTTTTCTAGCCTTTGGTGGCAGGAGAAACACATCTGGTTTGGAGACTCAGGAAGGAGATATTTTGTCTGGGCGTAATGGGGATCATGACAGTCAGAGCAACGTCCACTAGCAAAAGGGGTATGGAGGCTGAATTTGTTTTCTTCCTTGGCGGTTTTTTGATGACAGGAAAAGCAAAGCTTTTTTTCCTCTTTTCCTAAAAGATGGGGCTGGGAGGAGTCATGGGGGAGGTGGCAGGTTAAACATTGCCCTTTAGCAGTAGGCCGATGGGCTATCGGTCCTTTCTTGATCCCCTCATGGCAGGACAGACACAGTTTGCCGGGCTCTTCAGCTATCAAAGACTTTTGCTGTGAGATGTGACCCCGATGGCAGGCAAGACAATCGCCGTCTTTGACTGGCTTGTGCTCACTTCGGATCTGGCGTCCAGGCTTTTGGACCTTTTGAGTGCTATGGCACTGGGTGCAAAGGGCTCCCGGAGCTTTAGAGAGAAGTGGGGACCAGGCGCTGCCATGGGGACCATGACAGGTAAGGCACTTTCCCCGGTCATAGGGGAGGTGGTGGCTGGCGCCAGTCTCTTTGGGATGGCAACTTAGGCATCCCTCTTGAGGGTCTCCCTTAAGCCCTAAGGGATGTTCTCCCCGACCGATATGACAAGAATTACACTCTCCCTTGGTAACAGGCTGATGTATCGAAGGACGCAGGAGAGATTTTTGCCCAGAGCTATGGGGATCATGGCATTGAATACAAGCTTGGCTAATATCAAAGTTAAAGTGAGCCTTTTTAAGGATTGTCTTATCCGTATGACAGGAGAGACAGAGAGAAGAGGATTTTTCTTGGAGAAGATCTGGCTGATCTGAGCCGTGAGGTTGGTGACAACGAAGACAACCTTCCTCTAAGGCCTGGTGCTTATTAACCCCTTTTAAGACATCTTGGTGACATTCGAGACACTGACTATCAACGGGTTTTTTAAGGAGTCCTTTCTGGGGAGCTGAATGAGGCAGATGACAGAGAAAACAGCCCCCTTTTTGGGCTGGCGGGTGGACTGTCTGGCGGCGGAGCTCTTCTAAAGTCTTCTGGTGACAGCGAAGACAAAGTTGAGGTGGATCACTCTTTAAAAAGGCCCCTCCCACCAGACCGTGGGGGCGATGACAACCATTACACTGTCCACTAGCTACCGGTTGATGGATTACCGGTCCTTCTTTAGTAACCAGGGTCTTGTAGTCTGGATGACACTCAAGACAGGTTTTTTTGGCTCTGGGAGCCTGGGGTTGAGGACTTTGAACGCAGCCAAAGATTAGAGGGAAGAAAAATACTAGCCCTGCCAGCCACTTAATGGACGTGGGCTTCATCGGTAGCCTCCAGTTCTTTTTTGAGCCTTCGCCAGGTCTTCTGATGGATTTTAATCTGTGATTTTTCCCGAAGCTTGGCCAGATATTCCCTTTTGAGCTCCTCAAAACGCCTCTGGGCCAAGGTCTTCATGATGTTTTTCTTGACCATCTCAAAAGGATGAACCTCTTCGGGATTTTTCTTAAGGAGTTTAACTATGGCATACCACTCTTCACCAAAGGGACTCTTGAACTTAATAATCGGAGAGATCCGTCCTTCTTCCATTTTCTCTAAAACTTCCCTCATCTCTGGAACAAGGCTTTCCAGAGGCCTTCTTTCTGGTCTGGCACCATGAAAATCAACCTCTTTGGCCACTTCAAAGAAGTCTTCTCCCCTTTGGATGCGTTGATAGACCTTCCGGGCCAGTTGTTCGTCTTGGGTCTTGATTACGGCCATCTCTACCTGGGCTGGGCGAGTAAAGTCCTTCTTATGTTCTTCATAATAGCGTCGGGCATCTTCTTCGGTCACTTTAACGTTGGGCCAGATAATCTTTTCTTCCAACTCTCTGACTAAACGTTGCCGGCGATAGAAGTCATATACCTCCTTGAGAGGGGGCCGTTTTTCATAGTGGCGGTTAATGGCCTCCCAGGTAGTAAGGGTCTGGGCGATAGAGTCGTTGATTATCCGCTGTTTAATTTGGTTTAGCTCCTGGGAAGAAGGGGTCTTGCCGGCCCTGAGCTTGGCCTCCTTTTTAAGGAGTTTATGTAAATCCGCCCCGGTGAGGCTTTTGTCGGCTATTTTAAGGACTGTTGCCCCGGCGAGATCTTTAGGTGGCTCCTCAAGGCCAATTTGGTTTAAGACCTCTTGGTTTATTTCTACAGGATATTTTTCCCGGAGGCGTTTAATAAGTTCAGCCGTGAGCCTTTGTGATTCTCTCTTTTTGACTCTTGTGGCTACGTTGTTGCGAACTTTCTTGAAGTCTTCCTCCTCCGGTCCTCTTTTCTCTTCAACATAGAGAATGTAGAAGCGATTGTTTAACTTCAGGGGGCCAAGGATCTCTCCCGGTGAGGCCGAAAGGACCTTATCTTTTATAACTTCAGGGATGGTTATCGGACGCTCCCAGCCAAAATCTCGAGCCTTTCCTTCGGGGGATAGTTTCTCAAAAAGGGTTTCAAAGTCCTTAGGGGTCTTAATTTTTTCTTTCCAGGCCTGGACCTCATTTTCGTCATTGGTAATTAAAGCCTTTATCTTCAGCCGAGGGGTATAATTTTTTACATACTCGGGCCATAAGGTTTTGCGACTCAAATCAATACGACTGTCAACTTCGTCATATTTTAGCTGCATCAGGGAGCGAACCTGGATGAAGATATCAAGCTTTCGTCGATAGGATGGTTCCTGGTCAAGCCCTAAAGCCAGGGCCTCATCGGCCATAAGATTCCAGTCTATGAAAGGATCGGGGGTTTCAGGGACTTTCATCCCCGGATCCTTCCAATACTTCCACCATCGTTTGAAATCGTCAGTCGTGTACTTTTGACCATTTATCTCTACTAGATAATCCCGCCCCCAGAAGCCCCAAGCTGTTCCGGAGATGAATAGAAAGAAAAGAATTAATGACTTAATGAATATCTGGTACCGTTTCACTTATTTACAACCTCCCAGACCCCTTTTTTTCCAATTGTCAACGATCTCTGAGACCATCTTTTGGGCCAGACCAGTTAAAGTCCAGATGCGCCCAAAATGTAAAGCCTTACGGTATTCTTCACCCTCTCGAGAGTGATAAGTACTCCATAGAAGCCGTCCTGTTTTAGCGTCTCTTACCCAGATGTTAAAGGCCAAAGACACATCATTTCCTTCTTCTTTGGCCTTAAGAATCTCACCACTTATTACGGCCTGGGCTCCCGTCTTCTCTCCCAGAAGGCGCACCACTCGGGCCGGTGGCTCCTGCCCGAGCGGACATCTTTCCATAACTAGAAAATGTCTAACAGCCCCTTCTTCGACGACATCGAAGGATCGAGTTTCTACCATTTGGGCAATAAGAACTCGATAGACCAAACGGGCTACGGTGGGGTGTTTGGTCTGATTAATGAAGGGAAGAATGGCCACTCGGCAAGGTCTAGCTGAGACTCCCCGGGCCACATCGACCCGGGGGAGATCCGATCCACAACCCCAAAGTCCAATGAGTAGCAGAAAGAGGCCCAGAAATCTCCAAGTAACATTAGAAATCATCCACCCACTTTTTCTCCACTTTCTTCTTTTCTTCCGCAGCACGCATGATGATGGGCTTTAGTTCCTCATTTCGGACTCTTCGCCGATTTCCAAGAATATCCCGGACCTCTAAGCTATAAAGGAGGCCTTCTTGTTTGGGAATAACTAAGCTCTTAGGAGGCCTTTGTCCCTCATACTCCCCAACTAGATTTCCTTCTTTATCCCAAAGTTCAAGGCGCCACTCGGATACCGGCACCGGATGGGCTCCGATGTTCAGTTTAATAACCATCTTCTCTGAAAAGGCTCGGGCTTGAAGGTTTACTGGTGGAGCACCTTTGACGACAATGAGATCACGTTCGGCAATATAGGTGTTTCCAGCCTGATCCCAAACTTTAAGGGAGACTCGATAACGGCCATCGGGTATTCGGTGGCCACTTTGATCAGCCCCCCGCCAAGTAAAGGAGGGGGGAAGGCGTCCTGGCCGTTCTTCCTTTACTACCAGCTGGCCTGTTTCTACCGAAGAGATTTGGAGTAGCCAACGAGAGATAGGTTCTGGACGCTCCAGTACCGGAACAAGAACAATATGGCGTTTAAAGGCCACACCTTGGGGTAGAGCTTCTCCTTTAAGGGTCCTTATCTCCAGCTTTGGAGGAGTATTGTCCACCATAAAAGAGGAAAGGAAGAGTCTTTTTTCCATATGCCATGGTCTTCCCCAGCGCAAAAGGAGATTTACCGGATAACGTCCTTCCTTACGGGGAGCTGTCCACCAGGCAATGTAAAGATCTCCTTTCTTAATGGTGGGAACCCGACGTCCACTAGGAAGGAGGAAATAAACCTCCTCTGGAGGATCTCCAGAGATGTCCAGACGTACAGCGCACTCTATACGTTTACCCCCTCTTACGTGACGAGGACGGACAAAGACATCAGCGATTTCAAAAATAGGCGGTTGGGCTAGGCTTCGCTCCAGATCTTGGGGAAGACTGGCTAAAATTTTCTTTATTCCTTCAGAGAGGAGACTCTGGAAGTCATGTTTCCCAAGGCCCAGAAGACTGACTTCTGCCAGCCCTGATAGAGATACGGTCTTGCTCCATATGAGTTGATAGTCTCTGGCCCTCAGAATCCTTAAGGAGAGACCTAAAGCCGGTTCATCTGGATCAAGTTCGGTTACTGTGCCTAGAAGGATGAGATCTACCCCCAGCTCTCTTGAGGCCCGAGCCGCTGTTAGTCTTTCGGCCCATCCTGTCCAGCGGATACGGTTTTTGGCCATAAAATTGAGGACCTTGTCTGGATGTACTACTTGAAAACCGCGGTCCTCTAGGGCCTGAGCCACAGCCTCGGAGAGATCCAGGTTGACCCCGTTGATATCTTTGGAGAGGTCCTCAAAAGGAAAAACAGCAATCTGTCCCCTCGTCGGAAAGGCGGAAATAAGGAGTAAGAAAATGCCTAATCCAAGAACTTTGCCAAAGATTGTCAAAAATTTTTTTAATCTAAACATCTAGCCCCCTTCCGGCAGGCCATCACTTTAAAGTCTTCAGCAACCTTTCTACTAGATCAAAGCTTACTTGAGTAAAATCTTTAGGACGTAAACCAAAAAGCCTACCACTAGTACTATAACCACTCGCTGTGCCGCTGGCCTGCCAGATAACCTCCCCCGAAGCCCCATCTATTAACCGCAGGGTAAGGGCTACTACCGGGTAGGTATAGCTTCCATCTCTATTTTCTTCATAAGCATCCACGGCGCCAACCACTAGGGCCTGGACTCCTAGTTTTTTGGCTATCCGACGCAGGGTACTTTTGTCCAGGGAGACCTTCTCCCCGACCATCTGTTCTTCCAGAACTACATCTACCATGGCCTTATCTACTACGTCAAAGAGTCCGAGGGAGAGGATCTCTGTCATGGTAATGTTACGGAGCCGTTCGGCGGCGTAGTTGTCTTGGGAATTGTTTTCAAATTTGAGTACCGCCACCTTTTTAATATAAGTTGTATCAACCCCCTCTCGCAGATAAGATTCCATCATTTGATGGGTCCCGCAGGACGCAATTAGAATAAGCAGGTTAATTAATAAAACGGCAATTTTGCTAGAGCCCTTCATAAACATTCCTCCCCAATCTTCTAAAAAGAGGCCGTGAGGTTGACCATCCAGGTCCACTGAGTTTGACCATCACTTTTACTCCAAGAATAGTTGGTCTTAAGGGAGAGATAGCGGCTAATAGTCCAGGAGAGAAAGGTCGAATATTGATCACTTTTGCTACCATTGCGGGATCCAGAATACTGAAGATTAAACTGAACCTTCGGGCTTACGGCCCACCAGAGTGAATAGTTGGAGGAGAAAGTCTTATCCTCCGTGTCCGACCAGGAGACCGCTTCGGCAGCTCTGATAAGCAGCACATCCGAGGCCCGCCAGCTGACATCAAGAGAGAGATTATGGCTGGTGGCTTGGCTGCTGGTCGCTCCAGTGGTTTCACTCCTGGTATAGTTGTAAAGGCTATTGATAGTAAGCGATGGACGAATTCTGGCGATAATATTGAGCCTTGAAGTCAGCCCAGTAGTATCAGTGTCTGATTCGTAACTATGAGATAGGGTATAAGTAACGTCCCACCGAAGATCAAGGTCAGGGTATAGCTTGGCGGAGGTAGAAAGGGTTAAGCTGTCAGAGCTACTCTGTTTTGCCCCTCCTACTTCGGAGATGGAGTGGGTTAGTCCGGTTGAGAGAGAAAGGGTTTCCAGAATATCAGAGATAATGGTGGCTGAAGCGTTGGTAATCTTTGTCTCCGGCTGTCCCTCTACCTTGTTGCTACTCTGGGAAAGGTTGGCCTGAGTCTGAAGATACTTATTTATAAACCAGGATCCTGCCAGGGTATGAACCGTGTTTTCCGCCTGATTGCCTGGTTCAGGGATATTTTTATCATAAGCTAGATAATAAGATAGAGATATATCCTCATTTAAAGCATAAGTCAGGGAAAGATCAGTGCGATAGGTTTTAGATTTTTGGGTGTAGCTACTAGAATAGATAAATAAATAGGCCCTAACCTCGGGATCATTAAGGATAGGAGCGGGAGAGGGGACATCCTTAACTACTAATTTAATATATCGCCCCCGGGAGAAAGTAGAGGAGAAGCGATAGGGAAGGGAGATATTTGAGGCTATAAGATTCCAGGTGGATTTATCCGAACTCCAGTAGATGTCCCACCGGACAGTGGTGGGGACAGGCTCAAGTATGGTCCCGTCAGTATAGAAATAGATGCTGTCTAGGGACTGGGTGCCAAGGTCGATAATGATCTCTTGATTTTTGGTTAGGGAATCACCGTTGGCTGGTTTACTTGGCTCCCAACTAATACTAATCGTAAGTTCAAATTCGGAGTAACCACCTCCACTTATTTTCCCCTTCCAGTCGGTCTTAGTAAAGCTAAATTGCTGGCCAAAATTGTAAGATAGCTTACGCCATCGGCCAGTGTATTGGCCCTTGAGAAAGTGAGATTCGGTGTCTGTGGTGGATTCCTTAACGCGGTCATCACTGGTAGAACCTCTATAGTCATAAAATAGGTTAATACCTCGCCAGAGGCGATTGGCGCTAAAACCCCAATGGTCAGATGTGCTGTCTATCCTTCTGGGCTGGCTGTCATCCTGCTGGGTGGAACTTCCATAATAAAAGCGCAAAGAAGTTTCTTTATAAGTGGTGGAAAGGTTAGCATCCCAGGAGCGGGAGGAAAAATTGGGGCTGTCCGAGTTACGTCTTTCAGTATCGGTAGCACTGAGGTTAAAGTTAAAAAGATCGTTGCGGATTCCTAAGTAGGCGGTAGGAGTAAAAAGCTCTCTTCTCTGGGATCCCCGTTCGGTCCGATTGTAGCGAATGGTAGCCCCGGTGTTAATGGCCCGGGTAGCCTGTGAAGATAGGCTTAAGGAGTAAGTCTGTTGGAGCTGGCTTTCCTGATCTGAATACTCCCAATAGCGCCAGTCAGTAGAAAAGTTGTAGGCCTTCACCCCTCCCCCTGTCTGGAGCCCAAAGAATAAAAAAAAAGCAATTATCAGCCTCCCCCATGCTGATCCATTCATTGGCCCTGTTAAATATATTTATTTGTGCCTATTTTCAACTTGTTTTCTGATCCTTTCTTTAAGGATCTTCAGGGATTCCTAAAACTATTTTAGGTTTTTACCGAAAAGTGAAAATTTTAAAAATGAGTTGACAGTCATCCGATAATTAGTCTAGAGAGTAAACAATTCTTGAGGGCTATCTAAATTTTTAACCGGAGGACTGGCCAAGAGGGAGAAAAGGTTTTATATATTAAAAAGAGCGCTAAAAAGATAAGTTATACAAAAGATGCCAGGTTTTTTAAAAAGGTCTAAGATAAGACAGATTTAGTTAAAAGTTGGCTTGAAGAGGTCAAGTGGAAGAAAGAGTTTTGGTTAGATCTAGAAAATTAGCAAGATAGTAAATAAATAGATTGGTTTTTCTTAATTCTTAGAAGAAGGAGGTGAGAGAGGTTAGTGTAGCTGTTTAAATCCTTAAAAAGGAGAATTGATTTTTACTAAAAGAATAGGTAGCCTAATGAAGTTAAATTCATTTACCAGTTTTTTTAAAAATTTTAAAAAGGAGAAAACTTTAAAGAAAGGGGGAGCTATGAGAAAGGGTTTTATCTTTTCAGTAATTTTGGCCTTGGTCTTGGTTTTGCCGGGGCTCTCTCAGGCCCGAGTACAGGGCCCGTGTGCTGACTGTCACACCATGCATAACTCTCAGAACGGTGCGGCGGTGGTCTCTGGAGGGCCTTATCGGGCCTTGACAAAGGGGGATTGTGTTGGTTGCCATACGGGCGGTCCAAACACTGGGACCAATAACATTCCCTATGTAAATTTCACCTCGGCACCTACCTATGGCAATTTTGGTATCGAGAGCGGTACTAACACCTTGGCTGGTGGTAACTTCTACTGGGTGGCCCAGGGCAGTGACGCCAAGGGGCATAATGTCTCTGGTATCGCCTCTCAAGATGGAGCCATCGGTCTTACTCCTCCTGGTTGGAATAATACTGATTTTCAGAAAAATGGGGCTGTGGCCAATGGTGAGGCTACATGGAGCCAGCAGCTCACCTGTGCTGGAACCTATGGTTGTCATGGTGACCACCAGTATACTGACGACTTTAAGGCTATCTCCGGGGCTCATCATACTGACGATTCCACTATTGATGGTTCTACTGTAGGTAAGAGCTTTCGCTTCCTCAAAGGTATTAAGGGCATTGAAGACTCTGATTGGGAGTATCAGCCCACCTCCACCGCCCACAATCAGTACTATGCCGTGGACCGAATTGGTAATTTTGTAGATGATCCTTCCGCTGCTGATCCGGCCAGCATCAACTATCTTTGTGCCGAATGTCATGGAAACTTCCACAGTGGTACGGGAAATACCGCCGGTGCTGATGATGAGGGCAGCACGGTTGGGTCACCCTGGATTCGTCATCCCTCTGATTTTGACATGAACAATGTCTCCAGTAAGGAGTATGGCCAGTATCCTGGGCCGTTCGATACTGCTGGGACCTACTGGCCCGGGGCTCCGGTTGGCTCCACGGATCTCTCTGGTGTCAAGAGCACGGTGCTTCAGGCCGCCGATGATGCCATTGTCCTCTGTATTTCCTGTCACCGAGCCCACGGTACCCCCAATGATGACCTGCTGCGTTGGGATTACACCCAGTGTAACGCTTCAAGCGGCTCTTCTGGAAATTGTGGTTGCTACGCCTGTCATACCACCAAATACTAATTATTAGCTGAACTAAAGTTTGGGAGGGGAGAACACCCCCTCCCAAACTTATTGTTATTGGGCAGGAGGGGGAGGATGGAGACAAAACTTAAGATTTCGATAGGGGCAGTTGTCTTTTTGTGGGTGTGGGTGTCTTTGGTGGGGGTAGGGCAGGCCCGGGTCTCTGGGGTCTGCTCAAACTGTCATACCATGCATAATTCTCAAAATGGCCAGGCCATTAAAACTTCTGGGCCTAATCCCTACCTTTTAGATCCAGTGTCAAGTTTTAGTGATCCTTGCGTTGGTTGTCATTCAAACACTACAGCAGAGACCATTGTTACTGTGGGAAGCACCCGAATCCCCATTGTGGTCAATCTTCAGGAGCCAACCTATCCTAGCGATGGTAGCTCAACTGGGGTTCTTGCCGGAGGTAACTTTTACTGGCTGATCACCAATGGTGATGTCTATGGTCACAACGTTCTGGCCATAGACGGCGTGAGTCAAGACGCCAATTTATCGCAGGCTCCGGGTATGCCTGACTCAGCCTCTGGGGGTAGCTGTGCGGGGTGTCATAGACAGGTGAGCAGATGTGAGAGCTGCCACAAGCCGGCTCACCACGCTGACGATTCAGGGCCGGTTGTTGGAGAGTCTGGTGGCTGGTATCGCTTTCTTAATTCGTCGGAGCACGGCAGCTCGGCCACAGGGGTGATTGGCATTGAGGATTCTGACTGGGAGCAGACGGTAAGTGCCACGGATCACAATGAATACAACGGCACCAACAATATCTATGGCAACGATGACAATTCCATGAGCAACTACTGTGCGGGTTGCCACTTCAAGTTCCATGGAGTCAATTATGTAGATACGGATGGTAATGTTTTAGCTGATAACCATTCGCCCTGGTTCAGGCACCCCAACCATATTGCTCTGCCCAATGATCCCAACAAAGAGTATTATTACTACAACAATCCTGGTGGCACTGGCCCGGGCGACTACAATCCCATTGCACCTGTGGCCAGGGATCCGAACACCCTTTCCGGGATGACGGGGCCGACCAACATTGTCACCCCGGGTAGTGATCAGGTGATGTGTCTTTCCTGTCATAGACCTCACGGCAGCCCCTATCCGGATATGCTGCGCTGGGATTACCTTAATGCCTGTATAGCCGGCACCAGCAATGCGAACTGTGGCTGTTTTGTCTGCCATACCACCAAAGGACAGTAACGAAGATTTGAGGCCCAGGAGGGAGTTATTGTTGGCCCTCCTGGGCCTCATTTTTTTATTAATAGGTAGCTCCTCATGGGCCAAAAAACCCTCGGTCACCGTGGCCGAGATTAAAGTAGTAGCCATCCTTAAGACTGACGATTTAGGTAAGCCCCTTTCTTATCCTTCGGCCCTTGCTTATGATCCAGTCCGCGATGAGCTTTATGTTACAGATGCCTCTCGTTCCAAGATAGTTATCTACAGTCCTGATCTTTTCCCTGTTTTCTCTATAGGACCTGGTCGGGGGGTAGTGGCTCCCACCGGATTGGCTCTCGATTCCGAGGGTAATCTGTACGTCTGCCAGAATCCTACTGAGAAGGAACCACGAGCTCGAATTTCGGTCTTCAATGCGGCGGCTATTAAGGTTAGGGATATTTATTTTGAGGGGTTTGAAGGGGCCGACTCTTTTTACCCCAAATCTGTAGCTATTGGTATCCATGGCCAAATTTATGTGACTGGTTTGGACTTTGCCGGGGTGGTGGTCCTCGACCGAGAGGGTAAGTTTCTTCATCTTCTATCTCCTAAGGACTCGGTTTCGGCTAACCTCCCTCCCAAAAAGGCCGTAATTACTGATGTCTTTATAGATGAAAAAGGGCGAATTTATTTGGTAAGTGAAGAAATGGGCCGATTATACGTCTATGATTCCCAGGAGCGCTACCTTTTTAAGGCTGGTCAAAAAGGTGGCAGTTCTGGTAAACTCAGTCGTCCTCGGGGGGTAGCTGCCGACCCGGAGCGGGGGCTTATCTACGTGGTGGACTATATGCGCCATATGGGGCAGGCCTTTCGCTACGATGATGGTCGCTTACTTTTTGAATTCGGCGGGCGAGGTTGGAGTCCAGGGTGGTTTAATTATCCGACCGATATTGTGGTTGACAAGTATGGCCGAATTTATGTAGCAGATCTATTTAATCACCGGGTGCAGGTAGTGGAGCTGGTTCAGAAGGGCATGGGTAGTGTCCCCTTGAACACTACACCTTCTTTTATAACGCCCTTACAGAAGCTTAAGAAATGATAGGAGGAGCAATGATGAAGGTGATCAGAGTTCTACTTGTGGCAGGTCTTCTGGCGCTGATTCCCTTAGCAAGTCCACTCTGGGCGGCTGAAGAGGCTCCGGCTTCTCCCCAGGAGCCAACCTCTCCTCAGCTCACCAGCAGTGATTGTATCAAGTGCCATCCGCAAATAGTTCATCAGATTCAGGAGGCTGGCGCCAGCCATAAGACAGCGGTCACCTGTACGGATTGTCATGAGGGGGGACACCCTCCACTGGTCCCCAAAGAGCAGATTATACCCAAGTGTTCTAAGTGCCATCAGGGGAAATCACATTTTGAACTTCCCAACTGTCTGGCCTGCCACCGAAATCCCCATCAACCCCTTAATATAGTCTTTGAGGGCGAGACCAAACCGGCCTGTAAGACCTGTCATCCTCAGCAGGTTAAGGAGGTTAACGAACATCCCAGTGCCCATGCCGAAGTAGATTGCTCCTTCTGTCATACCAAACATGGTTACATACCAAGTTGTCTTAAGTGCCATGAGCCTCATCGAGAGGGGCAACAGTTTGAAGACTGTGTCAAGTGTCACTCGGTGCATAAGCCCCTTAATATTACCTATGGAATGGATATTCCTAATATGGATTGTGGGGCCTGCCACGGTGACATCCGAGAGCTTCTGGAATCTGGCACCACTAAGCATGCCAAATTGGCCTGTGTCTTTTGTCATCGAGGCGTCCATGGCATAATCCCGCAGTGTGAAACCTGCCACGGTAAACCTCATCCACAGGCGATGCTGGAGAAGTTCAAGGGCTGTCTGGATTGCCATCAAGATCCACACAACCTAGCCAAATAAGAAGAGGGGTGCTGCCATGAGAAAAAGAATCACGGCTTTAGTTCTAACAGTTGCAGGTCTTTTTTTGCTGACAGTTATATTTGTGGCTTGTGCCCAACAAATGGAAAAGGCCTCGGTGGAGCGGGAGAAAGCCCCAGCTCCCACTGTCCAGGTGAAGGAGGAGGAAAAAGCGCCTTCTGAGGAAGGTCCGCCTCTTAAGGTAGCCAAGGTTGAAGAGCCTGCTCCAGCCGTGGCTTCAGAGGCAGAGACCAAGCCGGAGAAGAAGGCTCCGGCCGGGGCAGAGCTCTATGAGCAGGAGGTTAAACCCCTTACCCCGGCAGAGTGTGCTCGCTGTCATTATCCGATTTTTAAAACCCTTAAAGAAAGTAAGAGTAAACACCGTTTTATGTGCACCAACTGTCACGAGAAATTTCACCGTTACAATCCCAAAAAACAGAACTGGGATGAGATCATGCCCAAATGTCAAAACTGTCATGGTCTCAAACATGGAAAAGACTTTCCTAACTGTCTTGAGTGCCACAAAGAACCCCATTCACCTCGGGATATAAATTTTGAGACCCTCCTTCAGACTAGAGCGGTAAAAGTAAAGGGTAAGGAAGAACAGGTGGTCCTTTGTGCCATCTGCCATAAGAACGAGTCAGGGGAGATGCAGGCTCATCCGAGCAAACACAATGAGGTTGGCTGTCAGGGATGTCATGCTGACAAGCATGGTTATATCCCCAACTGCCTTGATTGCCATGAGCCCCATGTAGAGGGTCAAAAATTTGAAGACTGCTTGGTCTGTCATTCACCCCACAGCCCGAAGAATATCAAGCAGTATCCAGAAGAGACGCCAAGGGAGGTCTGCGGTTCTTGTCATACGGAGATCTACCAGAATCTCCAGACTAACCATACCAAACATTCAGAGCTTTATTGTGCCACCTGTCACGTGCGTCATGGCCAGATTCCCAAGTGCCAAGACTGCCATGGTCTGCCGCACACGGAGGCCTTGCACAAGAAATTCCCCAACTGCCTGAATTGTCATATTGACCCGCATAACCTTCCGGTAATGAACAGATAGCCTCATCAAGGCTATAGAGATGGCTGGGGCGGCTTTTAAGCCGCCCCTTTTTGTTTTTAAGACCTCAGGGTAATAGACAGCCTTCCTGGTTTTACAGAAACGTCTGTTGGTATCAGATTAGATGCTTTGGGGAAGAGTCAGAAGTCTTTTGAGAAGAACCGTAGCGTAACTCCCCTTAGGAAGGAAAAATTCAAGATACACGCTGGATTCCGACTTTTTCATGGCCAGTTCTTGAGGAAAGACAATAGCCCGTCGCTTTAGAGTTTTAAAAATCATCCCCTTAGCCTTGGTTCGAAAAGAGTTTACTGAGTCTATCCCTTCCCTTTTTAAGACCCGCTCTATAACCTTGAGCATTTGACCTTCTGGCCTAAGTTTTGGGGAGACAGTGGGAATCTCCAGTTCTTTTAATTGTTCAAAGGCTGGGGGAGGAAGTTCTCTATAGAAAAGATGGTTTCCCACACAGTAGGGAATCGGCCAGGTTTTGACCTTCATCTGTTTGAGGAACTCCTTAAGACATTCATTCCAGATAAAGCTTTGATATGCTTGGGCTACAAGGATAAGAAATTCGCGATCAACTAAAGAAAAGGCCCGTCTGGCTCGAGTTTTGGATATCTTCCCCTGGGAGAGAAAGAAAACTATCTCTCTTTCCCAGCGACTGGGAGCCAGTGATAGGCAAGGGCCTATCTCTGGCCATCTTTCGGTAAGGCACTTTCGGAAGCGGCGGACCTTTTTCTCGTCCCACTTGCTGGCCTGGGCCAAAAGAAGGTAAAGGGCCCGGGGGTAATTACCCCTTATAGCCTCTTTGGCCACAAATCCCTGACCGTGTCGGGCAGAGCCAAAGCGCTGATCATCGTAGTAGTTAGGAATCCCAAAACGTTCAATAAGTTCCAATTCTTGACGAATTTTTTCCTCTTCAAGCTTTACCTCCCTAACAATCAGCCGAAAGCGGTTCCCCAAAAGGTGAGATTTACCCATAGGGTGAGGGCTACGTCCAAGGTACTCCAGCCTCCAGTTTTGTCCCTTCAGGTCTCTGGTCGGACCGCTTTTTATAGTGATGTACTGGATGGTCAGGGCGTGGCGGTCTTTAAGCCCCCCGTAGGCTATCTCTTCCCAGCGGCGGTGGAGTTTACGGGCAATATCCCGGAGAACGTCTACGGTATTGGCTCCCCTTTTGGTCAGGCGGTAGAAAGAATATGGTCCTTCAAGCTCGGGGGAGAGATCAACCACCTCTTCGACACAGAAATCCTCGGGGGTCTGTTTGATCCTCATCCTAGATAGGCCTTAACAACCTCTGGATGACGCTGTATTTCCCGTGGGGGGCCCTGGGCGATAAGTCGTCCATGATTAAGGACCAGAAGACGTTCACAGACTTCCATAACCAGGGCCATATCGTGTTCTACCAGAAGGACGGCACATCCGGCACTCTGGATGTGCCGTATGTTGCGAATAAGTTGCTTCTTTTCGGCGGCGTTTAATCCGGCGGCAGGTTCATCCAGCAGAATAACCCGCGGCCTGGAGGCCCAGGCTCTGGCCAAGACTACCTGACGCTGGAGTCCATAGGGCAAGGTTCCGGCTATTTTAAAGGCTAAGGACTTAAGTCCCAGGGCTTCCAGGACGGCCAGGGCTTCTTCCCGAAGTTTTTTCTCTTCTCTTACGGCCCCCGGAAGACGAAAAAGGGCGGCCAGGAAACCTGCTTGGCCTCGCCGATGGAGCCCGACCATAACATTCTCCAAGACCGAAAAGTCTTCCAGGATTTCCAGATGTTGAAAGCTTCGAGCCAGCCCCAGGGAGGCAATTCTCCAGGGAGGAAGACCGGTTATATCCTCTCCGGCCAGGAAGATCTGACCGCTTTGGGGTTTGATAAGGCCACTGGCTAGATTGATAGCCGTGGTTTTACCGGCTCCATTGGGACCAATAAGCCCCAGTATCTCAGCCTCCATAAGAGAGAAGTTAAGGTCATAAAGGGCCATTAGACCCCCAAAGCCTTTGCTCACCTGTCTAAATTCCAAAACCGGCACACCCATCGCCTAACGCTGCCGGCGAGGCCTCAGGAAACCGATCAGACCTTCAGGGCTAAAGATGAGAATCCCCATAAGGATAAGACCATAGACCAGGTCTTTATAGTCTTCAAAGAAATGGAGCACCTGAGGCAAAGGGGTAAGAAGGCCTGCTCCGGCCAAGGCTCCCCAGATATTGCCGGCCCCACCGATAAGAACCATGGTGACTATCTCGACAGAGAAGAAGATATCGAAGGTCTTGGGACTTATGAAGGAAAGATAGTGGGCATAAAGGCCGCCAGCCACCCCTGCCAGGGCGGCACTATAGACAAAGGTGATTAGTTTGTAGCGAGGAACGTCTATACCCGAGGTAGCGGCTGCTATTTCACTGGCTTTAATAGCCCGCAGAGCTCGTCCGAAGCGGGAGGAGATAAGGTTGAGGGTGACCAGTATGGCCCCCATGGTCAGGGGCCAGATGAAGAAATAAAATCGGCGGTCGCTATCAAGGCACCAGCTGCCATCGAGACAAAGGGGGGGAATACCCGGGAGCCCGGTTAGGCCACCGGTGAGCTCCTCTAGCTCAATTATCAGAAGGCTAACAATAAGGTTAAAGCCCAGGGTGGCCATGACCAGATAGTGCCCTCGGAGTCTGAGGGCCTTGATTCCTAAAATAATGGCGGTTATGGCGGCAATAAGGCCGCCGGTGAGTACCGACACCCAGGGGTTAAGGCCCCTTAGAGACAGCAAGGCCGCTCCGTAGGCCCCCAGGCCGTAGAAGGCCCCGTGCCCAAGGGATATCTGGCCGGCATAGCCGATAAAGAGGGTGAGTCCGACGACGATGATGGTGTGAAGGGCGACAATGTTAAGGACATTTAAGTAGTAAGGGTTTTTTAAAAATAAAGGTACGGTCAGAATGAGGGTTCCGATTATAAGCAGAAAGAGATAATTCTTATTGCCATCCATCTAGGCCCTCTCGGAAGGAAGCGCCCCCAGAAGCCCTTGAGGACGAAAGAAGAGAACCAGAAGAAGGACAACAAAGGCAATGGCGTCTTTTAGGGCTGAGGAGATGAAGCCGGCGGCTATGGTCTCGCTTACCCCCAGAACAATTCCCCCCAAGATAGCTCCGCCAAAGTGGCCATAGCCTCCCAAAACAGCGGCAGCAAAGCCCTTGAGCCCGATAACTACCCCGGTATCAAAAGAAACAGTGGTGATAGGGGTTATGAGAACACCAGCCGCGGCCCCTAAAGCCCCGGCCAAGGCAAAGGAACCCGCGATCATAAGGGAGACCGGAATGCCCACAAGGGAGGCGGCCTGTCGGTTGGAGGCTACGGCCCTGATGGCCTTTCCCCATAGACTGCGTGAGAAAAAAAGATGAAGCCCCAAGACAATGGCTCCGGTAATAG
Organism: Thermosulfuriphilus ammonigenes; assembly: GCF_011207455.1. Lineage (GTDB taxonomy): Bacteria > Desulfobacterota > Thermodesulfobacteria > Thermodesulfobacteriales > ST65 > Thermosulfuriphilus > Thermosulfuriphilus ammonigenes. The sequence continues at coordinate 2,027,827 of NZ_CP048877.1, forward strand.
CCAGGATCCAGAGGCCCTGGGCGGACGTAGTGGCCCCGAGAAGGGAAATTGCCTCTCTACCGGGAAGGCCCGGAAGACTGTGAGGCTCTTTGCCCCAGGTGAGCTTGATTATTCCTCGCAAAAAGATAGAAGCCCCAATGGTGATAAAGACCAAGGTTAGGACGTCTTTGGATCTGGCCGGGCGAAGGGCCAGACGTTCTAGGAGGAATCCTACTCCGGCCACGGTGACAATGGTCAGAGCAAAAGCCAGAGGATAGGGCAGGTGGGCCTGGTTGAGGAGGCTAAACATAACCATTCCTCCCAGAGTGAGAAAATCTCCCTGAGTGAAGTTGACTATTTTGGTTGAAGCCTCCACCAGGCAGAATCCCAGGGCTACCAGGGCGTAAATGGCCCCGTTCATGATTCCGGCCAGGAGGAATTGGGCTATCTCTGGGCCACCCATTGTTGCCAGCCGAGCTCAAAGGCCTTAAGGTTGGCCTCCCGGAACTTTGCCTTGACCAGGCGGGCTAGGGTCTCCCTGACTGTCTGACTGGAGACAGGGACCATATCCGTAGCCATCAAGGTGCCCAAAAGGGCAATATTTACAGCCTTGGCCGTGCCAGCCTCGCGGGCCAGGGCCGCAGCATCGTAGGCTACAAGCTTAGCAAAGGAGTCCCTTATCCGGGAAAGGGCTGGCTCTATTTCCGGATAACTGGCCAGCCCGGATTTTACCGTGAAGGGCTCCAGGGGGCTGGTACTGGTAATGATGATGCTTTTTTCATGACAGCGGTTAAGGGCCCGGAGGGCCTCTACTGGTTCAAAAGAAACCAGGATATCGGCCTCGCCTTCGGCAATAAGGGGGCTTCGATAGCCTCCCAGAAGGACGTTGGCCTCCACCACCCCGCCGCGTTGAGCCATGCCATGGACCTCACTGGCCACCACGGGCACTCCGTCTTTTAGGGCCGCCTCGGCCAGGACTCTGGTGGCCAGAAGGATTCCCTGGCCGCCAACACCAACAAAGAGTATCTTGATCTTCTTCATGTTTCCTCCTGTAGCGTAAAGAGCTAATGTCTCTAGGATTTGGCCTTTGAGATACCAAACTTGCGGGCATAAAGGATGCACGGGGCCCGCGAGACAATGACCGAAAGGTCTCTTCCCTCCAGGGCCTTTTTGACCTTTTCTCTGGCCTCCTTTTTTTGATAGGGATTGATAGTAACTACCTTCTTTACGCCTGCAGCCCGACAGATCTCTTCGATAGAGACCCTGGGGTGTTCATAACCAGGGGGCATGATTTCCTGAGAGGGGGTGGGTTGATGTCCGGTCATGGCGGTGGTCTCGTTGTCAAGGACCACCAGGGTGAAGCGATGTCGGTTATAAACAGCGTTGACCAGGGGAGAAAGCCCTGCATGAAAGAGGGTCGAATCTCCGATAAAGGAGATGATTCTCTGGTCGGTGGTGGCCGAAAAACCACAGGCGCTGCCTACACTTGATCCCATGCAGATGAGGTAATCGGCCATCTGGATAGGGGGTAGAAGCCCCAGGGTGTAACAGCCGATATCGGTGGGGTAGATGGCCTCTTCTCCAAGGTCCTTGAGCACATCCTTGATGATCAAATAGGTCTCCCGGTGGGGGCACCCGGGGCAAAGAGAGGGCGGCCGGGGGGGGAGTTCGGGGAGCCAGGAAAGGTCCGGCCTTTGGGGTGGATGGTGTTCGATACCCGCCACTTCAGCGATTACCTCTCGTATCTGGGCCGGATTAAATTCGTACAGCCGAGGAAGATGGCCAGAGGCCTTGCCCAAAATGTCCACTTTGATTCCCCTCTCCTGGGCCACCACTCTGGCTGCCTCTTCCAGATAGGGTTCAAGCTCCTCAACCACGAGGACCGTTTCTACAGATTTGAGGAACTCGCTCAGGAGCCCTACGGGCCAAGGGTGGGTAAACCCTAGTTTAAGGACTTCCACCCGGTCCTGGATCTCTAAGGCCTCCAGGGCATCAAGCACATAATTGACAGCTACTCCGCTAGTGATGATTCCCAGAGACCCTTGGCCGATTCTTTGATTGAAGCGAGAGCCATCGGCCATTACCTGGGCCTCTTTGCCTCGCTGGAGAAGCACCTGATGTCGGGCCCGGGCCACTGCGGGCACCGGGACAAATCTTCCGGGCTCTTTTTCAAAGTGTCCTTTTGTCCGGGTGGTCTCCGGCAGGGGCCCAAGGGTCACCGGGGCCCGGACATGGCTTGTCCGGGTGGTTGTCCTCAGGATCACCGGTAACTCCAGGCGTTCAGAAAGCTCAAAGGCAAAGACCGTCATCTCTTTGGCTTCCTGGGGGTTGGCCGGCTCAAGCATGGGCAGGCCGGAGAGACGGGCGTAGAAGCGATTGTCCTGTTCGTTCTGACTGGAGTGCATGGAAGGGTCATCGGCAGTGACGATTACCATCCCCGCCTTGATCCCGATATAGGCCAGGGTCATAAGGGCGTCGGCAGCCACATTAAGACCTACATGTTTCATACAGGTAAGGGTTCTGACTCCAGCCGCTGCTCCTGCGGCTGCTACCTCCATGGCCACCTTTTCGTTTACTGAAAATTCAAAGCATAGATCGGTCTCCCGGGATATCTGAAAAAGGGTGTTGGCAATTTCCGAAGAGGGGGTTCCGGGATAGGCTGCGGCCAGACCCACCCCAGCCTCTATGGCTCCCCTGGCAATGGCCTCATTGCCCAAGAGCAGGAGCTTTTCGCCTGGCTGGTCAGTAAGTAGTGGATGCATTTGGGCCTCCTAATCAATTTTCTGTCGGTCTTGGCGCTCCTTTTTAAACGTCATGACTAAAAGTGTCAATTTTTTAACGCTTGTTGGTTTTACCTGAATCGAGGGCCTTTGCGGCCAGGGGAACAAGGAGAAGCCCGGGGAGGGCCAGAAAGAAGGTCATTAGAAAAAAGCTGGCGTAGCCCAGGGCCTCGGCCAACCAACCACTGAGGGCCCCCGAGAGAGAGCGGGTTAGAGAAAACAGGGTGGAGAGCAGGGCATACTGGCTGGCGGCGGCCTGGCGATCACAGAGGGCCATAAGATAGGCCAGAAACGGGGCCGTTCCTAGACCTCCGGTAAAACTTTCCAGGGCGGAGGCCGAATAGACCAGGGGGCGGCTTGTTTCTAGAGCGGCGGCCAGGGCATAGCCAAGATTGGACAGGGCCTGGGCGGCTCCTAAGTAGAGAAGTCCGCGAACAAGGCCGATCCGGCTAGTGATTATCCCCCCGGCCATGGCCCCGGCAATAGAGAGCGCCGTTCCCAGGGAGCCTGAGATCAGGCCGATCTCGGCTCGAGAAAAGCCGGCATCCACCCAGAAGGGATGGACCATGGGCCCCATGGCGGTGTCTCCCAGCTTAAAGAGGAGTATAAAGACAGCCGCCGGAACAATGCCCGGTCTCTTTAAGAGATTCCTGAAGGTAAAAACGACAGTCTGGCGGACTCCCCTCTGTTTTCTGGCCGATTCTGCAGCTGGGGGGCCTATCAGCCGGCGGCTTAAAAGGGGCATGAGGGCCAGAAAGATGGCCCCAAAAAGGAGAAAGATCGTTTCCCAGGGAAGGATCTCACTTAGGGCCACCAGCCCCCCGCCGGTGGCAATTAAGGCCAGGCGGTAAGCCGCCACCCGGATACCGTTAGCGATGCCGAGCTCTTTTTTCTCCAGGATGGTGATAGTCAGACCATCGATGGCGATGTCCTGGTTGGCCCCGGCCAGAGCCAGGGCTAAAAGGGCGGTCACCAGGGCCACCTGGGAGGCCGAAACCCCGAGGACCAGAGAGGCGGCTATAATTATCAACCAGCTGGCCAGGATCCAATAACGATACTCTCCCAGGCTGTCTACCAGATAGGCCCAAAGAGGTTTGGCACTCCAGAAGAGAGAAAGGAGGGAGAGAAGTCCGATCTCCTTGAGACCTGTCCCCTCAAGGCGCAGAAAGACGGGCATGAGGACAAAGAGCAGGCCGAAAGGGGCCCCCTCGGCAAAGTATAAACCGGCCACTAAAAGGGCCTTTGAGGCAGGAAGCCCTCTGCTAAGGGCCTCTTTTATGTCTTTGAATTTGTGATAATTTTTGGCCATGAGGCACACTTTTCTGGCCGCCCGCTGGGTGGGCGAGGCTTTAGAAAGATATCGCAATCGCCCACCTAAGGCGACCATAAAGGGCAAAAGAATAGTCTTTTCCGAAAGACACTATCTGGCCGCCCTGCTCCACATATATGTTGGAGGCGGTCTTTCCCTCTCCCAGGTGGCCAACCTGGCCAGACTCCCCGTGGAGGAAGTCCGCTTCCAGCGGACTCAGATAGACTTTCTCACCCTGGCCGACTATCTCAAGACCAAATTCTCGGAGTGGTATCGGGAGATGCTCCAGCTGGAGGATTTCAGCCTGGATTCTTATGCGGCCATTGCCTGGGAGTTTAATCTCTTAGAAGAGATGGTCCGCTCCCAGGTCAAGATTCCCCTGCTCCATCGCCTGAAGATTCTGGCCTACGATATAGACGATTATCTTCAGGGGGGGAAAGAGCCCGATGAGTATGATCGCCGCGTCTTTCGGCGACTCTTTACCTTTTTTCAGTTGATAGAGGCCATCCGTCCCACCCTGACCCGACGTCTTTTGGAGCGGGATATGATCCCCTTAGCCCAGAGATCCTTGGGAGCTGAAATCGAGCCGATCCTTTCCTGGCGCCCTGAAGAAGAAAAACAACCAGGCCTTTTCTCTGATCTTTTGATGGATATTCAGGAGGTTACCGAGAAATCTCTTTCTTGAGGGCTAATCGCTTAGACAAACCTCCACGGTAAATTCTCCGGCTTCGGTGCTGAAGGGAATAGCCAGTTTGGGGCCGCTACAGAGGTGTTTGATGGTGTGTCCCTTACCGGTGACAATGGTAGGAATGGAGGCCGAAAGGTTGAGTCCGTCTTTTTGGAGCATCTGGCGAGCGTTGCCGCAGATCATGTTGGTCAGCTCACCGACGGCGTCTTTCACCTCCTCGGTAATACCATCGTATTTCTCTCCTAACATGTTGGCCAGGATATGGAGAATACATGGTTCGGTAAAGGTGATGGATAGGGAACCCTCTTTGTCACCGGTTATGCCGATAATTCCGGTGATGTCTCCGGTGGCTGTGCCATCTTTTTTGATGTAAGGTTTTCCCGGTTTGGCCTCGGTCATGGCCATAGTCTTCAAGACATTTACTGCTGCCGAGAGAAAGGGGTTGATATAGCGAACGTCCATTCGGGCCATACTCTCCTCCTTATCACTTCCAATCGAATATTTAATCGGCAAGGAAACATTCCACCTTAATCCTCAATAACTGTCTTCTATCCTTCAGAACTGGCGTCGGAAGCGGTAGGCGCCAAAGGCGAATATGGCCAGACCGAGGGTGATCATGCCCAAAAACTCTGGCCAGAGGGTTCTGAGCCCCACTCCTTTGAGGAAAATGCCATAGGTGATGAGGATGTAGTAATGGAGGGGAGAGAAGACCATCAGCTCCCTTAGCCAGAAGGGCATGGCCTCCGGGGGAGTCCAGGTGCCAGAGAGAAAGATAATGGGGGCGATGGCAATGATGGTCAGAAGCCCTACCTGGGCCAGGTTGCGGGCTAAGGTGGCGATAAAAAGGCCGTAGCCGCAGGAGGTAAAGACATAGAGGGCCGTGGCCAGAAAGAAGAGCGGCAAGGAGCCCCTCAAAGGCACCTTGAAGATCGGCTCCAAGACAAAACCAATAGAGGCCGCCGTGCCCACCAAAATAACCCCGGTCATGGCCAAAACCTTGGAGAACATGATCTCCAGAGGGCCAAGAGGGGAGACCAGCAGCTGCTCAATGGTTCCGCGTTCCTTCTCCCGGACCATGGCTGCCGCTGGAAGGAGCATGGTCAGAAGGGTGATCACTGTAAGGAGCTCAGAAACAGACATAAACCAGGGCTCACGCTGATTGGGGTTGAACCATATTCGTTCTCGGTTGATTATGAGGGGGAGCTTTTCGAGGTCTTCATCTTTGAGCCCCAGGCGCTCAAAGGCCTGGTCTTGGCTGAAAGTAGCTACAATCTGGCCACCATAACTGGCGGCCAGAAATCCGATGGCAGAGTTGCTGGTGTCCACCAGCATCTGGACTTCTGTGCCCCGTCCCGAGGCAATGTCGGCCTCAAAACCCTCGGGGATATCCAAGACAACCATGGCCTCTCCCCGTTCCAGAAGCCTGATGGCTTCCTGACTTCGGGCAACCTCCCCGGCATAGATAAAATAAGGGCTGGTGAAGCGGGCCATAAGCTCCCTTGAATGATGGCTGCGGTCATGGTCAAGACCCATAAGGAGGGTATTCCTCAAGGAGATACTTACCCCCGAGCCAGCGATATAGACGTCCACCAGAAAGAGATAGACCGTGGCCACAATAAGGGCCGTATCCCTTACCAGCTGAAGGAGCTCCTTGATGGTGAGGACATAGATTCGCCTAAGACTGGCCCTCATCTTTTGACCCTTTTGCGGAAGAGTTTATATCCCAGAAAGAGCATCAACAGGGCGTAGAAGACGATGAAGGCGATCTCCGGGCCGAAGGTCTGCCATCTGCTGGCTTTAAGAAAGGTTCCGTGGAGGATGGCCGTAAAATACATGGAGGGAAAGAGCCGGGCCTCTATCTGACCGGCCCGATCCAGACAAGATACCGGGACCAGCATTCCCGAGTAGAGGAAGGAGGGAATCATGGTGGCCACCATAGCCACCATGATGGCGGCAATCTGACTCCGGGCAAAGGTGGAAATGAGGAGTCCCAGGCCGGTGCTACCGGCTACATAGGCCACCGCTGAAAGATAAAAGAAGGAGAAACTGCCCCTAAAAGGGGCCTTAAAGACGTAAATAGCCAGAAGCCAGAGGACAAGGGCGTTGAAACAGGAGATGACAAAATAGGGCAGGAGCTTTCCGATGACGAACTCCAGCCGACTTATGGTCGAGGAGTAGATATTGAAAATGGATCCGGTTTCCTTCTCCCGGACAATGGCCACAGCGGTAAGGAGTGGCGGAGTCATCAGGAGAACCATTCCGATTAAGGCCGGGGCAATAGAGTGGATACTCTTTACCTCCTGGTTGAAAAGGTAGCGTACCTCCAGGCGAACCGGGTTGACTAAGGTCTCGGCCCTCTCCAGCGGAAGACCGGATTTCCGGGCCAGGTGATCCCTCAAACGCTGGCGATTGATGGTTCCGTTTATGGCCGCCAGATAGCCCTTAATCATCTGGGCCCGGTAGGGGAAGATACCATCGACAATAGTCTGGACATAGGCGGCCCGGCCCTGATGGAGATCTCGTTCAAACCCCGGAGGGACGATAATTACTACCCGGATTTTTCCTTCGACAAGACGTTTTAGGGCCTCGTCCTCTTTATGGTAGCTCCCTTTGAGAGAAAAATAGCGAGACTGGATAAAGTGGTAGAGGTAATCCCGACTGCTATCACTGCCATCCTGATCCACAATGGCCAGGGGAATATTTTCTACGTCCAGAGAGAGTCCGTAGCCAAAGAGGATCATCAGGATCGAGGGCACCAGAAAGGCCATGGTCATGAAGAGGGGGTCCTTCCGGATTTCGATGCTTTCCTTAACTACCAAGGCCCTGATTCTTCTCCATTCCATGACCTTCCTCTCTCAAAATATGATAGACGAAGACGTCTTCCATGGTGATCTCCTCGGGGAGAAGGCCACGAGGAGAGAAGGCCTTAAGGGCGTTTATTTTTTCTTCCGGGGCCAGAACCCTGATCCGGGCTCCATATAGGGTGGCCTGAAGGCCCATTCCTCTTAGCTCCCTTAACACAGACAGGGGGTTGGAGACCAGGAGACTTATTGGCCGACCGGCCCTCTTTAACACCGCCTCTTTGAGGGCCTTTGGTGTTCCCTCGGCGATGATTCGTCCTTCATGCATCAGGCAGAGGCGGTCACAGTATTCGGCCTCCGTCATGTAGTGGGTGGTCACCAGGACGGTTATTTTCAGCTCCTGGGCCAAGAGATAAATAATCTCCCAGAAGCGCTTCCGGCCGGGAGGATCAACTCCGGAGGTGGGCTCGTCCAGAAAGACCACCTGGGGGCGGTGGACGATGGCACAGGCCAGGGCCAGCCTTTGACGGACTCCCAGGGGAAGGTCGGCGGTCCGGCGTTCCTCAAACCCCTTGAGCTGACAGAGGTCCACCAAGGCCTCCATGACCTCCTTTTCGTTTCTAACCCCATAGATTCCGGCGTAGAGCCAAAGGTTTTCTCGGGCGGTGAGATCTCTATAAAGGGAGAAACTCTGGGACATATAGCCGATTCTCTGGCGAATATGGCGGCCGGGGGCCCTCATATCTACCCCGGCCACCCGTCCCTCTCCCCGGCTGGGTCTAAGGAGACCACAAAGCATGCGGACTACGGTGGTCTTGCCGGCTCCGTTAGGACCAAGCAGACCAAAGACCTCCCCGGCAGCTACTGAAAAGCTGACTCTATCCACCGCCCGAAAACGACCAAAATCCTTAACCAGCTCCCGGGCCTCAATTACCGGCCCTGAGGGCGGCTCCCCTTCGCCCTTTAAGACGGGAGGAAGATAGGCCACTGGGTGGTGCTTTTCGGCCAGCCGGAAGAACCAGCTCTCCAGCCCCTCCGGGGCCAGGTCTTCCGGTGTTCCCCGGGCGATTATCCGGCCGCCGGAGAGCAGGGCCAGCTGATGGAAGCGACTGGCCTCATCCAGGTAGGAGGTGGAAATAACCGCGGTAAGCTCCCTTTCGGCTACCAGTTCGGCCACGATGGCCCAGAGCTCCTGGCGCGATAGGGGATCAACCCCGGTGGTGGGTTCGTCAAGAATAATTAGCTCCGGCTGATGGATAAGGGTGCAGGCCAGCCCCAACTTTTGTTTCATGCCTCCAGACAGATCCTTCACTTTCCGGTCAGGGTAGGGGGCCAGTCTGGTTATGGCCAAGAGCCTTTCCCGCCGCCGGTAATACTCTTTCTCCGGGACAAGCCTTAACTCGGCAAAAAAACGCAGGTTCTCCTCCACGGTCAGTTCCGGGTAGAGGTGGAGTCCCAGCCCCTGAGGCATGAACCCCAGACGCCCCTTGATTGCTTCGGCGTCTTCCTCTGAGGCCAGAGGTTGAGACAGGACGATGACCTGGCCTTCGTCATGACTTAAGACTCCGGCGATTATCTTAAGAAGGCTGCTCTTTCCGGCCCCATCAGGGCCAATAAGGCCAAAGATTTCCCCTTTAGGGATCTCCAGATCCAGGCCACCCAGGGCCTCTATCCGGCCGTATCTCTTGCGTAGCCCTCTGATGACTACCGCCGGGTGGCTCATCGGGGGAGTCTCTTGGGCCATGGGGCTTCAGGGGAGATCCTGATGAGGGCATCGGCCGGCATGCCTGGGGTGAGAATATGGCCCGGATTTTCCTGAAGATAGAGCTTTACGGCATAGACCATCTTTACCCTCTCAGCCCTGGTTTGGACCTCTTTGGGAGTAAATTCGGCCTTCCGGGCAATGTAGCCTACACGGGCGGGAAATCCCCTTTTCGGAAAGGCATCTACATAGACCCGGGCCTCTTGTCCCAAGGCCAAAAGGCCAATCTCCCTCTCGGGGACGTAAGCTTTAAGGTAGAGCTGGTCAAGATCGGCCATAAGGCAAAGGGGGCCTCCGGCCGATAGCATTTCTCCTACGTTGGTCAGCTTTCGGATAATGGCCCCGGTTATGGGGGCCTTGATCTGGCTATAATCAAGGAGGGCCTCCACCTCTTGGAGGGCCGCCTTGGCCTGAGAGACGCCCTTTTGGGCGGCTTTAAGCCCCTCTCTGGCCAGCCTGAGATCAGCCCGTCGGGTCTGAAAGAGGAGTTCTACTCTTTCGAATTCCTTCTGGGAGATAACTCCTCGCCGGTGCAGTTCCCGATAGCGTCTTTGATCTCTGAGGGCCTGTTCGTAGGCCACCTGGGCCTTCTCCAGGGTGGCCCGGGCCATCTGAAGACGGGCCTGAGCCTCCTGGAGACCAGCCAGGGCCCGGGCCCTGCGGGCCTTAAGCTCCTCGGCTTCTATCTGGGCCAAAAGGTCTCCCTTTTTAACCTCCTTTCCCTCGGTAAAGTGGATCTCTTTGACCCTGCCCGGTATCCGGGTAGCCACCGTGACCACCTCGGCTTCCAGGCGTCCGCTGGCAAAGACAAAGCCTGGAGGCAAACGCTGGGCCTCTCTCTGGCGATAAATACTAAAGGCCGCGGCCAGAAAGATGACCCCTAAAGCGGCGGCAAGGAGAAGGAGACCTCGGGGCTTCATTTTGGGTTTTCAAGGCTACCGCGGACAAAGGCGCAGATTTCCTCATAGCTGGCCTGAGGATTAAAACCTGGACAGGTGCTGGAGATGGTCTGATAGTTTTCCAGACTCTCTAAAATGGCCGGATGAAGCGGCCATCTTTTACAATGGAATGGTTTTACCGGGTGGATACGGCACAAGGAGTCCTTGGTGTCGTAGAAGATACAATGGCCATTGACGACCTTCATCTCTACCCGGTTGCCTTGTTGGCGGCAGTACTGCGTAAGAAACTCCTGGAGCCCCAGACCAAGGAAGTCAGCGATCCGTCGGCGTTCTTCAGGGCTCAGAGAGACAGTGCTCTCTCCCTGACAACAGAAGCCACACCTCCGGCATTCAAATATCTTTTTCACCACTTAAGCCTCCAACGTAGGCGATGGGGTCTTTGACTCCGGCTTTAGCAAACCCCTTCAGTCGCAGACGGCATGATTCACATCGTCCGCAGGCCAGATCCTGCCTCTCGTAGCAGGACCAGGTAAGGTGGAGGGGAGCCTTTAGACGAAGACCGAGGCGGACAATCCCGGCCTTGTCCAGACGAATGAGGGGGGTGGTGATGACTATTTTTGTCTCCGGCCGGGTCCCCTCCTCGATGACCCGATTGAAGGCCTCAAAGAAGCTGGCTCGGCAGTCCGGATAGCCGGAGAAATCCACCTCACTGGCCCCAATGAAGATCCGACTGGCCCCAATGACCTCGGCCCAGGAGGTGGCAATGGCCAGAAGGTGAGCGTTGCGGAAGGGGACATAGGTGATGGGGATTCCGCCCCCCTCCTCCTGAGGTACGGGGATGGTTTCGTCTGTGAGGGCCGAACCTCCAATTTCTTTGAGGTAGCCGATATCGGCCACTAAACGCTCCCGTACCTGATAGAACTCGGCGATCTCTTCAAAGGCCCGCCTTTCCCGGGCCGCGGTACGTTGTCCGTAAGTGACGTGGAGAAATGCCAGTCGGTAGCCCTTCTCGGCGGCCACCGCAGCACAGACACAGGAATCCATCCCTCCAGAGACAAGAACAACAGCCTTTTCAGACACCGGCTCTCTCCCCCCATAGAATCTTGTGGAGCTGGATTTGAAACCTCACCGGCAGTTTATCCTCTAGAATCCAGCGGGCAAGATCAACCGGGTCCATCTGCCTCCAGACTGGAGACATGAGGACCTCTGCTACCCTCACCAGATCAAGTTCGACGATCTTTTTTCGAGCAAAGAGATAATCTTCTCGATCGGCAATGACAAACTTGATCTGATCAGGACGGCGGAGATACCGGAGATTTTCGTAGCGATTGTAGGCGCTCATTCCGCTTGAGGGACACTTGAAATCGACGATCTTGATTACCTCTTGTGGAACGCCTTTTAAACTTTGGCTCCCGTTGGTCTCCAGAAGAACGGTAGCTCCAGCCTTAAGGAAACCTTTCATTAGTTCGATTACTCCGGCCTGAAGAAGGGGCTCCCCCCCGGTTACCTCAACCAACGAGATCCCAGAGGCCCGCCAGCGCTCAAGGATTTCCTTAAGGGGCACCTCCCGGCCTCCTTCCCAGGCCCAGGCGGTATCGCACCAGCGGCAGCGAAGGTTACATCCCGACAGGCGGACAAAGAAGCAGGGATATCCGGCCAGGGTTCCCTCTCCCTGAAGACTAACAAAGACCTCCGCCACCTTAAGACTTAGGGCCATAGTAGGTGACACAGCTCCTGGGGGTCTCACAGACGGTGACGGCAGAGATTTTTATCCCCGGGCGATCAATGCGCCGGGCCATTTCCTCAAAGATATAGACGGCAATGTTTTCAGAGGAGGGATTTCTCTGGGCAAAGGGTGGGATTTCGTTGAGATTGTGATGGTCGAGCTCCCTGAGAACCTCCTTTAAGGCGCCCTTAACCTCCCGAAAATCAATACCCATCCCCAGAGAATCGAGCCTCTCACAGAAGACGGCCACCTCTACCGACCAGTTATGGCCATGGGGGCGTTCGCAGTTTCCGGGATAGTCTCTCAAATGGTGGGCGGCGGAGAAGTCATCACGAATCTTTATCTCAAACATCTACAATTCTCTCCTTCGGTTAGGAATTTGTCTAAAAACTTACACACTATCATCTCCCTAGCCAATATCCCTGGGGCCCTTCCTTGCCAGCCCCTCTTGTTCTTGGGTATCTTTTAAAAATGGGTCCAATTAAGGCCGTCCTCAATGGTCTTTCCCTGTTGCTGGTCTTCTTCCCTTGGCTTTCCTGGCGCCTTGAGGCCCTTCTGTGCTCTGGAAGCCGGCTTTATCTCTTTTGGGCCCAGACTCTGGCCCTTGTCCCGGGGCTACCGGGCACCTTTTTAAGGCGCGCCTTCTACTGGCTTGTCTTCCCTAAATGTAGCTGGGAGTGGGAGATAGGCTTTGGGGCCTTCTTCAGCCATCCCTGGGCCATGGTTGGCCGGGGGGTCTATATTGGTCCCTATTGCATCTTGGGTAAGACCATTCTTGAAGAAGGGGTCCTGGTGGCCTCCCGGGTAAGTATTCCCAGTGGTAAGAGACAGCACCGGCGTTTGCCAGACGGTCGTCTGAGCCCGGCAGAGGAATCCTCTTTAGAGGTAATCCGGATTGGAGCCCATGCCTGGATAGGGGAGGGGGCCGTGGTTATGGCTGAGGTCGGTCCTCAGGCCACAGTGGCCGCCGGGGCGGTGGTCACCAAACCTGTCCCTCCCGGGACGGTGGTTGCCGGAAATCCGGCCAGGCCCATCTCTTCTACCTCAACCTCGGGGCGAGAAGGGAGCCCGGGCTAATCAGAGAATGTAGCTGTTTTTTTGAGTAAAAAGGTCTTTAGTTGGGCCTTCCTTGATTTGACCAGACTTCTTCCTCTCTCAGGAAATCTTCCTCCCCCAATGGCTTTTTTTGGGGCTTTTATTGGCTGGTTGTCAAAAAATAGTTTTATAATCAAGTAATAATAGGGTCTTTTGCTGGACAAAACTTCTGTTAACCTGAGCGGGGCGTTGGGAGCAGATATGAGAGCCTGTTTCTGGGGGAGGGGCTGGTGGCTGATTGCCTTTTTTCTTCTGGGTCTTTTGGGGCCTCAGGAGGCAGGGGCCTACTCGCAAGGTTTTAAGGCCTCACCAGACCAGGCCTGGAGCCTGATAGAGAGAGAACTTTCCCGTGGCGGTGGTCTTAAGTGGCACCTTATCTGTCGAGATATCTCTCTTTCCCGTTGCACTCTGGTGTCTCAAAGTGGCAGCTTTACCCCTCTGGCGACGATAGATCTCCGTTATCCGGCGGTAAGGGGCCTTAGGCAGTCTTATCTGGAGGCCAATTTACGGTACCTTCTGGCCGACAGGTGGGAGCTACTCCTTGAACTTCGCCGGGATCAGGCCCGTCTTGAAGCCGCTCGGAAGAGGGCCAGGGAGATCCTCAAAGAACTCGGGGCCCGCGGGGATCTTCTGGTAAAGGAGCTCCCCGGGTATCTGGGAGAGGGAAAGAGACAATCCGCCCCTCAAGTGGTTTTAAAGGAGGCGGATACCGGCCTGCGGTCTGCTTGGCGACACTCAGAGCTCCGGGGGCAGGAGTCTCTTGTGCGGACCCCGGTGGCCACTGTTAGGCCTTCCGGGGAGCCCCTGGCCTCATATAAGGCTTCCCGAGATAGAGTCAAGCCGGCAGCCCCGACCCCTTCCGCACGAGATGATTATTCCTCCCCGGAGGAATACGGTTTGCTGGGGCAATTGCTTCTTTTTCTGGCCGGCCTTTGGGGCTGGGTTATGGATAACCTTATTTTGGTATCCGTGGTCCTGATGATCCTATCCCTTTTGATATCCATGGCTCGGAGGCTCTGATGCGGTCTTTTCTCCTCGGGGTGCTGATTCTCCTTCTTCTCTGGGCCTGTGGTGGGGGGCCGCCGCCGGAGGTCAAACTCTCCCGGGCCGAGGCCCTGATTGAGAAGGGGGACTATGAGGCGGCCTTGGCCATTCTTTTGCCTCTCAAAGAGGTTATGGCCGATGACCCCCGGCTCTGGTATCAGCTGGGGGTGGTGGAGATCCGTCTCGGGCGTCCCTACGAGGCCCTCCGCAGTTTGGAGACGGCCCTGGAACTTGATCGCCGTGATCCCCGCATCCTGGTAAAATTGGGCTATCTTTATCTGGTTACCGGCTATTATCAAAAGGCTGAGGCCCTGGCCAAGGAGATAGAGGCCATTGATCCCGAAAACCCTTACGCCCAGCTTATCCTGGGCAACCTCAAGGCCTTCTCTGGGCAACTGACCCAGGCTGAAAGCTATTTTCGAGATGTCCTTAAGCGAAAGCCCAAGGATTTTCGCTGTTATTTGGAGCTGGGAGATTTTTATCTCTTTAGGGGAGATCTGGCCCGGGCCGAGAACTGTTATCTGAAGGCTAAAGACCTGGCCCCTGAGCGGCCGGAGGTCTATATGGCCCTGGGTAATCTCTACCGTTACAGGGGCGATTTTCAGGCCGCGGCGGCGGCCTTTAAGAAGATGATCCTCCTGGCCCCTTCGGAGAAGACCGCCCGCCGTTACCGGGCCTATCTAGCCGATTTCTATCTCCTTGCTGGCTATAAGGATCGAGCTTTTTTCATCTATGAGAAGCTCTATCAGGAAGGCGGCCCCAAAGACTTTGACCTGGCTGTTCGTTTTGCCGAGGTGGCCCTTCATATGGGCCGGCTCGATGAGGCCAGGCAGGTAATTGAGGATCTCTCTCGTTCCTATCCCAAGAGTTTTGCGGTGGTCTATCTCAAAGGGCATCTCTGCCTCGGGGAGGCGGACTACTCAGGGGCGGTCTTTGCCTTCAGTCAGGCGGTCTCCATAAACGAGGATGAACGGGGGCTTTACTATCTGGGCCTTTCTCAATGGTTGGCAGGCTATCACAAACAGGCCAAGGCCACCCTGGCCCGGGCCTTAGAGATAAATCCGGCATCCTATCGGGCCAGGCTTCTTTTAGCCATCTTAGAGACGGCCGATGGCGAGAGGACTTCCCTTGCGGCTAACCTTCTTCCCCTTCTTGAAGCCCCTGATCTGGCCAGGGAGGCCCACAGTGTGCTGGCCGTAGATCTCATCCGCCAGGGAAATTGCCCCCTGGCAGAGGCCGAAGTAGAGATGTTCTCCCGGCTATATCCTGACTCTCAGGCCGCTTATTTGCTCCGGCTGGCGTCCCTTCTGGCCTGTGGCCGGGAGCGTTTGGCCAGAGACGAGGCTATCAAGCACCACCGGCCTCCCCTGGAGGCCTTTGTCCTCTGGGCTCCGGAGAAAGCCCTGGAACTTCAGGGGCAGGACTGGCTTTCGGTGTCGCTTACGGCCTCCGGCCTTCTTGAGGCCGGGCGCCTGAGAGAGGCCGCTCTTGTCCTTAAGCTGTCCGAAGATCGCCTGCCCCTGGTCTACCTTCGGGCCCTGGTGGCCCTTTTGTCCGGTAAAAGGGCAGAGGCCGCGGCGGCCCTTCGGAGATTGATCTCCGAGGCTCCCGATTTTTTTCCGGCCCTGGCCCTTTTGGGCGATCTGGCCAGGGAGGAGGGGAACCTTGACCGGGCCATTAAATACTACCGTCAGGCCCTAAAGTTTGCCCCCCAAGAGGCCACCGTTCTCAATAACCTGGCCTGGAGCCTCCTTGAGGCCGGGGGAGACCTGGACGAGGCCCGTCTTCTGGCCGAAAAGGCCGCCTCTTGCCGTCCTCAGGATCCGCTGATTCTGGACACTCTGGGCTGGATTTATTACCACCTGGGGATGAAGGAGGCAGCCAGGAGCTATCTTCATCGGGCCCTCTCCCTGGCCCCGGATGATAAGGTCATCAAAGGCCATTTGAGACAACTTGATGGCTCCCTGTGAGAAGGAATTTTCTCTTTGGAAAAAAACTTCTCTTCTGGTGAACTTTTTTTCTCATTTTTCTTTGACTCTTTAAGCCATCGGCCATTTTGGCCGCCAAAAAGCGGCCAAAATGGCCGTCTTCTTTGGCACTCTCTTTGCTTTATAGGGGGATATTGAAGTCGGGGGCTTAAGGGGGGTGGTAAATGGGGTAAGGGGGAGGCAAAAAGGGTTGAGACCAGAGTGACTTATATCAAAATCTAAGTAAGGAGGTTTTTATGAAAAGTAGGGTGTTTATCTTTCTTGTCTGTGCGCTTCTTCTTGGCTGGGCCGGAAGCGCCAAGGCCGTCTGGATAACGGATCTTTTTGTAGATACCGGGGTGGATTACGACGGCGATGGAGACACGGTAACCGGCTATTTTGATACCTTTATGTTTGAGGACAATGCCCAGTCTGTATATCCGGTGGAGAATCGGGCGGGCATTGGTATCGGAACCACCTTTATTGATTATGGCAATGTGATTGTGAATCACCTGCGCAGTGGTTCCACCTATCTTGATACCGATGACGAAGACATGAGGCTTGGCGCCGGTGATTCGAGCAGCTCCTGGGAGATGACAGTTACCTGGACTGGTCTTACCGGTGAGGTGGTGGATCTCTACATAGATACCAACGGCAATACAATAGCCTCGGCCAGGTACACGGCCGGTACCTTTACCATGTATTTTGACACCACCCCGGATGCCTCTTTCGGCTCGGATATCGGCCCTGGTGATGATACTGGTTTTGACGATGGGGATATCGTCATCACGGGTACCGTTATCCCCGGCCCTATGAGCACGGGTACGGCTACCGTTTATGTGGCTACTGGTCAGACCCTCAGCCGAAACGTAAATCTTCTTCTTAAGATTACCCAAGTAGATAGCAGCCTTCCGGCCCCGGTGCTGGGAAGCGCCACCTATGACCTCCAGGATCTGGTGGGCAAACAGTGGCTCCTCTCTATTGCCACCGAGGCTGGGGCCTCCGGGAACCTTATTTGGTATGGTGAGAACGATAACGACAACCTGACTTATCTTAAAGGTTCTGGAACTGGTTCCTTCCAGCTTCATGCCGTGCCTGAGCCGGCCACCCTTCTTCTGGTGGGCACCGGTCTGGTTATGGGCGGTCTTGGCGCTAGGCGCCGGAGCCGCAAGTAATCTTTAAGTTTTTTCTTTTAAAAAGGGGGGCTCAGCCCCCCTTTTTCTTTTGGGCCAGGATGGCCGGGAGCAAAAAGATATCCCCTAAAAGGGCGACTAACATGATCATGGCCGAGAGGAACCCAAACTGAACGGTGGGAACAAACCTGGAGGTTACCAGGATGCCGAAGGCCACAATGAGGATAACGGAGGTAACCGTCACCGCCCCTCCTTTTACGATCAGGGTTCCCAAAATGGCCTGATCCACCGAGAGGCCCGCCCGGCGAAGCATTTGATATTGATTTAAGAAGTGGATGGTATCATCCACCACAATCCCGATGGCCACGGCGGAGATGGTGGCCGTTGAGGTGTTAAGGGGGATTCCGGCCCAGCCCATGAGACCAAAATTGGTGACAAGAGGAAGAAAGTTAGGGACCATGGCCACCAGCCCGAGCGTCAGGGAGCGCAGGGCCAGAAATATAAAGGCGAAAACGATCCCCCCGGCCATGGTGAGGCTTTGAACCTGAGAGGAGACGATGTCCTTAATAACCTGCGTATTGAGGTAGGTCTTTCCGGTTATTCGGACCTCGAGCCCCCGCTTTTCCGGCTCCAGACGGTGGATGAATTCGGTAAGGTCTTCGATCTCCTCTTCTAGGGCCGATGAATTGTGGACTACTGTTCGAGCCGAGAGGCGGGCCCAGCTTCGATCTTCGTCCAGAAAGTGGCTGAGTTCCGTGCCGCTGTAAAGAAGAAGGTACTGGGCCAGGAGCTCTCGACTGTGGGGAAGCCTGTAGAATCGAGGGTCATCTTCGTGGAAGGCCTGGTTCATCTGTTTGAGAAAATCATGAGGCCCTACGACCTTGCTGAAGGCCGGCCGATTCTTGAGGAAGGCGGCGATCTCTTCCAGGAACCTTAGATTCTCTGGGTCCAGAAAGGCCTCGGGCTCTTTGGCCCGGATAGAGATCTCCAGGGTTTCGGAGCCACCCAGATTCTGATCCACGAACCTAGCCGCCACCCGTATGGGGCTTTTTTCCCGGAAGAACTCCAGCAGATTGGTCTCTGTACGGATCTGCGAGGCCCCCCAGAGAGAGATTAAAACCACAGCCAGGGTGAAGAGGATGATCCACCTCCCCCGGGTTACGGCTAGCCTGGTTAACTTTTGGGAGGCAGAGACCAGGGCCGACTCTCTCACCGGGCTATTGCCCCGGGCCGCCTCCTGGCCCAGCCAGGGCAGAAGCATGGCCAGCAACGTAAAGGTGAGGATGAACTCGATGATCATTCCCGCCGCGGCCGCCAGCCCAAAGTGTCTGATAGCCGGGATGCGGCTCGTCACCAGAGAGAGAAATCCAGCCGCGGTGGTCAAACTGGTAAGAAGACATGGTCTCCAGGATTCACCTACGGCCTTAATCACCAGAGCGGAGAAGTTTTTCTGGGGTTTGGCCCCGGGGCGGTCGAGCTCCAGATAGAAACGGCTGGTCAGGTGGACCCCGTCGGCCAAAGAAAGGGCCATGATAAGAGGAGAAAGGATAGCCGTCATGGGGCTCATGGCGCCCCCGACCAGGTTAAGGGCGGCCATTGTCCAGATAAGAGAAAGGGTCATAACAGCCAGAATCCCGACCACCGCCCGTATCCGGCGCAAGAAGAGATAGAGGAGAAGGGCCATGAGGACATAAGTCAGGGGGATAAAGACGGCCAGGTCGCTGTTCATGTAGGCGGCCATCTTGACATCTATAACCGGCCATCCGGCAAGATGAAGACGAGGGGCCCCGGGAAACCTGGCCCTTATTTCCTTGATCTTTTTCTCCACCGCCTCAAGAAGCCTGGCCTCGAGGTCTTCGTCTTCACCGTGGAAGGCCGGACGAACCAGGATCATGGTGGCCTGGCCATCAGTGGAGATCAGGTTTCCCCGGATAAGGGGGTTGGAGAGGGCCCGCTCTTTAATCCAGGCCAGCCTTTGGGCAGAGGTGGGGATTTCTTCTCCCACCAGGGGTTCGACGATGAATACCCCCTGGCCCCCACGAATATCTTCCACATTGGTCAGGCTAAGGACATCTTCTACCTCGGGGATCTCCTCCAGGGCCTCGGTGAGGTCTCTGATAAAGGCCAGGGTTTCCGGAGAGAAGAGCCTTTCGCTTTTAAAGGCTATTCCCAGGGCGTCATCGGCGCCGAAGACCTGGCGAAATTCTTCATAGAAGAGGCGCTTTTCATCTTTGGGGACAATGGCCTCTGTGGAGGTGACTACCGGTAAAGTGAGATAAAAGTACCCAGCCGCCAGGGTGATCACGGCCAGAGCTAGAGCCAGGAGAGGCCGCCTTTGAGAGATTAGCTGGTAGTAAAAGCCTTTTGAGGACATGATTCGAGGGCCTTTTTAAAGCGCCGTATAAGGAGTCGAATCATCAACCGCTGGATGGGATTGCGGTTGCCAAGGGGAAGATAGCCTCGGCGAAGCTTCATGCGGTAGAGATCAAGCTGGTGGAACCAGGGAGTCGGTTTTAGACCCGGGCGGCCGAGGATGATGCGTATGCACTCCATCGCCGCCATGGCGCTACAGAGCAGACAGGCAATGCCGCTTGAGGGACCGCGCTGGGCGGCGATATCCACGTAGGAAAGATCCATATATTTTAAGTGGGTAGGCCAGGGGGCCAGACCCACGGCAAAGGCCGCCAGTTTTTCAAGCTCACTCATTCCCTCTCGCACCCCAAAGTAACGATCAAAATCAAGCCCCCTATCCGGGGCAAAGACTAAGATGGCGCAGCTAAAGCCAAGGGGGGCGGCAGTGATGACCGGTATCCCCTTTTCTTTGGCCGCCCGATAAAGGGCCCGACGGAGATCAAAACTGAAAAAATCAATGCCGTCGATGATTACGCTGACTCCGCTTAGAAACTCATCCAGGTTCTCTTCGCTTACTCCTTTGGGGAAGCGTTCTATGCGAAGGTAGGGATTGATACTTAGGGCCTCTTCTACCATAACCTCAAGTTTCTCCCGGCCGGCGGTGGCCGCCTTGGCCCCATACTGGCGGTTGATGTTATGGGGCTCGAAGGTATCCAGGTCGGCCAGCTTGAAACTGCCCACTCCGCTGCGAACCAGGGCGATAAGATGCCCTCCGCCCACTCCTCCCAGCCCCGGGATGGCCACCGTGGTCTCCCGGAGGCGGGCCAGCTCCTCCGGGGTCAAAAGCCCCAGACAGCGAGAGAAGGCCACCTCCCAGAAGCCCTTGCGGTTTTCTATGCCAAAGTTTTTAAGGTTTTCTAAAAGAAAATCGTTGTCCATCTTTTGGGCTGCTGAAAAAGACCTGGGCTTTTATAAAAAGTTTGGGAAACCTTCCCTCTAGATTTATCGGATGGCCCCAGATTTTTTTGAGCCTCTAAAAACTTTAGACGAGACGTTCAAAGGATATCGACTCTATCATTCTTTGATGACCCATTAATGGTTCTACCCTAAAGGATGACTTTTAGGCCCACGTAGAAGTCGTCGTTGTTGTCGTAAAGATCAAGAAAGGTGTCTGATGGCCCGTCAATAAAATGGAAGCCCAAGAAAAGATGGATGTTGTCTCTTACCTGATAGATGATCTCCGGGTTGAGATACCACATGCGGGTGGTAAGGCCGTAACTGGCATCAAGACGGGTCTCCAGACGGTCTTCTAAGGCGGGCCAGGAGAGGCGAAAAAAGATGGAGCTGTCCAGCTTGGGCTCAAAGAGGATTCCTTCGGACCAGGCCAGGATTCTCTGCTGAAGAAATTGGAGGTTAAGGTATAGACCTCCAGGCCAGGTTCGATCTACTCCCAGGATATAGCCCCAGGATGGCTTCCTGATACCAGTAAGATCCTCCCGAAGGAGGACCCGGTCGGTTTGATAAAGGAACTCTCCTCTTAGACCGTAGTCTCCGCGGGTGGTCTCAAACTCAAAGCCCAGAAAGCGATTGCGAGGCCGACCGATGAGAATGGTCTGGCCGCTTATGCTTATGGAAGCCATCTGGGAGAGAAGATCCGCCAGGGGAGCGGTGGGGCTGGTGAGGCGAAATCCCTTGATGGGAAAATACTTTACAAAAGGATAGGGTGAACGGCTATGGGCCTCTAGATAGCTCAGGCCAAAGTCTATCTGGGCCACTGTACCGCTGAGTTTCACTCCCCACTCTGAGCGTCTAAGGCTCCAGCCGTAATCTTCTTCTTGGGCCGAGAGTCCGGCTCCCCAGGCCTTAAGGGTGGCCGGAACCTGGGGGTTTCGGGCTATAGCCTCTTTGAGGTGATCAAAGTTGGCCCAGTCTGTCCCGAAATGATCTCTTTCGTGGGCCTCATCTGTGGGGGAGAAGAGGGCTTCCAGGGTAAAGTTTCCTAGATAACGGCGGCAGAGGATCAAAAAGCTGGGGCGCTTTCTCTCCTCAAGACGGAGATACATGAGCTGACGGAGATCCTGGGGGTTGACATTGTCCAGGAGACTTATCTCATCGGCCTTGCCCCAGCGAACGAACTGCTTGCCTACCCGGACCTCCCAGTTGTTGGTCTGAAGGCCAAGGTAGGTCTCCCAGACCCAGTAGTCTGTCTCTTGCTCGGAGTTGTCATGGAAGGAGAGCCGATCAAACCTCAGAGAGACTTTTCCAAAAAACGGCCCCTTGCCCGGCCAGAAGAGTTCCAAGGTGGCTATCTCTCGCTCTGAGGCCCGGTCTTCTAGGGTGCGATCGTGGCTAAGATCCCAGCCTGTGCGCATCCATAGGGTGGCCTTGGTATCAACCGGAGATTCAAAGGCCAGGCTGGTGCCGGATAAAAACGGGCCTATGACCACAATAAAGAGTAAAATCAACCTCACCGCCCCAACCTCCCGCGCTTTTAGCGCCTTGTAGCACTTTTAGGGCGACTTTGAAAGGCCATGTCCCTAGGGGCGTCTTTTTACCAGTTTAAGCCCCATTTCTAGGGAGCGAACGGAGAAGAGATTGCTCTTAAGGCCCACGTTGTAGCGTATTTTCTCCACTTCTATTAGGGTGCGGTGGTCTTTTTTAAGATCTTTCATCTCGGCCTTAAGGACCGTCCAGATTCCCTGTATTTCTTCAAAGCTTAGAGCTTCGTAGACCTTCCAGAGGCGGCCCTTTTTGTCGTAGTATTCCACCCGGACGGGCAGGAAACCTTCCTGAGTTATCCACTGCACGAACCGGCTATATTTGGAATCTTTTTTCTTTTTAGGGCGGCTCTCCAGGATCCAGCAGGAGGCCTTGAGATAGGTGTCTTTCCCCAAGATTTGGTGCTCATAGCGGTCTGGATGGTGGCGCTCCATGTCTTCATAGGTGAAGTCAGAGCCCACGAAGCGCTGGAACCTGAAAGATCCGGCGATCCTGCGGGATCTCCTTAAGGCCGGTAAATAAAGGAATTGTTCCTCCTGACCGTTGTCTTTGGCCAGAGAGAGAAAACCTGTCCCGGCAATGTCCTTGGGCGAAAGGAATACAATAAGGGTCTTAAGGATCTTCCCTTCATCTCTGGTAGCTATATACATCTGACGCTTTCTTTCTTTGCCCCGCCGATCAACCAGGCTCATGGTAGCCCAGGCCTCGGAGTCCTCACCCACATTACGGTCATAGACAAATTTTGCCAGTTCATAGCCATTTTTTGGCTCTCTGGCCCGGGCCGGTGAGGGGAGCAGAAGGAAGGAAAGACCCAAAAAGCAGAGAAGCCCCACAAAGGCCCCTTTGGCTACGGAAGATAGACGGAGCTTGATGTTCATGTCTTTTAACCCCTTGGACTATTTTTTCTTGTTTTCTGCTCAAATAGCATCTATTAGAAAACCTTAACTTGATAATTAATTGTAACCTAATCTGGTCTCTAATTTGCAAAGCTCTAATAAGCGAAGAAAATGCCAAAAACTTCTTAGGAGGCGTCCAAAATGCTCAAGAATTATATCCAACAGGACGACAAAAGATATCGGCTCAAGGAGCCGTGGTCCATAAGGAGAATCCGGAAGTCACGGATGGTCAATGGCCTTAGAGAGCCGATCCAGGTAAAACTGGCCCAAGATCCGCAAACCTGGCAGGATGCCTTTGCCCTAGTCCACAAAAGATATGTGGATGTGGGGATGATCGATCCTCAGCCCTCCGGGCTCTGGATTACTCCCTTCCATGCCCTGCCTTACACCAGGGTCTGTGTGGCCTACGATACGGAGGGACGCCCTCTGAGCACGGCCACGCTGATTATTGATTCCCCTCTGGGCGTTCCCAGCGATAAGATCTTACCCTACAAGGCCCAGATAGATAAGCTCCGGGCCAAAGGCCGCAAGATTGCGGAATTCTCATCTCTGGCGGCCATCCCCAACATAGAAGGCCGAAATGGTCTTCTTCATGTTCTGAGGCTTCTTGTTAAGTACGCCTTCTGGCAGGAAGTGGACGATCTGGTGGTCTCCGTACACTATAAACACAGCCTTTTTTATGAACGAATTCTTCTTTTTGAACGTCTTGGTGATCCGGCACCACATCCCGTTTTCAATGATGCCCTGGCCATACTGGAGCACCTTGATCTCAGGGAAGCTCCGAAAAGATACCAAAAGGAATACGCCAATGCCTCACCAGAATGTGACCTTTACACCTTCTTTACTGCCTGCCGGAAGGGAGAGAAGGAACTTGTCCAGAGCTCCCGGGGGATGGACTGGAAGACCTTTGAGTATTTCTATCTTAAGCTCACCGACTTTTACTGGCGCTTTGACAAAGGTGTTCGAGAATACCTACAGAAGATCTTCCCCCGACTCAGGGAGATAGAGCGTCCGAGGAGAAAATACCAGCAGATACCAACTGTAGGGCCTTACCTACATTAATTCAAAGGAGGTGACGATGGGATGCTTGATTTTCCCGGAGTCTTTACCCCCATAGAGGCCGTAAGAGGTTTTGTCTTTGGGGCCCTGTTTGTGGTCCTTATGGTTCTGCTCCACATCCACTTTAATCTTCGGTGTGAGGTTTTGCGGATAAGGGGCAAGAGAGACACAGCCCGAATCTGTCGCCTCATTTACACCATTGTGGAGGCGGGAATAATCTCCATGATAGTGCTCAATTGGTCTCTTTTTCAGGCTTTGGTGAGAGGGCACGTGGTTATCCTTCCCTGAAGAATCCTTTTCTTCAAACACGCGACAGACGACCAGTCTGCCGCGTTTTTTTATCTTTTTGTTTGGCCCTCTGTTAGAGCTTATCTATCGGAAATGATCATATCCGGCGAAACTTATGTTCCGCCGCCTTCCCTTTTCGTCGATAAGAACAGGATGGTCTCCGGAGACGATCCTTCCTATGGGGTAGGCCCCCAGCCCCTGAACCTCGGCCCCCCTTTCTTCTTTAGCCGTGAAGAGGAGCCGATAGTCCTCCCCTCCGGCCAAAATGTAAAAAAGAGGGGGGTTTTCTAGGGGCAGAAGATCGAGCTCTTCAGGGTAGGGAATAAAGGAGGCATGGATTTCGGCCCCCACGCCGCTGGCCTGACAGAGCCGGAAGAGGTCTATCCCCAGGCCATCGGAGATATCGATCATGGCCGTGGCCAGACCGTCTCTGGCCAGTTGCTGGCCGAGGTTTAGCTCCGGCTGAGGGTCAAGATGGGCTCTCAGGAGAGGCTCTGGGGGACGGATTCCCTTCCTTAGGAGTTCAAGGGCCGCCCCCGAGGCCCCCAGAGGACCAGAGACATAGATAATGTCTCCAGGACGGGCCCCCTGGCGATAGATTGGCCCTTGCCCTTCGGGCCGGCCGATGATGGTCAGGGTGAGGCCGATTCTGGGGGCCTTGACTGTATCTCCACCCACCAGGGCCACTTCGGCCTCGCTTAGCCGGGAGAGAAGGCCACTAGAGAGGTCTCTGGCCTCTTTTAGCCCTCGGCTGGGAGGCCACTCCAGGTTTAGGGTAGCAAAAAGCGGCCTTCCTCCCATCGCGGCAATATCGCTCAGGTTAACAGCGGCCAGCTTCCGCCCCAGATGGTAAGGATCAAAATAACCCAGATCAAAGTGGATACCCTCCAACATGGTGTCTGTGGTAATAAGCAATGATTCCTGACCCACCTTGACTACGGCACAATCATCCCCCACGCCCTTTAAGACCTCATCCGGAAGAAAGGGGGAGACAAACAGGCGGATCAGGTCAGCTTCGGTCATGCCGGCTCTTTTTTGCTGGCCTTTTTTCATCTGTTTGGGGGCCAAAATGTCAATCCTCTTAAGGTTTAGAGCTCAAGATTCTGCCCTTATTTTCTCAAAAATGGGGCCTGTAATCTCTTCTGAATCTTACAAGTGGCTCTAGGGTTTCAAAAGATACAATCTTATGGGGCCAGGGCCTCCGGGCAAAGATAATGATTATTCACCGTCCCGGCAGTATAAAAAACGACATTGACCTGTCTGTGGAAAACTTTTTTAGAAAAAGGTCGATTAGGTGATAAAAAACGTTTAGGCTTTTGGCCAGCTATGGATATCAGACCAGCCTGCAAAGAGGATCAACCTCGTTGGGATGCCTTTGTGGAGTCCTTTGATGGAGGTCCTTACCTCCTTTGGGCCTGGGGAGAGGCCATTGAGGTCGCTTACGGACACAAGGCCCATTACCTTTTGGCCGAAGAGAAGGGGAGAATCCTTGGCGTCCTTCCCCTGGTCTTATTTTCTCTTCCCTTGGGGCGTAAGGCTCTCGTTTCTCTTCCTTTCTGTGATTATGGCGGGCCCCTTGCCAGTTCAGAAGAGGCAACCAGGGCCCTTCTTTCCGCTGCCAGGGAGCTTAAAGATAAACTGGGAGCTTCCGTTCTTAAGATCCGATCCAGAGAACCTCTTCCGGAGAGTGAACTTCCGGCTAACACAGCCAAAGTGAGACTCCTGCTGGATCTTCCTTCGGGCTCGGAGGCCCTCTTTAAGGCCCTTAAATCGAAGGTCCGAAGTCAGGTCAGGCGTCCGGTAAAGGAAGGCTGTGAGCCGCGTCTTGGAGGGGCGGAGCTGCTTAATCATTTCTATCAGATCTACTGTGAAAATATGCATTTTCTCGGCTCCCCTCCCCATGCCCAGACTTGGTTTGAGGCTCTGGTTCTACGAATGGGGGAAAGGGCCCGGGTAGGGGTAGTCTATCTAAAAGAGAAACCCCTGGCGGCCGGGATTATTCTTCTTGCCGGCCAAACGGTGACTATTCCCTGGGCCTCCTCCCTAAGGGCCTACAAGAGGATCAGCCCCAATATGCTTCTTTACTGGAGTTTTCTGGCCTTTGCTGCCGACAATGACTTTCTCGTCTTTGACTTCGGACGTTCGAGCCCTGGAAGCGGGACTTATCGTTTTAAGACCCAGTGGGGAGCCCGGCCACAGCCCCTTTTCTGGTATGATATTCCGGCCCCAAGGGCTGGAAGACAGAGCGCCTCAAGGCTCAGACCTCTGGTGGAGGACCTCTGGCGTCATCTTCCCGCGGGGCTGGTCAATAAAATTGGCCCCCGGCTGAGGAAGTATATATCCCTATGAGCCAAGCCATCTATATCGCCCATCGTATTCCTTTCCCTCCCAACAAAGGAGAAAAAATTCGGGCCTATCACTTTCTTAAATTCATCTCCCAAAGGTATCCTACTCACCTCTTCTGCCACATAGACGAAGAGCGCGACCTGGAGGCCCTCAAAGCTGTTGATCTCCCTCTTAAAGGGCTTCATTATCATTTTCTGCCGCGCTCAAAGCGGAAAAGTCGCTGTTTCAAGGCCATCCTGGATGGTCGTCCTCTCTCAGTGGCCTATTTCTATGATCGGCCTCTGGAGGTGCCTTTGCGCCATCTTTTAAAGGAGGCCGACATTGGCCTTATCTTTTGCTCCTGTTCACCTACGGCCGAATATCTTTTCCGGGCCCAGGGCCTGCTTGAGCAGCGGCCCAAACCCCGGCTTCTGATGGATTTCATGGATGTTGATTCAGACAAATGGGATCGGCTCTCCCGGAGGGTGCCCCCTCCTATGGCCTGGATCTACTCCTTGGAGGCCAAAAGGCTTAGAGCCTACGAGGGAAGAATAGCCCGTTTCTTTGATCATCTCTTTCTGGTTACCGAGGCCGAGGCCTCGCTCTTTCGGCAATGCGTTTCCTCTGGTTCGGTAGCGGTGGTAGAAAATGGGGTTGATTTGATCCGCTTTCATCCCGGGTACCGGAGCCCGCTCTCCAAAGAAGGCCCTGTTTTGGTCTTTACCGGGGCCATGGATTACTGGCCCAATGTCGAGGCCGTGGTCTGGTTCACCAGGGAAGTTTTTCCTATCGTAAAGGCGGCCTTCCCTGGCGTCTCTTTCTACATCGTTGGTAAGGATCCGGCCAAAGAGGTGAAGGCCCTTGCTGAAACCCCCGGGGTTGTCGTCACCGGGTGGGTTTCTGATTCTCGGGATTATATTGCCCTGGCCGATGTCTGCGTGGCCCCCTTAAGGCTGGCCCGAGGGGTTCAGAATAAAGTCCTTGAGGCCATGGCCATGGGAAGACCGGTGGTGGCTACTTACGAGGCCTTCGAGGGGATTCGGGCCGAGGCCGGACGAGATCTCCTGGTGGCCGATTCGGCCGGGGATTTTGCCCGGGCCGTGATCCGGCTTCTTAAAGATCCTGACCTGGCCAGGGCCATTGCTCGGGCCGCCCGCAGCCAGGTAGAGCAGGAATATTCTTGGGAGCGAAGTTTTCAAGTCCTTAAGGAGTTTTTGCCCCGGTGAAGCGAAAAATGGTCATCTGTCATCTGGTCTTAAGTCTTGAGCCCGGAGGCACGGAGCACCTGGTCTACCGAATGTGCCTTGATCTCAGGCGAGATCATGAGGTGATGGTCTGCTGTCTGGATTCTCTGGGTCATTGGGGAGAGAGGCTTCGGGAAGAAGGAGTCCCGGTCTATGTGCTCTTTCGCAGCCCGGGGGTAGACCTTTCTCTGCCCTTTGCCCTGGCCCGGATTCTTCGGGCCCACCAGGTGGATGTCCTCCACGCTCACCAGTATTCTCCCTTTTTCTATGGAGCACTGACCAAACTTCTTGCCCCCGGTATCAGGGTTGTCTTTCTTGAGCATGGACGCCACTGGCCCGAGAAAGAAAGTCTTCTTAAGAACATCTTTAATCGGTTTGTCCTTCAGCCTTTGGCCGATCAGATTGTAGCTGTCTCTCGGGAGACAAAGGATCGGCTTGTGCGCTATGAGGGATTATCGCCGGCAAGGATCAGGGTGATCTACAACGGCATCCAGGAGGTCTCCGTCATTTCTCCTCAGGAGAGGGTGGCCCTGAGGCAGGAGCTTGGCTTTTACCCCGGAGACCGGGTTCTGGTTACGGTGGGGCGTTTTGATCCCATCAAAAATCTTCCTTTGCTTCTGGAGGCTCTGGCCCTTTCTCGCTCCGCTGGCTCCCCCCTTAAGGGGCTCCTGATAGGCGATGGTCCCATGATGGCCGAGATAAAGGCCCTTAAGGAGCGTTTGGGGCTTGGAGGCTCGGTTGTCCTTACTGGCTATCGCTCAGATGCTACCCGCCTGTTGCAGGTGGCCGATATGTTTGTCCTCTCCAGCTTTAGTGAGGGGACGTCTTTGGCCCTCCTTGAGGCCATGGCCGCTGGGCTTCCCTGTGTGGTGACCGATGTGGGAGGAAACCCGGAGATCGTTGTCGATGGTAAAACGGGTCTGGTGGTTCCTTCAGCAGATGTCGTCAAGATGGCTGCCGCTCTCAGCCTTCTGGCCGAAAGGGAGGATATCGCCCGTAAGATGGGGCAAGCGGCTCAGGAACGCTTCAGGCGTCACTTTACCTTTGGGGCGATGATGGAAAAATACCGCGCCCTTTATCAAGGGCTTGGGGCCTAGAGCCTTTGGAAAAGGCCAGCTTCTCCGGCTGGCCTGGGACTGGATTCGTTCCCATTTTCCGAGCGAAAAATGGGAACGAAATCTTAATTAAAGTGACAGGAGATCTTGTCTATGTGCGGGATAGTGGGGTGGGTGGATTTTGCTGGCCAAAGGCCGGATGAGGTCCGACCGCTTCTGGAGAAGATGGCCCGTATTCTCAAGCATCGGGGTCCAGATGAGGAGGGCTTTTATCTGGATCACCTGGCTGCCTTAGGGCACCGACGTCTTTCCATTATTGACCTTTCTGGCGGCAGACAGCCCATGGGCGATGAGGCTTCTGGAGCCCAGATAGTCTTCAATGGAGAGATATACAACTTCAGGGAGCTGAGAGGGGAGCTGAGTGAGCTGGGCCATCGTTTTCTGACCGATAGCGACACCGAGACTATCCTTCGAGCCTATCTTGAGTGGGGGCCGGCCTGCCTCCATCGCTTAAGAGGGATGTTCGCCTTTGCCATCTGGGATCCATCCCGCCGGAGACTCTTTATGGCCCGGGACAGATTGGGGAAGAAGCCTCTTTATTACTGGCAGAAGGGGAACTTATTCGCCTTTGCCTCTGAGATTAAGGCCCTCCTTGAACTCCCCGGGGTGGAGCGCCGCCTCAATCCTTTGGCTCTGGATTGTTATTTTAGCCTTGGCTATATTCCCTCTCCCCGGACCATCTTCAACGAAATTAAAAAGCTTCCCCCTGCCCACTATCTTCTCCTTAGTGAGGGGAGGCTTGAGGTCCACCGCTATTGGAGGATTGACTTTAACCCCCAGCGCCGGAGCCCGTCTGAGGCCCTTTCTGAATTTTGGGATCTCCTCCGGGAGGCGGTCAGCTGTCGCCTGATAAGTGAGGTTCCCCTGGGGGCCTTCCTCTCGGGAGGGATCGACTCCCCTTTAGTGGTGGCCATGATGGTCAGAGCACTCTCCGAACCGGTCCTTACCAACTCCATTGGTTTTGACGACCCCCGACTTAATGAACTCCCGGTGGCCCGGCAGGTGGCGGAACACCTGGGAACCAGGCATCGAGAGTTTACTGTTAGGCCCCAGGTGGCCGAGATTCTTCCCCGGCTAGCCTGGCATTTTGATGAGCCCCTGGCCGACTCCAGCGCTGTTCCCACCTATTATGTCTGCCTTATGGCCAGAAAGAATGTCACCGTAGCCCTCTCTGGGGACGGAGGCGATGAGGGCTTTGGGGGATATACCTTTCGCTATCTCCCTCATCTCTGGGAGTCACGCCTGCGAAGCTGGCTTCCCCTTCCGTTACGGGGGCTTACCTTCTCCCTGCTGGGAGGGGTTTACCCCCGTTCGGCCAGACTGCCCCGGCCGTTACGTCTTAAGACCTTTCTTCAGAATCTGGCTGTCTCTGACGCCCGGGCCTTTTATCAAGACCTGGTCTGGTTACCAGAGGAGATTCGTCAGCAGATTTATAGCCAGCGCTTCCGCAGAGAACTGGCTGGTTTTAGCCCTTTTGAGATAGTGGTTCCTATTTATCAGGAGGTTGAGCATCTTGACCCGGTAAGTCGTTGTCAATATGTGGATCTTCATCTTTATCTTCCCGAGGATGTCTTGGTCAAAGTGGACCGCATGAGTATGGCGGTTTCCCTTGAGGTGCGCTGTCCTCTCCTTGACCATCGTCTCCTGGAGTTTGCCGCCACTTTGCCCCTTGATCTCCGGGTTGATGGGAAAAGAGGAAAGCTCCTCCTTCGGCGGGCGGCCGAAGAGGTTCTGCCCCCGGCGGTGGTCAACAGACCCAAGCAGGGGTTTTCTATCCCTGAGGCCGACTGGTTGAGGGGGGAACTCAGGCCGCTGCTGGAGAAGACCTTTGAAGATGTCGATTCCCTTCTCTGGGGTTATCTGATTCTACCCAGGGTCGAGGAACTCTGGCGCCGTCATTTATCAGGAAGAGAGAATCACAGCGTTTTTCTCTGGGGATTACTGATGTTCTCCCTCTGGGAGAGACACTATTTAAGGGCTGAAGGTCTTCAGACTGAGACGCCTTAAACACAAGAGGCCCGAAGGATGGAAAAGGCTTCAAGGAGACTACGGGTTCTTCAGCTTGGCAGCCCCACCGGTCTTTACGGGGCGGAGAGATGGATCTTGGCCCTGATAAAGTACCTTGACCCTCAGAAGGTGGAGACGATTGTCGGGGTCATCAGGGATGACCCTTCGCTGGAGGCCCCCCTTTGTCGGGAGGCGGCCCGGCTGGGCTTTAAGACTGTCTTTGTGGAGGCTCCCGGGCGTTTTAACCTGCGGGCGATCTCGGGTCTGAGGGATCTCGTCCGTCGCCAAAGGATAGACATTCTTCACACGCATGGCTACAAGCCAGATATTGTCGGTCTTCTGGCCCTCCGTGGCCTTCCCTGCCGCCAGATCGCCACTCCCCATGGTTGGAGTAAAGAGCCGGACTTAAAGCTTAAGATATACGAGCTTCTGAACAGATTGACCTTTCTGGGGGTCGATAAGGTGGCTCCTCTCTCTGAAGAGATATATCAGGAGCTGGCCCGGATCCCCGGTCTTTCTTCCCGGCTGAGGCTCATCAGAAACGCTGTTGATGTCTCGGAGGTTGACTCCGTAAAGCATGAGGCTCCAGAGACCAGGGCCGCCAGAGAAGAAGGAGCCTTCATTCTGGGTTACATTGGCCAGCTCATCCATCGCAAAGGGATAGATATTCTCCTTAAGGCCCTCTCTAGCCTTCGGGGGCTAAACTTTCGTCTTTTTGTGGTTGGAAGCGGGCCCCTCAGGGAAAGGCTTGAGGAGATGGCCAGAGACCTCGGGCTTTCCGATCGGGTAGTCTTTACTGGCTACCGGGCAGATCGTCTTCAGCTCTTAAGGGGATTTGATCTCTTTGTCCTTCCTTCCCGTCTGGAAGGAATTCCTCGGTGCCTCATGGAGGCTATGGCCATGGGCAAGCCGGTCATTGCTTCGGATATTGACGGCTGCCGGGCCCTGATCCCCAACGATGGCATCCAGGGCCTCCTCTTTCCGGCCCAAGATGCCCAGGCGCTGGCCCGGAGAATAGACTATCTGGCCCATCACCCTGAGGAGGCCAGGCTTATGGGAGGGCGGGCCAGGGAATTTATCAGGATATACTATTCTGCTGAAAGGATGGCCCGGGAGTATGAGAATCTTTATCTCGAGGTTATGGAGAGATCCAGACCATGAGGGATTACCTCATGGGGCTGTTAAGGGAGCTCAACGCTTCATAATATGGCCAGAGACCAGACATCTTTTTTAGTTTTTTCAGACGATTGGGGGGAGCATCCATCAAGTTGTCAGCACATATTCAGACACATCGTCCGGGACTATCCGGTGGTCTGGGTTAATACGGTGGGCATGAGGCTTCCTCGTCTCAACAAGACCGATATGGTCAAGGGGCTAAAGAAACTTGCTCGAATGTTCTGGGGGCCAAAGGCGGCTGGGGCCTCAAAAGTGCTTCCAGCCGGCCTTTCTGTCCTGCAGCCTTTTATGCTTCCCTATAACAAGGGGCCCTGGCGGGCCTTTAATCGGCGTTCAGTGATTAAAGCGGTGCATAGGGAGCTCCGCCGTCGTCAGCTTGCCTCACCCATTCTGGTGACCACCGTTCCCAACGCCTGCGATTATGTCGGGGCCTTCGGGGAAAGACGGGTGGTGTATTACTGCGTGGATGACTTTGCCGAGTGGCCAGGGCATGAGAAGGATCTGGTGCTTGAGATGGAAAGGGATCTGATAACCAAAGCCGACATTTTTATTGCCACCTCAGAGAAACTTGTTCAGCGACTAAGGTCTCTTGGTAAACCGACCCACTTTCTTCCCCACGGGGTAGATTGCCGGGCCTTTGAGGACATTCCCGAAGGCAGGGAACATCCCGCCCTGGCCCCTATCTCCAGGCCCAGGGTAGGTTATGTGGGGCTCATCGACGCCCGTCTCAACTGGAGGCTGATTGAATATCTCCTCCAAAGGCTTCCGGAGGTGAGTTTTGTTTTTGTGGGCCGGGTCGAGATAGAATTAGCCCTTGAGCACTATGCCAACTTTTACCATGTGCCTCCGGTTCCCTACACGGAGGTTCCTCTGGTGCTAAAGTCTTTGGATTTATTGATCCTTCCTTATGAGGTGAATTCATTTACCCAGACCATAAATCCTCTCAAGCTTAAGGAATACCTGGCCTCAGGTCGTGGGATTATAGGGGCCCCTTTGCGGGAGATAGAAAGGTTTGCGGATTATCTTATAGTGGCTCGAGATTTGGAGGAGTGGTTGGTGAGGATAAGGGATTTTTTGTTCGGCGGTGTTTTTGGGCCTGAGGGTGACAGGAGGTCCCTTCTTCTGTCGGAGGATTGGTCGTTTAAGGCCCGGGAGTTTTTGGATATTTGTCTGAGGGGGTAGGGGGGCATTATGGCCAAGGTGCTCGTTACTGGAGGGGCAGGTTATATCGGTTCTCACGTGGTCAAACTCCTGGGGCGGAAAGGACACCAGATACTATTAATTCGAGCAGAAAACACTCGACAATAGGGCCAATCTCTGGTATACAAGGATATGGACTCTAGCCCTCCAAAAGTTCCCAAAATAGACGCACGTAAACTTCCTCCCAAAGCTCAAGAAGCTTTGCGTTTTAGAGCCGTCCACGCCGTGTTGGAACAAGGAAAAACCCAGGAAGAAGTGGCCCAAATGTTGGGAATAGCCAGAACCACTGTGACTTACTGGCTAAAACTTTATCGCCAAGGTGGGGAGGAAGCCCTTAAAATCAAGCCTCGCGGACGTCCTAAGGGAGGAAAACTTTTGGGCTGGCAAGCAGCTACCATTTGTAGCATCATCCGGGACCGTTGTCCTGATCAGTTGAAGCTTCCCTTTTCCCTTTGGACCAGGGAGGCGGTGGGGCAACTGATAGAGAGGAAGTTTGGGATAAGGCTTTCGATATGGACGGTGGGCCGGTATTTGAGGCGATGGAATTTCACGCCGCAGAAGCCTTTGAAACGGGCCTATGAAAGAAATCCGAAGGAAGTAAAGGCCTGGCTTGAGAAGGAGTATCCCCGGATAAGGAAGAGGGCCAAGGAGGAAGGGGCAGAGATTTGGTGGGGAGATGAGACAGGGATCAGGTCAGATCATCAAGCGGGGAGGAGTTGGGCGCCGAGGGGAGAGACACCGGTGGTGGAGGTGAGCGGCAAGAGATTTCGATTCAATATGATTTCTGCCATCAACAACCGGGGGAAGCTTAAGTTTATGATTTTTAGGGAGAGATTTACGACAGAAGTTTTTCTTGAATTTTTAAGAAGGCTGATAAGATCACGAGAAAAGGGGCGGAAGATTTATCTTATAGTGGATAATCACCGTGTGCATCGGGCAAAGAGGATTAAGGAGTGGTTGAAGGGCAAAGAGGACGAGTTGGAACTGCATTATTTGCCGAGATACAGTCCGGAGCTTAATCCGGATGAGTATTTGAACCAGGATGTGAAGACGAATGCGGTGGGGAGGCGCCGGAAGCGGAGCATGGAGGAGATGGAGGGTAATGTACGCAGCTATCTTATGAGCACGCAGAGGCAGCCGGAGATAGTGAGGAGTTACTTTCGTGCTCCGATGGTAAGGTATGCCTTAGATTGATGTCGACTATTTTGTGCTCTGATTAATATTAATGGGGTCATCGAACACTCGATTTTATGAGTCTTAGAACCCTTGATATGCAAGGTCTTCCGGTGTCGCATAAAAAATACTCCCGTTAATTAAATGGGGCTAAATGTAAGATATGCAGAGTCTATTTTTAGAAGGATAGCTCAAGAATGGTTATTGTTTTTGAGTTTTTTGAGGGTAAAATTCTTGCCAGCGTCTTGGGAAGGCGGGTTTTAGCTGAGGTTAGGTATGTTACCTAATTTTCTTGGAATCGGGGCACAGAGGGCGGCCACAACTTGGCTCTTTGAATGTTTGCGTGAACATCCAGAAATATACCTTCCTCCGCAGAAAGAAATCCACTTTTTTGATGAGAACTTTGATAAAGGACTTGAATGGTATGAATCTTTTTTTAATGCTGTAACTACAGAGAAGGCTATTGGTGAGATAACTCCTAACTACTATCATTTACCTCATGCTCTTCAGCGTATTAAAGAAGTTTTGCCCGAGGTTAAGTTAATTCTTTCTTTGCGTCATCCTTTAGAGAGAGCTTATTCAGCATATAAGCTACTACACGAATATTATGCTGATAAGGGTGTCTCCTTTGAGGAGGCCTTTAAAGAGGGATCGTATCTGTTGGACTTAAGTCTTTATTCAAAACATCTAGAGAATATTTTTAAACTTTTCCCCCGATCTCAGGTGCATATCATTATATATGATGACATTCTTTCTGATCCTCTTCAGGTTTTAAGAAAACTATACTCTTTTCTTGGTGTTTCTATTGATTTTGTTCCTCAAGCAGCCTTTGCTAGGTATAATCGAATTATCTTTCCTCGTTTTCAAAATTTTATTATTTCTTTAAAGTTGGGTTTCCTTTTGGATCTTATAAAGAAAACTCCTTTGGCTTCTCTTATAAAAAAACTTCATGCTCAATTCTTTTATTCTCACCCTAAATCTTCTTATTCTGTTGATAGTCATGTAAGGAAGCTTCTTTTGGATGATATTCAAAAATTGAAATCTTTAATTAAACCGGATTTACCCTGGGTTTTATAGTTTAATTTATGGGACAAATAGTAGTTTATCTTTTTTTTATTGTTGTTGGTGTTTATGCCTTATTTAGGCCGTGGATTGGTGTCTGTGCAGCTTATTTGATGGTTGTTCTTACCCCTCAAAGTATTTGGCCCTGGAATTTTTATGGTATACGTCCATTTTTTTATATAGCCGTTCCTACCTTTATTGGTTTCATTTTTCTTTTATTTCGGGGGAAAATAGATTTTTCCTTTTGGAAGACTAAAATTTCTTTTTTTTTGGCCCTTACCTGGCTTTTTATAATTCTATCTTATTTCTTTGGCCCTTACGTCAACAGGGAACATTTTATTTTCGATCCTCAAGTCATCTTTAAGCAGGTAAATAAAACTTTTTTCTTTTATTTTTTAGCGGTTCTTCTTATAGACAATCCTAAGAAACTTAAGGTGTTAAGTTTTGTTATGGTTTTGAGTACTATTTATATGATTTATTGGGCTAATGATCAATATTTATCTCGAAGTTATTTTGGTCGTCTTCACGGGCCAATACCTCCTACTGGTGGTGGTATATATAAAGATGAAAATGCCTTTGCCATGTTATTTGTTACAGGTCTGCCATTTATCTACTATTTTGGTTTTTTAGTAAAAAAAACCTTTTTAAGGCTTCTATTTTGGCTTGTTATTCCTCTTGGCTGGCATGCAGTCTTTCTTACTGGATCTCGTGGTGGCCTTCTCGGCCTCGGAACTACTATTTTTACGGCTTCTCTTAGATCCACTCATAAATTTATTGGCTTTTTACTTATTCCAGCATTAATCGTTGCTTATGTCTGGCAGGGTGGTTCGGTCTTAAAAGAGAGAGCTAAAACTATCAAATCTTATGAAGAAGAAACCTCTGCTCAGTCTAGATTATATGCCTGGTCTATAGCTATAAAAATGATTCGTGATCATCCTTTTACTGGAGTAGGTTTTTCTTCTTTCATGGAGGCCTTTGCCGATTATTCTGATAGACGTCCCATGGTCGCTCATAATACCTTTTTTCAATTAATGTCTGAATCCGGTGTTTTTGCTGGTCTTTCTTTTATAATGTTATTCTTTTTCTTATTTAAGGATCTTTTTAATAATAAGTTATTAATTTATAAGGATAATTCACCTGATATCTTCTTTTTATGTTATCTTAATGAGAGTTTATTTGTTTCCTTTTTTGGTTTTTTGATATGTTCTCTTTTTCTTTCTTTGGAGAAGTTTGAGATTTTATTTTTCTTATTTGTTTTGGCAAATAATCACATTAAAATTTCTCGTGATTTATTAGATTCTATTTCTGTAACATAAACAGAAATGGTTTCTTTGGCCAAAAGGACTGTAAATTCTGCTTTTTGGCAAGTTTTTAGCGGATCTTTTCAGACTGTTGTCCGATTAGGAGCGAGTATTTTTTTGGCCAGGGCCCTTGAGCCTAGAGATTTTGGCCTTTTTGGTATGGCCTGGCTTTTTAAAGAATTTATATTTTATTTGTCAAATTTAGGGATAGGGTCAGCTATTATTGCCAAGAAAAACATTGATCAAGTTGATTTATCAACCTGTTTTTGGTCTATGGCCGTTTTCCGTCTTTTTATGTTTTTTCTTACTTTTTCTCTTTCACCTGTTGTTGCTCTCTTTTTTAAAGAGCCTGCATTGGTTCCTATCGTGAAGGCTATTTCTTTTACTTTCCTTTTTTCTATCTTTTCTTGTGTTTCTAATTCCCTCCTTGTTAAAGAGCTGCGTTTTAAAACACTTTCCATTGTGAGGCTTTCAGGTGTTGTAATTGAGAGCTTTTTGGCTGTTATTTTTTCTGTTTTTCTTTCTATTGGTTATTGGTCTTTGGTTTATGCTTTGTTAATTTCCTCTCTTTTTGTTGAAATTTCTATTTTTTATCTTGCTTCCTGGCGTCCTTCATTTTTGTTTGATTTTTCTAGGTTTAAATACTTTTTAAAGTATGGCCTTAATGCTTTAGGCTTTAGTTTTAGTAATTATTTACAAGAAAATTTTGACTATATTTTAGTTGGTAGGCTTTTAGGTGCTTCTAATTTGGGTTTTTATGAGTTCGCTTATAGAATTCCTCATCTTGTTTTTTTGCGTATCTCTCGTCCTATTTCTGCGGTTATTTTTCCTGCATTAGCCAAGTGTCAATCAGATACTGATATGTTAAGAGGTTTTTTAAAGTCTGTGCAATATCTTTCGCTTTTGGTTGTTCCAATTTTGTCAGCTCTTGCCGTATCTGCTCCCCATTTAGTTCCTCTTCTTTGGGGAGAGAAGTGGAATGTTATTGTCTATCCTTTACAAATACTTTGTATTTCTTCCGCTGTGAAGTCTATTTTTTCTTCTTCTTATTCTTTATTTTATTGTAAAAATAGGCCAGATATTCCTTTCCGCTTTTCTCTTTTTCAGGTTATTATCAGTTTAGTTTTTATAGTTATTGGGGCCAAAATCTCTGGCCTTGTTGGTGTTTCGTGGGCGATGGTTTTCTCTTCATTTTTGCTTTTTCTCCTTGTTATTTATTCTTCCTATTTTTTAGGTTTTTCTCTGTTTTCTCTCTTTTCTTCTATGTTACCCTCTGTTTTTCTTGGTCTTTTCTTTTCGGTTTCCTATGTTTTTTTATATTTTATTTGTTCCCTTTTTTCTCTTCCCCTTATTTTTTCATTTCTTTTTTCTCTCATTTCTTCTTTTGTTATTCTTTTTCTTCTTTTCTGGTTTGGCTTTTCCTCTTTAAGGTTGGAGATTTTGTCTTTAGTGAGGTGAGTTTCTTATGATGAAACAATATGTCTATCTTTTATCTTGTGAGCATAGTGGTTCAACTCTTCTTTCTTTTGTTTTGGGTGCCCATCCTTTAATTTCTACGGTTGGTGAGATTGCAGGATATACTCATTACTCTAATTATAAATGTTCTTGTGGATTTACTTTTTATGAATGCCCTTTTTGGCAGCAAGTCTTAAAGGAGATGTCTAGAGAGGGTTTTTCTTTTGATCTATCTGATTTTGGTATTAATATTTCTCCATATTTATATGGAAAACCCTATTTTTATCGATTATATCATCATGTTTTTTATAATCAACAACTTGAATTTTTAAAAAATCGTTTTTTTGAGATTTTTTTTCCTTCTTTTTATAGAGATCTTATTTTAAGAGTTAAAAAAAATTTCATTCTTGCTAATGTTATTTCTCAAATACAAAAAAAACCTATTTTTTTTGATAGTACCAAGGATCATTTTAGATTAAAACTCTTGAAACAAATTTCCTCTGTTCCCGTTAAGGTTATTCATTTAGTTAGAGATGGTAAGGCGGTTGTTGGTTCAATGATAAAACGTGAGGGATATTCTCCACATAAGGCTATAAATACCTGGATTAAGAAAAATGAAACTATAGAGCGTCTAAAAAAGAATTATTTTTCTGAATCTGACTGGTTTTTTCTTCGATATGAAGATCTTTGTAATAATACCTCTCTTATTTTATCTGATTTGTCTAATTTTTTAGGAGTTGATTCCTCTTTTAATTTGTCGTCATTTGATAAGTCAAAATTCCATGTTATAGGAAATACAATGCGTCTTTCTTTTGATGGAACAATCCGGAAACCCTCTGTTCCTTCTTTGGAAACTGAAGTTGAAAATCTTTTTGTACTTAATAAAAGAGCAATGTCTTTATATAGAAAGTATGGATATGTCTAGAGGATCTACTAATGTTTAAATTTTTGAAATATCCGTTTTATTCTTTAGTCTCATATGTATTAAAATCTAGATTTTTTAGATCTGAAATATGGTATGCTATTAGTGACTTTTTTGGTATTTCACCTTTGCCTTCTTCTTTAAAGTATTATTCTAACCCTTATTATAATTATGACTTTACTTCTTTTCGTGAACTGATTTTAAAGAAAAAACCTCTGTTTATTACTGGTCGTTTTCGTTCTGGATCCACTTTTTTATGGTTAATTTTTCGTAACACTCCAGGAATAACCGCTTATTATGAACCTTTAAATGAGAATCGTTGGTTTTTGTCCAACAAATTTCGAGTTGATCCTACTCATAGAGGGGTTAATGACTACTCATCTGAATATCAAGGACTAGATTATTTAAATAAATTCTTTCAACAATCTTGGACATATAGAAAACTTTATATGACAGAAAAAGATTATGATGCTAATTTGTTTCATTATTTATTCTCTTTAATTTTAGCTTCTCCTTCACGTCCTGTCTTGCAATTCAATCGAATTGATTTTCGTCTTCCCTGGATTAAAGCTAATTTTCCTGGAGTTCCAATTCTGCATATTATTAGAAATCCCCGTGATCAGTGGATTTCTGTTATGAGAGATTCTTATGTTCCTCCTGATTTCATTATTGAATCATCTGATAATTTATCTCTTTTTTATACTATTCCTTGGGCTCAAGATTTGAAAAAAGTTTTTCCTTTTTTAGAGCCTATTGGTCAACATCCTTATAAAATTCATTATTTTTTGTGGCGTTTATCTTATATTTTTGGTGTAACTTACTCTGATTATACCATAAAATATGAACATTTATGTTCGAATTTTGAAGAAGAAGTTCGAAAAATTTTTGATTGTTTTCGGATTCCATATGATGATTCTCTTGTTAAGGAATTGTCCTTGCTTAATAAACCTCCTTCTCTAAATAAATGGCATTCTTATGCTTCTCCTGAGTGGTTTTCTTCTATTGAATCTGAATGTGAGAGAATTTTGTTCTCTTTTTTTAAAAAACAATGAAAGATTTTATCTTAAGTTTTGATTGGTTTCCTAAAATAGGTGGTGCTCACCTTTGGCTTTATGAGATATATTCTCGATGGCCCAGACCTGTTACGGTTTTAACCTCTACTCCTGAACTATCTTCTGAAAAAATATCTGACTTTTTGTCTGGATATTTGCTAAATAGTGTAGTTAGATTGCCAATTTGCTTAAATTCTTGGGGTATAGATGCCTCTTTTTTGAAGACTTCTTTAAAGCTTTTCCGGTATTTATATCAATATCGTCGATGTAATTCTATTTTTATTCATTCCTTAAAATCTATACCTGAAACCTCTGCTCTTTTTCTATCCAAGTTTTTGTTGGGCTCT
Source organism: Thermosulfuriphilus ammonigenes (assembly GCF_011207455.1). Taxonomy (GTDB): domain Bacteria; phylum Desulfobacterota; class Thermodesulfobacteria; order Thermodesulfobacteriales; family ST65; genus Thermosulfuriphilus; species Thermosulfuriphilus ammonigenes. The sequence continues at coordinate 2,068,483 of NZ_CP048877.1, forward strand.
CGCTTAAAAATAATTACTTATGCTCATGGTGAGGAATTTTTGGTAGCTAAAACTAGTCGTAACTTGTCATTTTTAGTTGCTTTTTCTCTAAAATTATCTGATGCTATTATTTCGAACAGTAATTCTACAAAGAATCTTATGTCTCCATTTTTACCTAAAGATAAGCCTGTTTTTGTAACTAAATTGGGGGTGAACTTTCATAAATATCAGATGAAGCAATATCGTAAAATAGTTAGATCTTCTTGGAAAGTATCTGATCAAGATGTTGTCTTAATCACTATCTCTAGAATGGAACCTCGAAAGAACCATTCTGCTGTTATAAAAGTCTTGTCTTCTTTGCGAAAACAAGGTCTTCCTGTAGTATATGTTATCGGAGGTGAAGGAGAAGAGAGAGAAAATTTGTTAAATATTGTTCATAATCTCCACCTTCAAGACTATGTTAAATTTCTGGGACTTCTTTCTGAAGATGAGAAAATTAAGGCTTATAATGCTGCCGATATTCATGTTATGCCTTCAATTAAAGTTGGTCCTATGATTGAAGGCTTTGGGATAGTTTTTATGGAGGCTGCAGCCGCTGGTCTGCCATCTATTGCGGGTAATGTAGGAGGACAGCCAGAAGCAGTTATTCATGGAAAGACAGGATTTATTGTTGATGGTACAAATTTGATGGAACTTGAACAATCTCTTAAAAAGTTGATTTTAGACAGTAACCTTAGAGAAAATATGGCTAGAAATGCGCTTCTTTGGGCCAAGCAACATGATTGGTCTTTGATCGCTCAACAGACTTTTGATTTACTCAGTTTTCTATGGGAAGAAACCTAGTTTTGGAGGTTAGGAAATTAGTTAATATTTACTTTTTACTTCTTTTTTACTTGTTGTTTTCTTTTTGTATTTTTTATTTATTTTTTATTAATCAACCTCTTAATATTGTTGATGAACAGTATTATAACAAGTTGGCACTTTCTATTCTAGAAAGAGGTGAATTTGGCTGGAGGCCAGGTCACCTTACCGCCATTCGTCCGCCACTTTATCCGGTCTTTTTGGCTTTGATTTATAAAGTATTTGGCCCGGAGAATTATAATGCGGTGCGATTGATCCAAATTTTTTTATCTCTGGCCAGCGGCTGGTTGGTCTATTCTCTGGCCAAGAGAATTTTTCATGAAGAAAAGGTAGCTTTGCTGGCGACAGGCCTCTTTCTTTTTTACCCTTCGCTTTTACTATTTAATTATCTTCTCTTGACAGAAATTTTGTTTATTTTCCTTTTTCTTTTGTCTATATGGTTTCTTTTATCTTTTAAACGTTCTTTCAGAAGCCTATTTATAGCCGGCATTTTTTGGGGGCTGGCGAGCCTTACGCGCAGCGTGACCTACCCCCTGACGCCTTTCGTCGCCTTGTTTCTGATATTTGCCGCACCTAGCGAGAAAAGAGGCCTGTTGGCGGCCGCTCTTTTTTTATCCGCTACCATTCTTACCCTCTCTCCCTGGATAATCAGGAATTACCGTGTCTTTGGTCACTTTGTGGCGGTGGATACCATGGGCGGGCTTAACCTATATATGGGTAACTACAAACACACGCCGCTTCACCGGGCCTGGGCAGCGGTTAGCAACCCGCCTGAGATTGCCTGGTACCAGGGCCATGAAGACGAACTAAAAGAACTTAACGAGGCGGAAAAGCAGCGCTGGGCCATAAAAAAGGCCCTGAAATTTATGAAAGAACATCCGGGCCTTACGGCCTTGCGCACCCTGATTAAAACCGCCAATTTTTGGCAGCTCGAGCGAACTATTATTGCCGGAATGCAAAAAGGTATTTTTCCGGGGCTCCAAAATAAAATAACCCAAGTAATTCTCACTCTAAGTATTTTGCTAGCTTACGTAACAGTAGCTATCTTAGGCTTTTCCGGTCTTCTGTTGCGAATATTAAATCATCGTGGCTCTTATGCGTTCCCTCAGGATTACATCCAGAGGGGGAGGACGGAAAGGTTTGCGGATTGGTTGATCTTCTTGATCATTTCTTATTTTACGGCTATTCACGCCCTTGTCTTTGGCCATTCACGCTATCACCTTCCATTGATTCCTCTCCTGGGAATTTATGCATCTTATTTGGTTGTTAACTTTCGAGCAATTAGGCAGAATCAGCCTGAATTTAAGGTTATTTTGGGGGTGGTATTTTTAACTTTCGCTTGCTTTTGGGGTTATGATATCCTGATAGGAAGTAAAGACAAGGTTATAGCTTTTCTATCAAGTTTAACAGGACGTTTCTATTAATGGGGGGCATTAAATAGTTGACATCATTTATCATTGCGTGCATGTATCAGCTCTTTAGTCATTGCGATCCCTCAACGCATTTTTGAAGCCTCGAGGGGTCCTCGCAATGACCGAGGGACTGACGCACATAAATAACGATGTCGACTATTTGATAACTCCATTAACAGCAAGAGAGGGAAGGGGATGGCTTTTTTAAATTTGCTTACTTGTGTAGTGACCCCCTCCAGGACTGCACAGGATATAATGCAGGGAGGAGGGAAAAATGAGTACATCGGAACCTGAAATCAAACGTTGGACGGCAAAGCGAAAGACCCAATTGGTCTTAGAGATTCTTAAAGGCAAGACCACCGTGGCTGAAGCGGCTCGGCGTTACGATCTCAAACCAAGTGAGATCGAAACATGGGTTCAAGATGGTATTGAGGGCATGGAAAACAGTTTTCGAGCCCGGCCGAGGGATATTCGGGAACAATACGAGCGGAAGCTCACTGAGGCTCATGCAGCCCTAGGTGAAGCTCAGCTGGAGATCAAAGCCCTAAAAAAGTTGCGAAGCCTGCTCGACCTGGACGAGAGATCGTAGGGTCGGTGCAGGCAGAATTAGCAGCTGAAGGTTACAAGGTGTCTTTGAGTAAGCTTTGTCGGTGGCTGGGGGTTGCCAGGCGGACGTTTTATTATCGACCCAAGGGACGCAAGAGACCACTTGCCGAGGATAAGGTGGCCAAGGTGAGAGAAGTGATAGAGAGGTTTCCGAGCTATGGATATCGGCGGATAGCGGTGGTGTTGGGCTGGAACCGGAAGGTGGTGCAGAGGATCTGTCAGAGGAAGGGTTGGCAGGTGAGGAAGAGACCGAAGGGTAGTCGGCCGCGGGCCAAGGGGTTCGTTTCGGTGGCTAGGAGGCCCAATGAGAGATGGGCCACGGATCTGACGATGGTTTGGTGTGGCCGGGACAGGTGGTGCACCTTAGCGGTAGTCATAGACTGTGCCACGCGGGAGGTCCTTGGCTGGCGATTAGCCAGGCGAGGAAATGCGGTAACAGCAGAGGCAGCTTTGGAAGAGGCTTTAATATCTCGGTTTGGATGTTTAGGGCGGATACCCGGGGGATTAATGCTCAGGAGTGATAACGGCTTGGTGTTTACGTCTAAGAGGTACACGGCCACGGTAAGGGCTTACGGTTTGAGGCAGGAATTTATAATGCCGTATAGTCCGGAGCAGAAAGGAGTAGTAGAGAGATTTATCAGGACGGTGAAGGAAGAATGCCTTTGGCAGCACAGATTTGGGAGTTTAAGTGAAGCAAGGGAGGTGATAGGGGACTGGATGAGATATTACAACATGGAGAGACCTCATCAGGCCTTGGGGTATCAGGCACCATCAGATATGCTAGCAATAGCGGTTTAAGTTGTGCAAAAACCAGGGGGTCATTACACTGTTTCGGAAACAAAACTCCCCCCTTGGCACGGCCTGGTAATTCTTTACGAAAAATAAACAAACCTTATCCTCGGGTCTTCCGGCTGCTTTGGCGTGTTACTTCTCTTAAAAATTAGAAAATCAAGAGGCAGGTCATAATTCTTAAAAAACGAGCGGTAACGGCCTAACCTGATAGAAGCGTCAGAATATTTGGCTTCGATAGCCCTTTTTTGTTGTACGATAAAATCTATTTCGTTTTTATCTTTGGTGCGCCAGAACTGAATATTTTCATAACCGAATAAGTAACCTAGAAAGTTAAAGACAAAGTTTTCAAAAAGTTGGCCTCGGTCTTCGCGTATAGTTAAGGGTTCAAAATTTCTCAAAAGGGCGTTTCTTAGACCACAATCGAAAAAGTAAAATTTTGGAGTTTTTGACAGTTCTTTTCGTGTATTTTTAAAAAACGGTCTGATTCGGCAAAGATGAAAACATTTAAGAGCTGTTAAGACAAATTTGTCTATTTTATAACGAGATATTTTTAACGTAGAAGAAATTTCTGAAAGGTTGACCAAACTTCCTATTTGAGAGGCTAGTATTTTTAAAAATAGGAAATATTCTTCTTGAGCAAGGAGATCCGCCTCTAAAATATCCTTCTTGGTATATGAATTTACCAGTTCATAAAGAATATTTTTCTTTTCTTCCTGATCTTCTTCTAACACAACGGCAGGGTAGGAGCCGAAAATCAGGGTTTCTTTGAGAATAGAGAGAATTGTTTCGCGATATATCAAAGGATATGATACGTAATTTTCGGTATCAATGGTTAGGTTAGGGATTTTGATGTTTTTAAACCACAAGGTTTCTTTTAAATTTAAAGGCGTTAGGAGAAAAATCCGTTTTCTTCCGGCCAGCGAGTCTTTAAATTTCTGGTCTATATAAAAGGCAGAGGAACCCGTAACAATAAGCTTGAGTTTTTCGCGGTTGAAATCAAAATGGTACTTTAGAAAATGAGAAGGATTTTTGAGATATTGTATTTCATCAAGTAGGACAATTTGGCGTTCTTTGCTTTCTCCGATAATATCGAACAAATTTTGCGGGTGGTCGTTTAATAAGGCCAGAAAAAGGGGATCTTCAAGGGAGATATAAAAAGCTGGGAATCCCTTGTCTTCTAAATATTTTTGTAAGTACAAAAGGACCGAGGTTTTACCGGTTTGCCTGGCCCCTAAAATAATGAGAACATAATCATTATTTAGATTTTGAAGGAGAATTTCTACGATTTCTCTTTTAAGGATCAAAATAAACTCCGAGAATTTTTTGAAAAATTTAAAAAATATCAGAGAATTTTTCAAGTGATTTTTGAGATCCCTTCGGATCCTTTGTAGTGCCCCTGTAGTGCCCCCCTCCAGGGCTGCACAGGTTATAGTGCAGGGAGGAGGGAAAAATGAGTGCACCAGAACCTGAAATCAAACGTTGGACGGCAAAGCGAAAGACCCAATTGGTCTTAGAGATTCTTAAAGGCAAGACCACCGTGGCTGAAGCGGCTCGGCGTTACGATCTCAAACCAAGTGAGATTGAAACATGGGTTCAAGATGGTATTGAGGGCATGGAAAACAGTTTTCGAGCCCGGCCGAGGGATATTCGGGAACAATACGAGCGGAAGCTCACCGAGGCTCATGCAGCCCTAGGTGAAGCTCAGCTGGAGATCAAAGCCCTAAAAAAGTTGCAAAGCCTGCTCGACCTGGACGAGAGATCGTATAGGGGCGGTGCAGGCAGAATTAGCAGCTGAAGGTTACAAGGTGTCTTTGAGTAAGCTTTGTCGGTGGCTGGGGGTTGCCAGGCGGACGTTTTATTATCGACCCAAGGGACGCAAGAGACCACTTGCCGAGGATAAGGTGGCCAAGGTGAGAGAAGTGATAGAGAGGTTTCCGAGGAAATGACAATAGCAGCTTAAGTTGTGCAAAAACCAGGGGGCATTACAATGACGAGATGCAAACTGTGTTTTTCGTTTTTTGAAAATGTAAATTATAATGGCGTTGTATGTCCTAGATGTGGACTGTTACACGGTCAAGACTGGAAGATTGTTATAGAAAAGATTAAAGCCGCAAGTCAAACTATAAAATTTTCAAATTATAATACCCCTATAGTACGGATAGGTTTAAAAAAACCAAAAGGTAATCCTAGATGGGGGGGGTATAATTTTAATCCGACTTGCTTTGAAATATTGCTAAATTCTCATAAATATGTAGTGACTGATTACCCATTTCGTGCACCTCTTTTACATAAGAAGTCATATCTATGGAGGTATAGATCAACAATAGAATATAAGATTAAAAAAATAAATAATGAAGAAATTGACGCCTATCCATCACTATGTGTTGGGGTTATTTGTAGACCAAATGATATAACATCGCTTATTGAAATTGGAAAGATGGTACAGGAATATGTCAGGGAATATGTTATTGTAATAGATAGTTTTAAAATAAATGGGATTTCTGTTGCAAGTATTAAACAAAAAATACACGATGTATTGTCTCGAAATTCTCCTAATAAATTATTAATTAAAATTGCTGATAGGCCACTTGGTCAAGACTTTAGTGCGCAGAGAAATTTTTTACATTCGGTAGCTAATTCGAACTGGATATTACACATTGATACGGATGAAAGACCTTCTCGTCAACTAATGAAAAATTTATACTGGATAATTGAGGATTGCCAAAAGAAAGGAAGAGATACAGCTGGTTTTCCAAGAAAAAATTTTGTAGATGGTAAATTGAGTGCGGCCTTTCCGGACTACCAGTTTAGACTTGTAAAAAAAGAGACGAGGTGGGTCGGGAAAGTTCATGAAGTACCTGTATCATATCTAAAAAATTATCATAAAACATTAATATATCCATTATATTGTATTAATCATTATCTTGAAAGTAGTCGTTTAAGTTTTCGCAGAAAATTCTACGAATCAATTCAAGATGGTGCTGGTAGAACAAAAAATCAAGAATTATTAGAAAAACCTTTTTTTGAGGTAGTGGGACTGTCCACCCATTTATGTAAATTCCTTCAAAGCCTGTCCTCAAATAAGCCGAAAGCTGTGTAGTGTCCTCCGAGGACTGCACAAGGGATAATGCAGAGATGTGGCAAACCTCCTATTCGGATAAAGGGAATGAATTACTGAAAGGAATTTTATTTTTCTGAATAAAAAATGGGGTTGACTTTTTTAGAAAGGTGAATTTCCCTAACTGTAGGAATCTTATTAAGAGTAGGAGTTCAAATGGAAGCCATAAAAATTAAAGTCCTTCCCAAAGGCCAAATCACTTTACCAAAAAAGATTAGAAAAGCCCTGGGAATAAGGGAGGGTGACGCTTTGGTACTCATACGGAGAGGAGAGGAGGTGGTTTTGCGCAAAAGGAAGACGCTTTTTGAGCTGGCTGGATCCTTGCCCAATCTCGGTCTCTCTTTAGAAGAAATGAGAGAAAAGGCTTTAGAGGAAATCGCTCGTGAGAGGGAAAAAGATCTGCGTTGACACAAACGTTTTGCTCCGCATTCTAGTCAAAGACGATGCTGACCAACTGGAAAAAGCTTTGGCTGTCTTCAAGAATGCCCATCGCTTAGGTTATAAGCTTCATGTGCTTCCGATAGCTCTTTTGGAAGTTGTTTGGGTACTGGAGAAAGTTTATCGTCTTTCTCGCTCCCGAATACGGGAAATTGTAGAAGGGATAATTTTTACTCCTAGGCTCAAGGTGGAAAAGGCGCAGGTTTTTCTTGAAGCCCTTCGAGATTACGAGGAAAAGAACATCAAGTTTGCTGACGCTTTGATGGCTTATTGGGCTTTAAGTGAGAATCTTTCTGGTATAGTGACTTTCGACCGCAAGCACTTTCAACGCATCAAAAAACTGGAAGTGGTAGATCCAGAAATTTTCTCTAGTAACCGCTAACTCCCATCCTTATCAGGGGGAAGCAATTTTAAAAATGAAATAGCAATGATTAACTTTCTTCTCGTTTTTATTACCTTCTTCTTTCTTATCGGCTGTAGTTCTGGAAATGGTTCCCAGCCGCAGGAAAAAGAAGGAGTCTTCGTTTATTATCAGACGGATTTTGATAAGGGGAAGGGAGGTTTTCAGCCCGCTAAGCGGGCAAAATTGAGGCTTACCGAGGATGCTATTTCCGGCAAAGCCCTTGAAACGATTTGTAAACAAAAGTGGGCCGGGCCGGCCCTAAAGATCAAGGTTAGAGGTTCCAAAGGCCTGAAGATAGCCTTTTTAGCCAAAGGAGAAGGTTTTAAACGCGCCACTCTAAACCTTTACGACACCAAGGCCAGAGACAACACTACGCCCTACGGTTATCGTTTTCTGCCAGACGGTGAGTGGACGCCGGTACTCTATTATGTGGATCTTTTTCATTACAACTCTCGGCCCCGGGGTTATATAAAACCAGATACCCTCTTTGTTGATCTTCGCTTCTGGGGACCTGATCCTAAGGGAGGGGAAGTTAGTTTGACCCTTGATAATTTTGTTATCTATCGGGGAGAGGATCGTGCTCCCCCAAAGAAGATAAAAATGCTCAAGGCAGAAGCCACCCCTCAAGGGATAAAGCTTACCTGGGAGACACCGGAGGATAATGTCTTCCCTATGGTTTATGTGGTCTCCCGGGCCAAAGAGGGGAAAGGGTTTGTCAAGATCGGCGAGACGTATCGGTCTTATTTTTGGGATTATACGGCCGGCAAGAAAAATTACCGCTATCGGGTTCTGGCCTGTGATTTCCAGAACAACCTTGGGCCATGGTCTGATATCATCTCGGTAAAGGGGGAGGCTGATCCTCGGCCGCCGTCCTTGACCCGGGAGGAACAAGATCGCCTGAGCTATGCCTCCCACGTGCGTGAGATTCATCGGCGAGGTGAGGGAAGGGTCAAAAAGGGGTTGGTCGTCCTCTTTGGGGATTCCCTTACCGGTCCCACTCTTTATCCTCGCCTGGTGGCGGGGGCCTTGGGGATATATCAGGTCAAAGCCTACGGTTTTGCCGGCCAGACCACAACCTTTGGTCGCCGTAAGGTGGCGGAGATCCTGGCGAAAGAAAGGCCAGAATTTCTCTTTGTCATGTTCGGGACTAATAATGTGCGAGGAAGGCTTCAGACGGTAGATGTTTATGAGCGCTGGATAGATGATCTAGAGGCCATTGTGAAGCAGGCCGAAGCGCAAGGGGTAGTGGTGGCCTTGGCCACTATACCGCCCCGGGGATTTAAGGATCCGCTCTCCTTACCCGAGGCCTTATTTAACGAGATCCTGGTCCAGAGGGCCCGGAGGCTTAAGGTTCCCATAGCCTATATTTTTGAGGCTGTCCAGCAAGCCGGTGATCGTCGTGAGTTTATCTGGAAGGATGGAGTGCACTGGACGCCTCAGGGGATGGAGCTTGCCGCCTGGGCTTGGCGCAAGACCATGCGGCAGATAGAATTTGCTTTGCGAGATCGGCCATGAAGACGGCTCTCTGGCGAGGAATTATGACCGGAATCCTCTTCCTCGGCCTGGTGGGCCGCATTTGGGGGGCAGAGCCTAGCCCTGAGTACAACAGGTTTGGCTTCCCAGAGACCAGCTCTACCATCGCCGTCCTGGTTGATCAACTGCCCAATCATCTTACCGAGGAGCAGGTTCGTTTTGTGGCTGGGCACTACGTGGGCAGTCAGAAACTTATCCTTCCCCTGACTCAAAGAATCCGGCGTTATAACCCTCGCTTTGTTGTCCTTCATTATCATCTGGGCATCTGGCAACAGCAGCCGGCCCACAAATTCATCATAGATGGGAGACACTGGGGGAATGATTGGTCTTTTGTCACCCAACACGAAGACTGGTTCTGGCACAATGAGAAAGGGCAGCGGGTGCGCTCCAAAAATGACGGCAAATATTTGATGAATATTATGAACCGGCAATTTCAGGAATATTGGAAAACTTCTATCGCCCGCCAGATAATTGCCGGCGAATATCAGGGGGTTTTTCTAGATTCCGCCTCCCCGGCCTTGCTCCAGTGTGAAGCAAGCTGGATGGATCCTCGCCTGGCTGGAACCGCCGCTGCCAAAAGCCGGTTTAAGGAACTGGGGGGGCTTACCTGGAGTGAGGCCTATGAAAGTTTTATGGCAGATTTAACGAAATTTTTAGAGTCCCTGGGATATGCCACTTTGCCTAATATAGGCGGTCTCTTTACCACCTGGGACACCACCGACTACTACACCACGGCCTCCGGAGCCTTTATGGAGGGGGCCTTTGTCACCAGAAGCCTTAAAGATTGGGAGATGGCCGCCTCAAGGACCATGGAACTCATAAAAAGAGATAAGATAGTTATCTTTCAGTCTTACCTGAAGAATGATGAAGACATTAAGACTAGGCTTTACTATCTATCTTGTTACCTCCTTTTTAAGGGGCGGTATACTTACATAAATTATTTCTTTAGATCTACCTTGAGCTGGTATCCAGAATGGCAACTTGACCTTGGCCTGCCCCGGGAGCCCATTCCTGATTTGGTCAAGATGAGAGTAAAAAGGGGCCTTTATCGCCGTTTATATTCCCGGGGAGAAGTCTGGGTAAATGTATCTTCCAGGGATGAAAAAATTACTTTTCCTGGAGAGTCAAGGGTGGTTATCCCCATAGGCGGAGGGCCGGTAGGCCAGAAGGGCGAAGCCCAGGGCCGGCTTTCCTATAGGCCGGCCCAAGAGGTCATTTTGCAGCCCTGGAGTGGGCTTATAGTGCTTTACTGATGGACCAACCTTCTTTATTGCCGGAAGATAGCGAATTTCTGCGTTATTTAAGAGGTCTGGCCATATTTATTATTGTTTTTGGTCATGTAGGAGGGTTTTGGTTTTATCGTCCTTATTCTGGCTTTTTATTGGTTGCGGTGCCTATTTTCTTTATGATTTCTGGAGCGGTGAGCTATCCTAGTTATAAGAGGTCCAAATCAGTTTCTTTCTATTTATTGAAAAGGTCTTTTTCCCTTTTGATACCTTATTACTTGCTATGTCTTTTTTCTCTTATTGTTTATATTCTCGAACAGAAGCAAATGCCTACCTTTTCTTTAGAAAAGTTATTTATGTGGTTAGCCATTGTCCCTTCTCGCGACATAATGCCTTTCCCTGTTGGGCAAATTTGGTTTTTATATGTTCTTTTGGTTATTTCTATTTTATCACCTTTTTATTTTTACGCCTATGAACGTTGTTGTTATGCTTTGTTTTCTTTTGGGTTGGTGGCTATTTTAATGGCTGCTGTTCAGCACTTTTTTGATCTGGCTGGTATTTTAACCTTATGGAAGTTCCATTTTTTTAAGCCTCTTGTATGTAGTCTCTTCTTTATAAGTGGCTTTTACCTCTTCTTTTCTTCTAAAAGTCATAAAGTCTTGTTTTTGTTTGGTTTTTTTTCTCTTATGGCTTCAATTTTTCTCTTTTTAAAATTTCGTTTCAACCCTGATTTATCTTATCATGCTCACCCTCCAGATTTATATTATGTTCTCATCTCTTTCTTTTTTATTTTTTTAGTGTATGTGTTGCGTTCTTTTTTTCTCAAGGTTATTTCATCTGTAAAGCTTTTTGCTTTGATTCTTGATTTTTTCTATAAGCATACATTTTCTATTTTCTTATTGCATAGTTTTTCTATTTATTTTGTTGAGCGTTATTTGGGCCTCATTTCAGGAAAGGATATTTTTTATGGCCTTAAGAAGTTGTTCTTTGTCCTCCTTATAACCATCATTTTGGCTGTTCCTTTTACAAGGCTCTCCTCTTTTTTAAGAGGAATCTTTCTTTCCCGCTTAAAACAAGTTTTTGAGGCCAAAGTGGTGGTAAGGAGGCCGGTTTGATCAAACTTCTGTCTTCTGTTTTTTTGGTTCTCCTTTTGGTGGTTCCTTCAATGAGTAAAGGTCAGGAAAAGGGGAAGAGGGCAGTCCGAGTCCATTATCTTTTTTCTTTCGGAAAAGAAGGCCAGGGACCGGGAGAATTTGTCGGCCCCTTCGGAATCCATTGGGCTGAAGGGCTGCTTTATGTCATAGATGACCTGGGGCATTCTATCTCCATCTTTGGGGAGGACGGTTCTTTTAAAAAACGTTTGGGGCATAAGGGGCAGGCTCCAGGGCAGTTTGCCTTTCCGGACAGTTTGGCTAAAGGGCCCGAGGGGCTCCTTTATGTGGCTGATACCGGCAATAACAGGGTTCAGATTCTGGATGATTCCGGACGTTGTCTTAAGATTATCAAGGGCTGGGGTCTTTGGAGAAGATTCAAAAATCCGCGAGATATTTTCTGGAGTGAGGCGGGGCATTTTCTGGTAGTTGATTGGGGCAACCATCGGATTCATGTCTTCTCCTCCCAAAAAGAGTATCTTTTTGGCTTTGGTGGCCGGGGTCAGCAAGAGGGTCAGTTTCATAACCCTATCGCCGTGGTTGAGGCTGGTGGCAAAATATACGTCTCTGATTTTAAGAACCATCGTATTCAAGTCTTCGATTCTCAGGGTGGTTTTCTGTTTACCTTTGGAGGAAGGGGGCTGGCAAAAGGCAAGTTTAACCATCCTTCTGGCCTTGCGGTGGATAGTCAGGGCCGCCTTTACGTGGCAGACTGGGGCAATCATCGCGTTCAGATCTTTTCTCTCGGGGGCCAATTCTTGGCCTCCTTTGGAGGAAAGGGTAAAGACAGGGGGCTTTTTATCAGGCCTACCGATTTAGCCGTTGATCCCCGGGGTCGAATTTATGTAGTAGATTCTGGGAATCACCGGATTCAGGTCTTTCAACTGGAGGATGGCTCATAAAATCAATGAATTTTCTTTATGGCGAGGTTTGATCTAGGGGCCTATATCGCTATTGCCCGGCCAGATCACTGGTTTAAGAACGGCTTCATGCTTCTTGGCGTTCTGCTGGCCTTTTTCATCGAACCGCGCCTATTTAAAGAAGCCCGGTATCTTGATCTTTTCTTGGCTGTGGTGGCTGCCTGTCTGGTAGCCTCAAGTAACTATGTTATCAATGAAATCCTTGATGCTCCCAAAGACGCCCTCCACCCCACTAAAAAAAACCGGCCCATTCCTTCAGGGCGGATCTGTTTGCCGCTGGCCTACCTCGAGTGGTTACTTTTGGCCCTCCTGGGGCTGGGGATAGCCTATTTATTAAACGTGGCCTTTTTCCTTTCAGCCCTGGGGCTCTGGATTTCTGGTCTTATTTATAATATTCCGCCGATCAGGACCAAAGATGTTCCCTATGTAGATGTCCTAACGGAATCCATCAACAACCCTCTTCGTCTCTTCTTGGGGTGGTTTGCCCTTATTCCCAATCTGGTTCCTCCCCTTTCCCTGATCATCTCTTATTGGATGGCCGGGGCCTTCTTTATGGCCACCAAACGTTTTGCCGAATACCGGATGATAAACGACAAGGAACTGGCAGGCAATTATCGGGCCTCCTTTCGCTACTACAATGAGGAGAGACTTCTCCTTAGCATCTTCTACTATGCTGTAGCCTGTGCCTTCTTCTTTGCCATCTTCATCATCCGTTACCACTTAGAGCTTATTCTGGTGGCCCCTCTTTTTGCTGGTTTTTTCGTCTATTATCTTAAAATCGGCTTTCTTCCGGACAGTCCGGTCCAGCGTCCGGAGCATCTCTATAAGGAAAGAGGGCTTATGGTCTATCTGGTCGTCTGCCTGGTGTCTTTTATCTTTTTGCTTTTTACCCGGATTCCCATACTTTATAAGTTTTTCCGGGTGATCCCCAATCAGATCAATCCCCTTTGGGAATTTTAAGGAGAGAATATGCCTGGTATTGCGGGATTTTTCCTTAAGGAAGGTGGCGATTTTGTCTCTCTGGCCAAGAATATGGCCCAGACCCTGAGTCAGAATCGTAAGCATCACCTGAGTCTCTATGTGGCCCAGGATAGAGGGCTGGCCTTGTCACGGGTGGGATATTCCTTCCCCAATCTGGGGCCAGGGGCTGGTCTGCTAGAAGATGAAGATATAGCCTTGGTCTTTGACGGTGAGCTCTACGGCGAGACCCCCTCTCCTGATCCTCTTTTCCTCCAGAAATCTTTGAAAGAAAGGGGGCTCTCAGCCCTTTCAGAGCTAAGAGGGGTCTTTAGCCTGGCTGTCTTCGAAAAAGGGCCTTCAAGACTCCTTCTTATAAGCGACAAATTCGGCCTCAAACCCCTTTACTATACCCTTGTATCTCAAGGGGTCCTTTTTGCCTCTGAGATCAAGGCCCTTCTTTGTCATCCGGGTGTTTCCCGAGAGCCCGATATGGAGGCCCTGGCTGATTTTTTCTATTACGGCCATCTTCTTGGAGACCGAACCCCTTTTAGGGACATAAAGCTCCTTTCCCCCGGCAGTGTCTTGATTCTCTCTGAAGAGGGCACTTTTCGGGTAGAGCCTTACTGGCGTTTGAGGGAGCTCTTTGTTTCTCAAGAAGAATACGAAGATGGTCTGCTGGCCTCAGTGGTAGAGGCTTTCGGGGAGGCCGTCAGGAAGAGGCTACGCTTTAAAGAAGAGCTGGGGATCTCCCTTTCCGGAGGGCTTGATTCCCGGGCCATCCTGGCAGCCATGGAAGAGGAGGCCCGAAGGATTCCCTCCTATACCTTGGGGCTTAAGGGCTGTCAGGATGAGCGCTTCTCGGCCCAGATGGCCCAGATATGTGGGACGCGACACGTCTTTGTAGAGATAACCCAGGAACACCTCAAAGACTTTCTCGATCTGGCCGAAACCCTTATTCGCTTGAGCGACGGAATGTATCACCCCCATGAATCCACAGAAAAGGCCGCCCTTGAGTATTTCCGTCAGGCTCCCTTTAGGATCCTCCTTCGGGGCCACGGAGGAGAGATCGCCAAGGCCTCTCTGGCCTATCCAGTTCAACCCAGCCGGGAGCTTCTCGGCCTTAAAGACCCCGAGAAGGCCATGGGCTTTATCTTTCAGCGGGCCAATCTTGTCCTTCGAGATGTTGATCCCGGTAAACTTTTTCTTGCTGAGGAGCTAAAAAGAGAGAGCTCTCGGGCCCGGGAGGCCCTTGAAGAGGTCCTGGGCGAGGTGGCTGGCCTTCTTCACCCTGTAGATCTTTCTCTCTATTATTTCATTAAGGAGTATATCCGTCGCCAGGCGGTGGCTTCCCTGGCCATCTTCCGTAGCCAGGTGGATATTCGTCTTCCTTTTCTGGATGAGGACTTCCTGGCCCTTCTTCTCCGTCTTCCACCTCAGAGACGCTGGTCCGGTGAGGTTCACCTGGAGATCATCAAACGCTACCGGCCAGCCCTGATAAAGGTTCCCAACTCCAATACCGGGGCCCCCCTTGATGCCGGTCGAGTGAGGCTTTTTCTAACAGACAAATTCAACTCTCTCCTCAAAAAGCTCAGCCTGCCTGGCTTCAGGCATTATACCGAGTTTGATCGCTGGCAGA
The DNA here is from genome assembly GCF_011207455.1 of Thermosulfuriphilus ammonigenes. Taxonomy (GTDB): domain Bacteria; phylum Desulfobacterota; class Thermodesulfobacteria; order Thermodesulfobacteriales; family ST65; genus Thermosulfuriphilus; species Thermosulfuriphilus ammonigenes. Next base: position 2,083,518 of record NZ_CP048877.1, read on the forward strand.
GGGAGCATTTTCGGGAAACCATAAAGAAGATCCTTTTTGCTGAGAGAACCTTGAAACGGGGAATCTATCACCCTGAGGGGCTTCGCAGGGTCTATGAAGCCCACGTCTCTGGCCAGCGCAACTATGCTCACCTCCTGGGCACCATGGTGGGGGTGGAGCTATGGTTCCGAAACTTTGTTGACTAACTCACCGACCAGAGGATCAGACCGATCCCGGTCAGGATCAGGGTGGCCAAAGAGAGGCGCTTGATCTTCTTCAGGGCCCTTATCTTCTGGGGAACAAATTCCACCGGGGGACCAAAGCTGGTCTGGTGAGGCTCGGGAAGGGGAGGCTCTGGGGAGGGGTTCTTTTTAAACCAGGCCTGGCTATAGCCGGTGCTAAGGATTATGGCCAGAGGGCGGGTGTAATGCCTGGTTTTAAAGGTAAGAAGCCCCTTTAGGCTCCGGTCAAAAAAATACTCACTCTTTTCCCTGAAGAGCCGCCGCTCTTCTTCGCTTGAGGCAAAAAAAGCCGCCAGATTAAAGACCTCGGCCTTTCTTATCTCCTGGGCGGCCCAGGTCTCGGTGGGGTATTCCAGGAGCTCCGGGCGGTCAAGATAGTAGTATTCGTGTTGGGCCATCCAGCGAGCGTAGTGCAGCAGGGCTGCTCGACCATAGGCAAACATTTCATCTAGGTCCTGCCATTCCATTTTAAGGAAGAGATAGCGCCCCAAGACCTGGAGGAAGACCAAGTACGACCAGCGCTCCTCGGGTTGGTCAAGCCCCCGTGCCTGGATGTCGTCTTCGGGATGGATGCAGCGGCGGATGAGCTCCTCGGCCTTCTGGATATATTTTCTCCTCTGGGTGAGCCGGAAGGCCTCAAGGAGGCAGTTTATGGAGTTGCCGGCGCCTCTCCCTGGTCCGTGATACCAGGGGTCTCTTGTCTGGCTGGCCAGACCACTAGGACTTCGGTCGATCCAGGTAAGGAGTTTGTAAGGACGATCCATATCTATTACGTGCTCAGCCAGTTCGATAACAGCCTCCCGGGAGCGAGGGTCTCCGGTGAGCAGGTGGTGCAGAAGGAGGCCCGAGGAGTAAAGGTGCTCATTGGAGGGGCCTCCTCCGGTAACTCCGGCGTCTCGAGAGTAGCAACGGTGAGTAGCCCGGTAGGCGTCAACATAGTGATAGGTGTGCCAGAAGAGGCCATGGTTGTAAGCAGGTTTGTCCTCATCTGTATGATAGATGTCTATATCATAGACATGTCTGGCCAGCTCATCGGCCAGATGAAACCAGCGTCTGTCCCCCGAACGGAGAAACCGGAAGAGACCTCCGTATATCACGTCATACTGGTTGTTGTAGTGGGATATAAGGGGAGTGGAGGCCTGGTTGAAGGCGTTTTCATGGTCGGCATAAAGGTCACCGAAATGGCGCCAGCCATATTCGTCAATTACTTCTCTCTTAACAAAGAAAGACTGCGGGCCTTCAATGGCCTCCTGAAGTAGATGGTGATAGAGACGATGCGGGTCCTCTTTCTCCGGAAGAAAGAAGTTAAGGGCTCCGCTTCTTTCTACCCAGGTCGAATCAAGGCAGGGGACAAGGGGAGCCGCGAGCCAGAGAAGGGAGGGAGGGGCAACACCGGCAGGTGAGAAGGCCAGCCAGAAGACGTGGGTTTTTCTCTCCCCTCCCTGGAGTTCATGAAGATCGGCGTGTTCTTCCGGAAACAGCCCCAGGCTGAAGCCTGACTCTTGGCACCTTAAGGCCTTGGGAAAGTTCTGCCAGAAGTGGGTCATCCCCAAAGATACCTGAGCCCCGAGGCCGGCCACACGCAGGAAAGGGGTGGCCCGCAGGCCTTGGCTAATCTTCCCGGGGGTCTTGAGCTGGAACCCCTTAAATTTTAAGGGGATTTTCCCATGACGATTTACGTGATTTCGACTCTGCCAGTTATCTCCACCGCTGGAGTCCTGATAAAGAGTCATCTGAGGAGGATGGAGGTAAAGGGGTTCGGTGTGGCTATCTGGCTGAATCCAGGCCTCTCTGATGGGCGTCTTAAGGAGGAAGGAGAAATCCCTGATGAACATGGAGCCTGGATCTCCCAGATCCCAGTAGCCACCCCGATGACGAGCCCTCCGGGGATTGAGGAGCTCTACTTCCACCCGAACCATAGAAAGCCCGGCAAAAAAGGAGAGCCTCTGCCGAAAACGGAGGTCAAGCCCTTGACGCCGGCAGCGGAAAGTTCCCCGGACAAGTAAGGTGGCTCGTAGGGGGCCAGAGACCTCAAAGGTGGCCTTTTCTCTCTTAAAGGGTACTTCCTGGCCCCGGCTTCCTTTGAGGCGCCAGAGAAGGCGCATTTGAGGGGCTTTCTCAGGCAGAATTACGACCTCTGGAAGGACATCCTCCAGGGAGAGTCTGAAGACAGCCGCTCCGGTGTTGATCTCCAGGCCGGCGGGCCCCTTATGGGTGCTAAGGCTGACAGGGGGCTTTGAGGGAGGCCCCTGGATAATAGAGTAAGTAGTCTTTCCTTTGGGCGGAAGCGTGGCCAGAAAATCAACCAGGGCCCACTTGATACTTCTGTCAGGCCATCGGACCAAAGGGGTGACCTGGCAGGGTACGGCCTGGCCCTTTTCGTCCACTAAGGCCAGCTCTTCTGGCTCCCGGACAAACCCGCGGGGCCAAGGGACCCCTACACTTACGGGTTCTCCAAGACGCTTAAGACCTAGAGGTTCTTCAAGAAAGATAAGGCTCCCTGGAGGCATGATTTTTTTAATGCTGTTATTGCTAAATAATGCCTATAATAAAAAACCAAATCTTTTTCTTTCTTTTTACTCCTATCGGGAGGATATCAAAACTTCTTTTGTCTCTTCTTTTTTGGTGCCCTTACAGAAACCCTGTTAATGAGGGACAAAATAGTCGATGCCCTTCCCATTAATATTTGCTGAGGTCCGGATTTAGTTCGATATGATATCCAGATGTGATATAAAGATCCCTCCTGGAGGCCCGCATATGAAGGACAGACGCAGATTTTCCCGGGTTCCCTTTAAGACCGAGGTTGAGGTCCTGTTTGAACGGCGCCGCTTGGCGGCCAAGAATCTTAAAGACATAAGCCTTAAAGGTCTTTACGTGGTTGCTCCCGAGAGGCCCCCTGTAGGAGAAATCTGTCAAGTAAAGGTCAAACTTACTGGGGCCGAGCCCCCGGTCGAGCTTATCTTTACCGGTGAGGTCGTCCGTCATGGACCGGACGGCTTCGCTATAGTGGTTACAGAGACCGATCTTGAAAGTTTTGCCCATCTGCGGAAACTTCTATCCTACAATCTGGCCGATCCGGAAAAGATCGAGGCCGAGCTAGGTCGACTAATCAGATAAAGGATTGAAGCCTTTTCTTCAAGGAGGAGGTCGTGTCTAAAAAGACGAGTAAAAAACTCTATCAGGAGACCAAAAGAAAGCTCTTTCAAGAAAGACCACTGGGTTGGGATCGGCTTAGGGACAAGGAAGAAGAGGTCTTCGAATATGCCAGGGGCTATCGGGACTTCATCTCCCAGGTGAAAACGGAAAGGGAATGTGCCGATTTTATCCTCACCCGGGCCAGGGAGGCCGGATTCTCTCTCTTTGAGGAGGCCACCCCCAAAAGCGAGCGCCTGATCTTCACCAACCGCGGGAAGGCCCTGGCCCTGGCGGTTCGGGGGGAGGAAGGCCCCAGAGGGCTTAAGATCATCGCCTCCCATATTGATTCCCCCCGGCTTGATCTTAAACCCAATCCTCTCTACGAAGAGATGGACCTGGCCTATCTTAAGACCCACTATTATGGGGGAATCAAGAAGTTTCAGTGGTTGGCCCGTCCTCTGGCCATCCACGGGGTGGTTATCAAGGCTGACGGTCGTCGCGTTGACTTTGTCCTCGGCGAGGAGGGGCCGGTCTTCTGTATCAATGATCTACTGCCTCATCTGGCTCGAAAGGCTCAAGGGGAAAAGAAGCTCTCGGAGGCTATTGCCGGCGAGAAGTTAAATGTTCTTTTTGGTGGTCTCCCTTTTCCGGCGGAGGAGGGGGCTGCTGAAAGGGTCAAGTTGGGAGTGCTTAAGATTTTATCCGACCGTTTTGGCCTGGTGGAGGAAGACTTTGTCTCTGCCGACATCGAGATCGTTCCCGCCGGGCCGGCCAGAGACGTGGGCTTGGATGGGGCCTTTGTGGGTGGCTATGGTCAAGACGATCGCATCTGTGCCTTTACATCACTGACCGCCCTCCTTGAGGCCCGAAGACTTCCGGAGACCGTGCTTCTTCTCTTTCTGGATCGGGAGGAGATCGGCAGTGATGGCAACACCGGGGCCAAGAGTCGCTTTCTGGAACTGGTCCTTTCTCGTCTGCTTCGCCTCTGGGGCGAAAGGGCCCTTGAGGCCGACTCGGTTCTGGAGCTCCTTTTTCGCACCCGGGCCATCTCTGCCGACGTTACCGCCGGCATGGATCCTGACTGGCCAGAGGTTCACGAAAAGCGCAACGATGCCAAGATGGGGCGGGGGGTAGCCATAAGTAAGTATACCGGCCACGGAGGTAAGTATGGTGCCAGTGAGGCCCGGGCCGAATACATGGGCTGGCTGCGTCAGGTGCTAAATCGCGCCGGAGTAACCTGGCAGGCCGTAGATTTCGGCAAGGTGGACGAAGGTGGCGGAGGCACGGTGGCCAAGTATCTGGCTTTTCAGGGTCTGGATATCGTTGACATGGGCCCTCCACTTCTTTCTATGCACTCTCCCTTTGAGATTTGCCACAAGGTCGATCTTTTTGAGACGCATCGGGCCTACCGGGCCTTTCTGGAGGCCGAGTAGTCCATGGATGAAATCATTCAAGAGGGAGATTGGGTTCTGCTCCTTTCTGCCAGCCGGAGCTATCTTCTTAGGGTTGAGGACCGTTCATTTCAGACCCATCGCGACAGCCTCCCTCTGGCCTCTCTTGTCGGGCGAAGATTTGGCGAGGTGGTAAGGGGTAAAAAGGGGGAGGCCTTCTTTGCCCTCAGACCGACTATTTACGACCGGATCATGAAGATCCGTCGGGTCACCCAGATCATCTATCCCAAGGATATTGGCTATATCTTACTCAAATTAGGGGTGGGGCCGGGGCAGACGGTGATTGAATGCGGTACCGGGAGCGGAAGCCTCCTTTTGGCCTTGGCCTGGGCGGTGGGGGAGGAGGGCCGGGTAATCACCTACGAGCATAACGAACGTCATCTCCAGCAGGCCAAAGAGAATCTTATCCGGGCCGGACTCACCGAAAGGGTGATTTTTAAAGGGCCTGAGGCCCGGGCCTTTGAAGAGGAAGAGGTAGCTGACGCCCTTTTTCTTGATTTGAAGACCCCCTGGGAGCTTATTCCTTCGGCCTGGCGGGCCCTCAAGGGAGGGGCCCCCCTGGGGATCCTTGTTCCCACCGCCAACCAGGTCTCTGAGGTCCTTAGATCCCTTGAACAGGAGGCCTTTTGTGCCCTGGAGGTCTTAGAGACCATGATCCGCTTCTATAAGGCCAATCCTGAACGTCTCCGGCCCGAAGATCGAATGATAGGTCACACCGGCTACCTCATCTTTGCTCGCAAGGTATATTCATCTTCTTCGCCGCCAGGCCAGGAAGAAGATCAGCACAGCCCCGGTGATAAAACCGCCGATGTGGGCCCACCAGGCGATTCCCCCTCTCAGTTCTCCGGGGATGAGGAGGGCGAAGGTTCCGCTTAGGAACTGGATCAAAAACCAGAAGATCAGAAAGACGAAGGCGGGGATCTCAACGATGGTCACCAGGAAGAAAATGGGCACCAGGGTTAAAACTCGGGCCCGGGGAAAAAGCAGAAGATACCCGCCCATGACCCCAGAGATGGCCCCTGAGGCCCCGACCATAGGCACCCCAGAGAAGGGGTGGGCGCTGAGCTGAGAGGCGGCTGCCCCCAGACCAGAGAGGATATAAAAAAGAAGATACCGCCCGTGTCCTAGCCGATCCTCGACGTTGTCTCCAAAAATGTAGAGCATCCACATGTTGCCAATAAGATGAAGCCAGCCGGCGTGTATGAACATGGAACTAAAAAGGGGGACAAGCCAGCCCTCTATGGCTAAAGGATCGACCTGGAGAAGATAGTTGAAACGGGCCGGAATCAGGCCGTATTCCCTGACCAGGGTCTCAAGACCCTTAGGCCCCAGGATGAGCTCATAGACGAAGACGGCCAGATTCAGGCTGATCAAAAGGTAGTTTACAGCCGGGAAGGTCCGTGAAGGGATGTTGTCCCTTAGGGGAAACATGGACTTTGCTTAGAAGCCGTCTTCCTTGCTCGGGGCCGGTTCGCTTTTCAAGGGAAGAATGAAGTAGAAGTTGTTACCCAGGGGTTTGGGCTCGTAACCGACCACACCACCATGGACCTCGATGACCTTCTTGACAAAATGAAGGCCGTGCCCGGTGCCCGGTTCGTTTTCTATATTGGTGCCCCGGTAGCCTTCGTGGAAAATTTTCTCCACATCCTGGGGGGAGAGATGGGGGCCGGTGGTAAAGACATTGAATTTTATCCCTGGTTTCCCAGGGCCAAAGTAATCGGGGATAATTTCTCGACCGAAGGCCATAAACTTCACCTTGTGTCCCTGGTTTTCCACCTCCCGAGTATATTTTTCAGCGTTGGAGAAGAGATTGGCATAGACCTGAGAGAGAAGCCCCACATCCACAGCCAGGGGGATGTCCTCATCCTCAGGGATACCGCCCAGACGGTTGTCTATCTTAATGCCTCGTCGAAGCAGACGCTTCTCATAGCGTTCAAGCTGGGGGGCGATTATCTCCTTGTAGAAGCGGCAGGGCCGCTTTCTAAGGACTAGCTCCCCCCTTTCGAAGTGATCCCGTCGCAGAAGGGTCTCCAGAAAAAGACTGGTGTTCTCATAGTGTTTTTCGATCTCTTTGATCTCTGTTTCTATTTGGCATCGGATGTTAAAGATCCCTGCGGCCAAACGCTTTATACGTTCAAGATTCGGCGGTTCAGAGGAGGAGAGTTCCTCTCTTAAGGCTGTCTCCAGCTCCCCCAGTCTCTTTAACTCTCGACGCAGGCGGTTGAAGAAGATTCGGTAGCGCAGGTTGGGCACAATGACATTGTGCTCGATGTCTGCCACCAGATTGTTGATAAACCTTAAGTGACGAATGTTTTCGGCGGCCAGGATCTTGTTGTGAAGGTTGTAGCCGATCCGATTGGCATATTTTTCAAAAAAAAGACGATCTTTGTCGTCCATCCTCTCCAGAGGAAAGGCCTCCAGGATCCCGATGACTTCCTCCTCCTGATGGAAGGGAAGCTTGGTGATCAGGCGGCGGTTCCCGCGAATGGGACAAAAGAGGGAACCATTTTTCTCGTAGGGGGTTTCCGAAAGACAGAGGGTCTTTGGAGCCATGGTTCCCGGCGGCAGAAGCCCCTTTTGGCTGTCGGCCACCAGGTAGAGGCGCCCGTCTTTAGACAGGATATACAGACGACACTGGTAGCCCAAGAATTCTCGAGGAATGGTGACACAGATACGATAAAAGTTGTCTAAGGTTTCATACTCCTGGGCCAGATCAAAAAAGGCCCGCAGGGCCCGGCCCTGGACATGACTAAAGGAATATCTTTCGTAATCCCTGATTTTTTGTTTCACCCTTTGGACAATTGGTTCTAAGTCCTTGGTAGCGACTTCCTCACCCATTTGGCCTACCTGATTAAGAGTTTGTCATGGACAAGGGTGCTTCCACCTCACGGAAAGCAACAGAATCTGGACCAAGTTTACTAAAACTTTCCTCGAGTGCAAAATCATTTCCTCCCGAGGATAGCACTCTCCTAAAGGATAAGCATGGCATCCCCGTATGAGAAGAAGCGATACCGCCGGGTGATGGCCTCCCGATAGGCGGCCAGAATCTTCTCTCTTCCGGCAAAGGCCGAGACTAAAACAAGGAGCGAGGAGCGGGGCAGATGAAAGTTGGTTATCAGATGGTCTACTATCTTAAAAGAGAATCCCGGATAGATATAAAGATCGCACCAGCCCTTCATTGGTTCAAGCTGTCCGCTACGGCCGGCGTGCTCCAGGGCCCTTAAGGTGGTCGTCCCGCAAGCAAAGATGGCCCGCTTTTCCTGGCGGGCCAGGTTTATAAGGCGGGCTGTCTGGGGGCTTACTTCGATATATTCGGCGTGGATCTGGTGGTCCCTTATGTCCTCGACCTTCATGGGCGCAAAGGTCCCGTAGCCTACGTGAAGGGTAATGCTGGTGATGATGATCCCCCTTTCCCTCAGCCTCAAGAGAAGCTCCTCGGAGAAGTGAAAGCCGGCGGTAGGGGCGGCTACAGCTCCCGGACGGCGGGCAAAAGGGGTCTGATACCGGAAGCGGTCTTCGGCAGTGTCCGGGCGCCGAATATAGGGCGGAAGAGGGACATGGCCTACGCGTTCAAGAACTTCGAGGAGATCTCCGGAGCCCTTAAGGATAACCTCTACTTGGCCATTTTTGCCAACAGCCGTAATCTCTGCCTCAAGCCCCTCTGGAAATATAAGTTTAAGACCTATCCGGGGCCTTTTTCCTCGAAAGAGGGCCGGGACGGGTCCGCTTTGCGGTAGCCTTAGAAGCAAAAGTTCCACCCGGCCACCACTTCTTTTGCGTCCGATAAGCCGGGCCGGAAAGACCCGGGTATCATTGACCACCAGAAGATCCCCAGGTCGAAAGTATCTTTCTATGTCCCCAAAGCGGCGGTGCTCGAGCCTTCCGCTGGCTCGATCGAGGACCAGGAGCCGGGATTCAGTCCGTTTTTGGGGAGGATACTGGGCAATGAGCTCCTGGGGGAGTTCGTAGTCGTAGTCCTTAAGGCGGAACATGGGCTTATTTTAAGAAGCCTTGGTAAAGGCTGGCAATGCCTGTAAGGATGGATGGAGCTCCCCTTTAGGGACCCCATCCAATCCATCAGACCTTAAGGCCAGTGACTGTTTCCTTTAATTTCTGAGATTCTCGGTGGAGGAGGCGGGCGCGTTCGGTAAGCTCCTGGGCCTCCTTTAGATTTTTGGCAGCCTCAGACTTTAAGAAGGCAATTCGCTCCTGAACGATCTCGGTGCTCCCTTGGCAACTCTGGACCTGACGATTGATTTCCTGGTAAGTGGCGGTTTGTTCCTCTACGGCTGTGGCCACGGTATTGGCCGCATCCTGCATCCTGGAGGTGGCGGCTACGTTCTCGGCGACGCTGTTTACGGCGGCCCGGATGTCCTGGAGAATGGCCTCAATGATAGGGGCAATCTTTTCGGTGGCCTCGGCTGTCTGGCGGGCCAGCTCCTTGACTTCGCCGGCCACCACGGCAAAGCCTTTTCCGGCCTCCCCGGCCCGGGCGGCCTCAATGGTGGCGTTTAAGGCCAGAAGGCTGGTTTGATCGGCAATGGATCGAATAAGCTCCACTACCGAGTGTATCTGTTGGGCCCGGCCACTTAACTGGTCGATGATCTCCTTGCTCTGGTTCATGCTTTCGGCCAATTTTTGGGCCTCTTCAGCCGCCAGGCCGGTATTTTCGGCGATCTCTCGGGTGGCCTGGGCCAGGTTGTCGATCATGGTGGCCGTCTCTCGCATAAATTCCACCAGGGCCTTGGTGTCTCCCAGGGCTTCCTCTGAGGCCTTAAGGGATCCTTGGGCCTCGCCCAGCATTTCTTTGGCCATAGAGTCGAGATCCCCGGCCGCCCCTCCCACCTCTTCGGCCGAGCCCTTAACCTCTCTTACCAGCGAGGTGATGTGATCCAGAAAGCGGTTAAAGCTGACGGCCAGCTGGGCCAACTCGTCTCGACCGTTGGTCTTCAGGCGCTGGGTGAGATCACCCCGGGACATCATCTGGAGGATCTCCACCAGGTTCTCTATAGGCTTTAGAATAGATCTAGTTAGAGCTGATCCCAAAAAGCCCAGGCAGAGAAGGCTAAGTGCCAATACCACCAAAGAAAAAGTCACCGTTTGGGCCACGATGTCCTGGCTTTCTTGAAGAAGGGCAGCGGTCCGAGAGCCTAGATCTTGAGAGCTTCCGCGCAGCAGGCCCTCAAGACGCTTAAGGTCGGCCATGACCTTCTTCTGGCTGCTGGCGACCTTTTTCTTTATGGCCATCACTGTGGCCGCGGCATCATCCAGGTCGTATAGAAGATCGGCCAGAGAGCGCAGAGGCCGGGCCTCGGAACTCGGAAGCGAAGCCGCCTTTTGGGAGACGCTCTGGACAGTTTTTTCCACCCTGGCTGACATCTGGCTAATATCTACAACCTTTGGGGAGTAAAGAATTTCAGCAGATAATTTATGATAAGCGGCAAAGGCGTTCAGGATCTCCCTCCAGAGTCTGAGGGCCTTTTCTGATCGGAGTTGTTCCTGCACTATTAGTGAACGATTGAGTATTTCTTGTTCCACATTGCGAAAGGCTTTTCTGTTTTCCTTAAGGGCTTCTATTCTTATTGAAAATACTTTTATCTCTTCTGCTATCTTCTTTATTTCTTTTTTGTTTCTTTTTGCTTCTATCTTTTTGAACTGCTCTTTGAATTTGTCGAGATAATCTTTCTCTCCTGTTTGCAAAAAAAGTGTCAGATTGGAATGAATGTCTCCGATAATTTTGGTGATTTCAAAGTTTGAGTTGCTCTCTTCTAATAAATCCTCGGCCGCCTTTTTTATTTCTAACCCTTTGCTGGAGACTTCTTTTAATTTTATCCAGTTTAAAGTAGTAAGTATAATGAGAGCTAATCCTGCTATTATTAGTAAAGAAAATAGCCGAATTTTAACAGAATATCTTCTTAATGCTTCCATTTTTATCTCCTCTAGAAGCGGCAATCTAACAGGAGATAAAAGTCTGTTAGTTCTTGATCGGTTTTTTGTGGCTCTCCAATGTGCCATCCGCTAAGGCTGTAGTCATAGTTTATGTATGTGTATCCTGCCCGAAGGAAGAGATTTTTGTTGAAGGGTTGAATATAATAGAAGTCAAAAACATCGCCCCTTGAGGCAAGTTTGTTGTATATCTCTGTGCTACCCTGGGTAAAACTGAACCAGTATTTGCTCCCATGGTTGTACTCAAAGCCGATTTTGGGGTGATTGAGCCTGGCCCAGGGAAGGGTGTACCTGAACCCGGTATAGATGGCCCATCCGGTGCGATCCTTGTTCCCGTAGGTTGAAAGGAGCCCTACATTACCAAGGCCCACAGAAGAGAGGTTTACCCAGTTTCCATTGGCATCGCTCTTGTTAAGCCCCCAAGAAAAGAAGACGTCCAGTCCAGAGAAAAGCTGAGGAACCTGAACATGGAGGCCGAAGATTTGCATATCACCCAGGTTTTTCTGGGTATTGGTGGGAAGATCGACAAAATTCCACCCCTTAACCCAGCTCAGGACCAAAAGGCTCCTGGGCAGGCTTGGCAGCTCGGTCTCAAAAAAGAGCCCCAAGACGTTTAAGTCGTCCAGCCCCCGACGATCGTCAAGGTAGATATAAAAATCGTCATCTGACTGGTAGCCTTTCCCGTAGGCAATACGAAAACCGGCGTTCTTCCAGCCCAGATAGCGCTCGAGACCTATTGTGGCCACAACGCCGTCGGCCTCACCGTCAAAGAGAAGGGCCGGATAGGTGGACTGACGGACACGATTTTCTTTGAATTCAAAGGGAGGGCCTTCGGTGGAGGGGTGCCGCCCAAAGGTCAGGGCCAAGGGCACCGGGGCCTGAGGGATGATCCAGTCCACATAGGCCCGATCAAGCTTGAGACTGGTGTTGTCAGGCACATGGGCCCGATTTGGATCAGAATACATGGTGATCCGATCGCTATCGGCCCAGTTTTTATAGACGGCCAGCCGGCCATGGAAGAGAAGGTTCGGCCGTATCTTGGCCTCCAGGTTGAGACGAAAGCGGTTACTCCAGTAGTTGTCGTTTACCCAGTCGCCCTTCTGTTGGGTGTTGGGGTCCAGATAGTCCCGCAGGCGATAGAAATCCACCCTGGTGCGGAGTTCGGCCCCCAGATTGATCTTATCCTTAAGGGTCTTGGTCTCCACCTCGTCCAGGGTATCGTAAATCTCGGCAATGTCTTTCTCCATTCGCTTGGTCCGGGCTTCAAGTGACTGGCCTCCGGCCCGCTCTCTTTCCAGCTGTTCCACGCGTTTCTGGAGGGTGTCCAGACGCTTTAAGATCTCCTTGTAGGCCTCAGCGGGAATGGTGACCATCTCCTGGGCCAGGGCTAAGTGGGCGGCTAAGGTGAGGCTCAAAAGGACTCCCAAAGTCAATATCATCCTCTTAACCATGGACTCTCCTCCTTTCCTTACTTGGGGATGACCGCAGCCTCGGGCTGATCGCTGTCGGCGGCATGGCTTTCAAGATAGGAGACAATCTCCTGGAGTTCTTGAGGGGCGATCTTTGAGCTGAGGTCTACTGGATGACGCTGGCGGCGGAAGTATTTTTTCCAGACCAGGGCCGCTTTGTCGGCGGGATTAACCGGCGGGGCCTGGCCTCCTTTGCGGTGGCAGGAACCACACTTGGAAAGAAAAAGTTCCTGGCCTCCGGCAAAGGATGGTGAAAAAGACCAAAGACAAGACATGAACACCAAAACAGCGAGAAGGGGAACCCGTTTCATAAAGCCTCCTTCGCTTCAGCTTTGTAAGGCCTTATCGGAGGACAAGTTGCGGTTCTTAAGTGAAATTTTTCTCTTTGCTGAAAGATGCAAAATTTCATTTCAAAAATTGCTGCAAGCAATTTTTGAACTTTGTCTGAAAAGAGCCCTGGAGGGATAAATTTTGACCAGGGAGGTGTTAAAGATCGAACTTGCTGGCGGCTACAGCTACGGCGGCCAGAGCCGCGGTCTCTGCCCGAAGGGTGGCCCGACTCAGACGGACGGAGAGATAGCCAAGAGTTTGGGCCAACTCCACCTCCTCCGGGCTAAAACCTCCTTCAGGGCCGACTGCAAGGGTAAGGGGGGCGGAGTTAAGAGCTTCGGGCAGTCTTCTCTGTTCTTCTTTTTCATGGAGGATAAGGTTTGTAGCCGTTCGAAAATTCTTGAGGGCCTCTTTAAAAGGAAGAGGACCAATTATCTCCGGGAGGTGGAGTCGTCCGGACTGTTTGAGGGCCTCTATGGAGATGCGCTCAAGGGTTTTGAGCTTTTCCTTTCCAGGTCGGTGGACGATACTGTAGCGGCTCTGAAAGAGAACGATTCTGGTGGTTCCCAGTTCGGTGGCTTTCTGGACAAGCCAGCGAAGCCTTTCGCCTTTTATTAACCCCTGAAGGAGGGTAAGGGCCGGCGGCGGGGGGGCCTTGACCAGGCTTTTTATTCCCTCCACCAATACCCCTTTTTTGTCGATTTTTATCACCCGGGCCAGCAGGAGCCCGCCCTTTCCATCAAGAAGCAAGATTTCCTGGCCCGCTCTGGCCCTGAGGACTCGAGCCAGGTGGTGGCCTTCTTCCGGGGAAAGCCAGAGTCTCTCTCCCGCCTGGGCCTGGGGGCAGAAGAGGCGCCTTAAGCCATCTTTCTGAGAACAAGAGCCGTCCATTCTCCGAATTCTTTGTCGATTCTTTCCTCAAGGAGAAGAAAGTTATGCCTCCCGTAGGTCTCAACAAGCCCTTCTTTTTGCTCCTTAAGGATACCGGAGAGGATGGCCAGGCCCCCGGTCTTAAGGTGCCTAGCGATATCTGGAGCCAGGAGTTCTAGCTCATAGGCCCCGATGTTGGCCAGAACAAGATCAAAGAGATCGGCCAGCTGGAAAATAGGGCTGGTGGTGATGGTCACCCGTCTGTGGACATCGTTTTTGAGGACATTATTCCGGGCCACCTCGGCGGCCTCTGGATCAATGTCTATTCCCACCACGGCCTTGGCCCCTAATTTGGCGGCGCAGATGGCCAGGATCCCGGTGCCGGTGCCCACATCCAGCACGTAGGGACAGAAGAGCCCTTTTTCAAAAAGCTCCTCCAGGATCTCTATTACTAAATAGGTTGAGGGGTGACTTCCGGTTCCGAAGGCCAGGCCCGGGTCTATCTCCACGACAATATCTTCCGGTCGGGGAATATAGACCTCCCAGGAAGGCTTAACGACTATCTTTTTGCCCAATCGGCGAGGGGCAAAGAGCTCTTTGAGACCCCTGGTCCAATCCTCCTCAAAAAGGAGCCGGGTTTCCACCGGCCATTTAAGAACTCCGGGAAAGGTCTCCTCGAGATCGGCCAAATAGCGTAGAAGCTGACCCAGAGACGAGGAGAGGACATCTTCTTCACTAAAATAGGCCTTGATTCGCTCTCGCCAAGGTTCATCTCCGCTGTCCGGAGGCAGGGACTCCACCACTACCCCCCTGCCGGTGAGATTGCTTAAAAAGTAGCCCACGGCCTCGGCGGCCTCCTGGGGCACGGTAACTGCGGCTTCGATCCAGAGCTTTTTCATTGACTCAAGACCTCAGGTGATTCTTCAGACCTCAAGTTTGGCTTTTGATCCTGGAAACATCGTGCCTTCATGCCTTAGGGATAAGCCCCCGGAAAGGGAAGGAGCTGACGGCGATCTCGTGTAGCCGCCTGCAGCCTTACATTGTTTAAATATTGTTTAAGTCATTTTTTATAATTCAAAAATCAAAACTTACAAATATTAGTCAATAATTGTTTAATTTTTTCTAAAAAGTTAAAGCACAAAGCTAAACATTCAGTCAAGTTTAGAAAAGATCTAGACGATTCCTTAGTTATAAGTTTCTCAGGGAGGTGATTATGCTCCAAAGATTCCTGAAAAAACAACTGACCAGTCTTCCCCTGGAGATAAGGCTACTCGGGGCACTTATTTTAGCCTGTCTTCTTTCTCTAGCCGGCCTCTACTGGTCGAAAAACCTTTATCTAGCCATTATCTTGGCCTTTATCTTCTCGGTAATTATCGTCTTTGGTTTGGTTAAAAAAGGGCTTTCCTCTCCCTTAAGGGAGACCCTTTCCATCCTTGAGGAGATAAACCGTGGTCACCTCCGAGAGATGGAGCCCCCTTTGGTGGCCAGGGAGGTCTATCTTCTTTCTCTGATGATCAACAATCTCGTCTATAGCATGGGGCAGTTGGTCTTCACCCTCAAGACCCAGGGTGATTCTCTGGAGAAGGCCTCAGGCCATCTTCATCTGGTAAATGGAGAGATAAAAGCCGGGGTTCAAGAGGCGGATCAGGAGATGATGGAATTGGTAACCGCTTCCAGACAGGCCGCTGAAAGCCTTTCGGCCGTAGCCCGGGCCAGTGAGGAAATGGCCACCGCTACGGCAGATATCGCCAAAAGCGTGGCCGAAGCGGCCCAGGTGACCACTAAGGCCCAGGAAAAGGCGGTGGTAACCAACGAACTGATAAAAAGATTGAGCACCAGCTCAAAGAAGATCGGAGAGATTATTCAGGTGATCAACTCTATTGCTGAGCAGACCAACCTTCTGGCCCTAAACGCCACCATTGAGGCCGCCCGGGCCGGGGAGGCCGGAAAAGGCTTTGCCGTGGTCGCCGGCGAAGTCAAGGAGCTGGCCCGCCAGACGGCCAAGGCCACTGAGGAAATCGAGCACACCATCCGAACCATTCAGAAGGATATTGGGCAGGCTGTGGCCTCGGTGGAGGAGATCACCCAGATTGTCCATCAGGTAAATGACCTCTCCAACACCATCGCCAGCGCCACGGAGGAGCAGACAGCCACGGTCTCAGAGATTAAAGAGAGCATTACTCAGGGGGCTGAGGGGGTTCGAGAAATAGAAAAGCGGTCTGAGAATATGGCCCGGCGAATTAGGGCCTTCGCCGCCCTTACGGCCAAGCTCGACCTGGCCCGGGAGGTCATTGAGGATTTGGCTCAGGAAATACGGCTGGTGGCCAATCAGTACCGAATAAGTCCGGAAACGGTTCAGAGGGCCGAGGCCAATGCCCTGGGCCACCTTAAGCTGACTGGAATCCTCATGCAGCACTTTCAGTGGCGGGAGAAGGTTCTTCAGGCCATCCTCAAAGAGGAGATTCCTCAGGTAGAGACCAACCCCACCCGTTGTGCCCTGGGGCGCTGGCTCTCCCAGGCCGAGATAAAAGGCCAGGAAGAGAGAGAAATCATCGACCGTCTCGTTCCTGTCCACAGCCAGCTTCATCAATCAGTAGTTAAAATCCAGGAGGACCTTAAAGGGGGAGGGGGGCTTGAGGCGGCCCTGAAAAGGCTCCACCAGGAGATAAAGCCTTGTTTCGACCAGGTACTTCATCATCTTCGGGAGCTTATCGAGTTCTCTCGCAAGGGGGTCACCTCCTCCTGATCTTGGTTGACATCTGATGCCTATCTTCCTAGGCTTAGGGGCCATGAAGATAGGCATCATTGGTTTGCCAGGCTCGGGGAAGACAACCATTTTTAATGCCCTTACTGGCCGGGGAGCAGAGCTCTCCCGGGCCGGGGCCTGGCACCGGGGGACTAATCTGGCGGTGGTTCAAGTGCCCGATGCTCGGCTCTCGGCCCTGGCCCGTCTCTTTAACCCCTCCAAGATAACCCCGGCTACGGTGGAGTTTGTCGATGTGGCCGTAGAGTTTTCTGAGGATAAGGCTCGCGATGGTCGTCTAGAGGAGCTAATTGCTGCCCTTCGTCCGGCCCAGGCCCTCTTTCATGTGGTTCGGGCCTTTGACCTGGCTGGTCTCCCGCCCCAGCCCCAGGCTGATCTTGATCGCCTGGAGTCCGAACTGGTGATCACGGATCTCATTTCCGTTGAGAGACGGCTTGAGCGCCTTGAAAAAGATGCCAAGAGAGGAAAAAGGCCCCCTGCCAGGGAGTATGAACTTCTCTTAAAGGCCCGGGAGATGCTTGAGGCCGGCCGTCCCTTAAGACTCGACCGGGAGATCTCAGAGGCCCCGGAGCTCAAAGGTTTTGCCTTCCTTACCGCCAAACCGGTGGTGGTGGTCCTCAACCTGGGCGATGAGGCCGAAGCCCCCAGCCTTAAGGTTGAGGCGGCGGCCCTGGTGGTCATAAGGGGGGCCCTGGAGCTTGAAGTCAGTCAGCTTCCCTCGGAGGAGGCTGAGGTCTTTCGGAAGGAATACGGGCTTTATGAGTCGGCGGTGGATCATCTCATCCAGGCCGGATACCGGGTTCTTGATCTCATTTCCTTTTTTACCGCCGGGGAGAAAGAAGTTAGAGCCTGGACCATCCGGGCCGGAACCACTGCCGTCAAGGCGGCGGGGGCTGTCCACTCCGATATGGAACGGGGCTTTATCCGGGCCGAGGTTATCTTCTGGGAAGATTTAGTTCGTCTGGGGTCATATCAGGCGGCCCGAGAAGAGGGGCTGCTGCGTCTTGAGGGCCGGGACTATATCGTTCAAGACGGCGATGTGGTCATCTTTCGCTTCAAGGTTTAAAAAATGGCGGTGATCGTCCATAACCGCTGGGGGCGGGGGGTGCCGGTGAGAAAACTCCAGGCCCTTTTAGAGAGGGCTCTGGGGATCCTTGAGCTTCCCCCCGAAACTGAGCTGGCCCTGGTCCTCACCACCGATGAGGATATAACCAGGCTCAATAGAGAGTATCTGGGCCGCGACCGACCGACTAATGTCCTCTCCTTCCCCCAGGGGGGGGAGATTCTTGGAGACATCATTGTCTCGGTGGACACGGCCAAAAGGGAGGCCCGTAAGCTCTCTTGTCCCTTGTTAGAACGCCTTCTTCACCTCGCCATCCACGGACTCTTACATCTTTTGGGTTACGACCATGAGCTTGGGGAGAAAGAGGCCCGAAGGATGGCCCACGCCGAGGGCCAGCTCCTTAAGGCCCTGGTTGGCCGGGACTTTGGCCTTCTTAAGAATATATACGAGATCTTTCCAGAAAGGAGGCTGGATGTGGCGAAGTTAGCCGTAAATGTAGATCATGTGGCCACTGTAAGGGAGGCCCGTAAGGTGGACTACCCTGATCCCGTTCAGGCTGCCACTTTGGCCATCCTCGGCGGGGCCCATGGTATCGTTGTCCACCTGAGGGGAGACCGGCGTCATATTCAGGACCGCGATGTCCGCCTTCTGCGTCAGATTGTTACCTCGAGGCTCATTCTGGAGATGGCCGCTACCGAGGAGATGATCTCCTTTGCGGAGGAGGTAAGACCTGACCAGGTAACCTTAGTCCCGGAGCGACGTCAGGAGGTGACCACCGAGGGAGGGCTGAACCTTAAAGGACGGGTCAAAAAGATCGCCCCCGTAGTCTCTCGCCTCAAGGAGGCGGGTATCGAGGTGAGTATCTTCATCGATCCGGATCCGGCCCAGATTAGACAGGCAGCCAAGGTGGGGGCTGACATTGTTGAAATCCATACCGGCCATTACGCCGAGGCCCGGGGGAGGGAAGCCGTGGCCGAAGAACTGGCCCGTGTGGAGGAGGCGGCTAAGCAGGCTCGAGATCTGGGGCTTATGGTTCACGCCGGTCATGGTCTCCACTATGACAACATCTCTTCAGTGGCCGCTATTGCCGAGATAGAAGAATTCAGTATCGGTCACGCCATTGTCTCTCGGGCCATATTTGTGGGGTTCAAGGAGGCTGTGGCCGAGATGAGGGCCCTTATTGAAAAGGCGGCCCTTTTTAGACAAAGATGATCCTGGGGTTGGGGGTAGATATAGTTCAGATCTCCAGGATTGAGGCGGCCCTCAAGCGCCATGGCAGGCGCTTTGAGAATCGCCTTTTTACCGCTGAGGAGCTGGCCTATTGCCGAAAGCGGCCCCGGCCGGCCCTCCACCTGGCTGGCCGCTTTGCCGCCAAGGAGGCGGCTTCTAAGGCCCTGGGAACGGGTATGAGAGGGGTCTCCTTCAGGGAGATAGAGATTATCCGTGAGCCTTCTGGTCGCCCGGGGCTTAGGTTCCATGGCCGGGCAGCTGAGGTGGCCCGGGCCCTTGGCGTCCGCACAGCCTTTGTTTCGCTTTCTCATGAGCAAGGTGTGGCTGTGGCGGTGGTCGTTTTGGAGGGATGAAGATGTACCTTTTTACGGCTCAGGAGATGCAATCTCTGGACAGAGCCACTATTGAGGATCTGGGTATCCCCGGGCTTATCCTTATGGAGAACGCCGGCCGAGGAGTGGCTGAGCTTGTCTGCCGCCGCTTTTCCTCTGGCGCTCGGGTGGCCATCCTGGTGGGTCCGGGGAACAACGGAGGCGATGGTCTGGTCATTGCCAGGCATCTTAAGGCCCGCGGATTTGAGGTTACAGCCTATCTTCTGGCCCCGGAGGAGAAGTTTCGTGGGGATGCAGCCGTAAACCTCAGGGCGGCCCGGGCCCACGGAGTGGCCCTGGTAGCCATCCTTAAAGATTCTCTCCTTCCTCTTCTTGAGGCCGGTCTTGGGCAAGCCGAGGTCATCGTTGATGCCCTCTTTGGCACCGGCCTCAGGCGGCCTATCCAGGGGCGATTGGCCCAGGCCCTAGAGATGGCCAATAGATCTCCTGCCTACCGGATAGCTGTGGACATGCCATCTGGGATCTGTGCCGATACGGGTAAGGTCCTGGGGGTGGCCTTCAGGGCCCACCTTACGGCCACCATGGCGGCCCCCAAGCTGGGGCAGGTACTTTTCCCAGGGGCAGAATATGTCGGCCAGCTGAAGATAATAGACATTTCCATGCCCCAAGATCTCATCTCTCGGCAGGCCAAACCCAGATATCTGCTTGATCCAGATCTTCTCCGGCCATGGCTTCCTCGGCGTCCTCCGGAGGGGCACAAAGGGACCTTCGGGCACGTGCTTGTAGTGGCCGGCTCTCCAGGCAAGACGGGGGCGGCCGCTCTTGCGGCCATGGGGGCCCTAAGGGCTGGGGCCGGTCTGGTGACGGTAGCCGCCGGTAAAGGGGTGAATTCCATCCTGGAGACCAAATTGACGGAGGCTATGACCCTTCCCCTTCCAGAGACTTCAGAGGGATCCCTGGCCCCAGAGGCCATCGAGCCTATTTTTTCCTTCAGCAAACGGCTACGGGCCGGTGTCATTGGCCCTGGTATGGGCCTTCATCCGGGCACCAAGGATCTGGCCAGGAAGATCATCCTGGAGTTTCCCCACCCCCTGGTGGTGGATGCCGACGCCCTGACGGTGGTCGCGGAGATGGGGCCCCAGATGCTTGGCCAGAGTCCGGCTCCCAGGGTCCTTACCCCCCATCCGGGTGAAATGGGCCGGATCTTTGGCCTCAGTGCCCGGGAGATCCAGGCCGGGCGCTTGAAATATGCCCAAAGTCTGGCCCAGGTTACCGGGGCGGTGGTGGTCCTTAAAGGGGCCAGAACACTGATCGCCGAGGCGGAGGCCCTGGCCATTAACCCTACAGGGGGGCCGGGGATGGCTACCGGAGGCTCGGGAGATGTGCTCTCGGGCATCATTGCGGCCCTTCTGGCCCAGGGGCTCCCGGCCTTCTGGGCGGCCTCTCTGGGGGTTTATATACACGGTCTGGCCGGAGAGGCCCTGGCCGAGGAGAGAGGGCCGTTCGGATTTTTGCCCACAGAGCTGGCGGACCGCCTTCCCAAGACCATCCGGGAGTTCATCTCCCTACAGGAGTTATCACTAAAATTAGGAGACGGCCTGCTTGGAGAAGATAACTGTCGTCAGCCAAAGCCCTGAGGAGACTAGATCTCTGGCCCGTCAGATAGGCGAGGGCCTTAAGGGAGGGGAGATCGTTCTCCTCTACGGTGATTTGGGGGTGGGCAAGACGGTTTTTGTCCAGGGACTCGCCGAGGGGCTAGGGGTGCCTGAAGACTACTATGTAGTCAGTCCCTCCTTTTCTTTGATAAATGAGTATCCCGGTCGTCTTCGCCTCGTCCATGTAGATCTTTACCGCCTTGAACCTGCCCAGGTGGAGGATCTGGGCCTTGAGGATTACCTTGAAAAAGACTCGGTGGTAGCTATCGAATGGGCCGAAAGGCTTCCTTCGGATTTAATCCCAGAAGAGGCCATCCTGGTGCGTATGCAATACCTTAAGGAAGACCAGCGACGTCTGGAGATTACTCTACCACCCAGACAGCACACCCCTTAGCATAGTGAACCACTTTATTAGAGACGCTGCCAAAGAGGAACTCCTCGGCCTTGGAAACACCACGGCGGCCAACAACAACAGTGCCAAATCTTCCGCTGGTCTGCTCCTCCAGGATGACCCGGGCCACCGATTCCCTTGTGGGCCTGACCTTGATTATTACCTCTTCTCGGGGAATTCCGGCGGCCTCAAGCCGGTCTTTGGCCTTTTCAAAGACTTGAAGCATGGCCTTCTCATGGGCCTCCTTGGCCTTTTGCCGCTCGCCTTCATCGGGAAACAGGTCTGCCGGGGGCTCCTTAACTACATGAAAGAGCTCTATAAAGATTTCCTTCTGGCCTCCCAGCATCTGGGCTACATATTCTACGGCCCTCATGGCGTTTTCTGAGGGGTCAAGGGCGATTAATATTCTCTTAGGTGGATACATGTCTGCCCTCCTTGGCCATTTTTACTACTGGGGCCAGGTCTTCCAGTAACTCTTCTACTGATTCATAGAAGACCTCGGCCCCCGTAGAAAAATGCATCAGGACGTAATTTAGCTCCTGGGGAATGTAGGGAAAAAGTTTTTTAAGGTTCATGATTCGCCAGCGGTAGATGAGGCTGAAATCGGATTCATCTATTCTTTGGGCCACCTCTTTCCCCAGCTCCTCGGCCACTCTGGCCGGGGTATAGATCCCCCCGCCGGCTAGAAACAGGAGAATGCTTCCTAGACCAAAGATGTCTAGACCAAAGGGATTTTCTTGATAGTCGAAGTTGTAGTCGAAATCTATCCATTTGGGAGTCATGGTCTCTGTTTCTAAATAAAGATGGTCTCTGCGGACGTCTCCATGGCGTTCTCCGTGGGCGTGAAGGAAGGCCAGGGCCCGGGCGCCGATGAGGAAATATTCCAGGAAGCGGGGGAAGTGATCCCGAAAGTAGCGGTAGTGGTCAAGGGCAAGCTGGGCCACAAAATAATCGATGGGCTTTCCCCGAATGATTTCAATGACCCGAACCGGATTGCCCCGAGTGTCCCGGACGGTGAAGCCCTGCATGAAGTTAGGGTGCCCTCGGACGAGATCCAGGATACGGGCCTCCTTTTCCGGGCTACGATAGCAAATGATGGTAATCTCTCCCAGTTTGAGGGGAAAAGATTCGTGAAAGGTGAGCTTTACGATCCGGTGTTCGCCCGTTTCTAACTCTATGGTGCGCTTGACCCAGTACTTCGGTTCATCCATACCAAAACGGCGCTCTTTTTCCTCCCTGAGGACAAGGTAATGCCGCTTGCCGATGCAAATAATGTCATAGGGATTGATGCGCATAAAGTCACTGGTGTCGGTAAAAAGACGCGGTTTTTTCCCGGGCGGAAGATAGGGGGTGGCTAGCTCCAATATCTTTTTATCAGGCATCATTACATAAGATGATACTTGTGGCCGAATTATCAACGCCTATGAAAAGGGGCCTTGCCTGATAAGACTAAAATCTGCCTGGAGGATTCCGGCCAGGGGGGCCAAAAAGACGGCCCCCCTTTTCTTACTTGGCCGGATGTTTGAATTGGGGGTGCTTCCGATCGTAGGTCTTCCTCTCCTTGTGACAGCCCACCAGACAGCTTCCTCCGGTATCGGTGAGCTGGAAACGGAGCTCCTTCCGCAGACCGCGATATTCTGTCTTCTCACGGATGTGTTTGGGCTGGTTGCTGGCGTGGATGGCATGGCAGGCCTTACAGGAGTTGCCGTTTTTGCGCCTTACGTGGGCGTAGTGGAGGTTATAATTTCCATCTCGGAAGTTGGTCAGTACAGTGGTGAACTTGACCTCGATGACATTTTTATTGTGACAGCTGTAGCACAGATCGTACTTGCCAGGGTGGTAATCAGTTAGAAAGCCCGGCGGGAAATCCCGCACCAAAAGGCGCCTGAAGGCTGACCCGTGGGGATTATGGCAGGCATCACAGGTTCCATCCTGGACCGGACCATGAAGGTATTGGGCGTTGCGGACCTCTCGCCCCAGATCCTTATGGCAGGAGAAGCAAAGGTCGGCCTCAAAGTCCTTAAGAAGGGCCTCATAATTGGAGGTGTGTGGCTGGTGACAGTCCACACAGCGTCCGGCCTCTACTGAAGGATGGCGGTATTTGGCCTCCTTAATAGTGGCGATAACCTCAGGGTTTAGCTTTTTATGGCAAGAGATGCATAGCTGCCCGCTGGGCTTAAGGAGCTGATAGCGATAGTCGGAGCTATGAGGATCATGACAATTGGCACAGCTCTCCGCCACCGGTTGGTGGACATGGGCCATGGAGAATTCTTCTTTACGGTCTTCATGACAGGTGAGACATATCTTGCCGCCTTTAAGCGGAGCAGAGAGCAGGTGATCATAGGCCGAACCGTGATGATTGTGGCAGGCGATACACTCCCCATCGGCTACCGGGCCGTGAGGGTAGCGGCGGTTAAAAAGCCTTCTTTCGTGGCATTGAAAGCAGACACTACTTACATTGCCCTCACCCTTGAGGTGGAACTCCATTTTGGACCCGTGGGGATCATGGCAATTGAGGCAGTCATCCTTTCCGGGAGGGTGAACCACCCGCTGTTCAAATTCGGCCTTTGTCCCCTCATGGCAGATGAAGCAAAGCTCCCTTCCCTGGCGGACCAACTGGTTCCGATTACTTGACCCGTGAGGGTTGTGGCACTGAATACACTCGTTGTTCTTAAGAGGTCCATGAAGATGAGGGGCTTCTTTTATCTCTTGGTGACATCCACCGGTGGTGCAGTTGCTGGCCACCGGCAGGGTGAGGGAAAAGTCAAGCCGCCCTTTTCTTTTGGGATGGCATTCGGAACAGTCAAGGCGAGTCGGAAGACTGTGAACATAAAGCCTTTTAAAGCCTGCGGGCGGTTTTTCCCCTTTGGGGGCGTAAAAGATCTGGACTTCTTTCTTTAAACCCTTGGCCTCAATGGTGACCCGGTTAAGGCCTTTCTTCAGGGTGATAACCACCCCAAAGGCTCCGTCTTTCAGGGGAACAACATTTGTCTCCCCTGAAGAAACCTTAACCCCTTCTATCTTGACCTCTTTTGTCCCGGGCAATTGGAGAATTCCGGCGATGTAGATCTGGCTCTGATCTACCCAGACCTTATCAAGGGGAGGATAGAGCTGGAGGGCGTTGGTGGTCTTTCCCTCGGCTGGAGGGGAAAGAAATGCCAGTGTCAAAATGAGGCCCATCAAGGTCAGAAGGCTTTTGAATGTTTTTCTTTTCATCTTTTCCCCTCGGGCAATAGATCTTTGATGGCCATTCATCTTAACTTCCCTGCCCCATGGTTTCCTGAAGTAGCTCATAGGCCTTGCGGAAATATTTAGAGGCCAGCTTTAGCCGACCGGTTTCTTGATAAAGGATACCCATCCAGTAGTGTATCTCTGGATTGCGGCGATTACTGAGGAGGAGAAGGTTAAGATCCTCCAGGGCTCCTTCTTTGTCTCCTCGAGCCGCCCGGAGCAGGGCCTGACAGATCTTGGCCTGCACCACATTGGGGTCGAGTTCCAGACTTTTCTTGATTAGCCCCTCGGCCTCTTTAAGACGTCCTAAGTCCAGATAAAGACAACCCAGCTGGGCGTAGGCCGGGGCAAAATAGGGATTAAAGCGGATGGTTTCCTGAAACTCCTTGATGGCGGCACTTTTCATCCCCCGCCGGCGCATCTTGAGGCCTAACTTAAAGTGGAGACGGGCCTTCTTTTCCCGTTCGGATTTTTTAAGACTGCGGGGGTAAAACTCGGCCAGGATCTCCTCTCGAGTCTTCTCCCCGGTAAGAACCAGGATCTCGCCCTGTATTCTTTTGATAAGTTCTCGGGCATATCCCATGCCGGCGGCGATCCGGCCGTCTTTATCGACGATAAGGACGGAGGGAGTGACAAAGAGTCCCAGGGTACTATAAGCCTGCTGAAGGCTATCAAGATAGACGGGCAGATCCAACCCGGCGGCTACAGTTACCCCTCGGATCACCTTGGGGGGATCGCCCTGGACGTTAATGGTCAGGACTACCACCCCCCGGTTTTCAAAAAAATCCAGATTTTGCTGGAGCTCTCGGAAGAACTTGATGGTCAGCTTCTTCTTTCGGGGGACGTCAGCTCCCCAGAAGATAAGGACCAGAGGATGCCCCTTGAGTTTGGCCAGAGAGACCTTTTTGCCGCTTTCAAAGTCCACCACCGTAATGTCTGGAAGCGGATCCCCGATCTCTACCGAACGGAAGGGAAAGGCAAAGGAGGTGTTCCAGCAGAGTAGCCCGATCAGAAAAGCAAAAGTCAGAGCCGGGATGATAGTTCTTTTAATCAAGACGACCCTCCTTAATTAATAATATTCTTAAGGGTTGGTTGTTTGTTGGATAAATAACGACTTTATTGGTCAAGTTTTGCCAATTATCTCCATACAAAATAAACATTTTCTTCTTGAAGCTTATAGAAGTTCTGGTTCTAGTTGTCAATTTTAATTTCTAATTCTCCGGTATCTGTCAATGGCATGATTCCGGGCAGGGTGGTGTTTCGGCTGGTGTGTCAAAAAAGACGACATGTCTTTTGGTTGACACTTTCAACCTGTCTGGTGTATCCTTAATCTGCATTTAGTGGGAGGTTTTTCTCTATGGCCAACGAATCCATCCTGGTCGTTGATGATTCCGAGGCAGTTCTTTCCAGTATCTCGGAGACCCTTCTCGCCCAGGGCTATGAGGTGGACATGGCCCGGGATGGGGAAGAGGCCATCAAGAAAATCGATTCTCGTTTTTATGATTTAGTCCTTACAGATCTCTCTATGCCCAAACGGGGAGGGATGGAGGTTCTTAAACATGTTCGGGAGAGTTGCCCCGAGACGATGTGCGTTATAATTACCGGCTTCGGCACCATTCGTAACGCGGTAGAAGCCATAAAACTGGGTGCCTTTGATTATCTTACCAAGCCTGTCAAGACGGATGAGATCCTAATCGTTATCGAACGGGCCCTGGAGTGGCGAGATCTTAAGCGGGAGAATCAGGCCCTTAAGACCCAGCTTAGAGCCCAGTATCGTTTTGACCGCATCATTGGCAAAAGTGAGCGCATGCAAGAGGTCTTCCGAATGATCGAGCGGGTAGCGGCCACGGATTCAACCGTTCTTATCCTCGGCGAGTCCGGGACCGGTAAAGAGCTTATTGCCAACGCCATCCATTACGCCAGCGATCGTCGAGAGGGGCCGTTTATTCCTGTAAACTGTGGAGCTATTCCCGATGAGCTTCTGGAAAGTGAGCTCTTTGGCCATGAAAAGGGGGCCTTTACCCATGCCATAAGGACTAGAATTGGCCGCTTTGAGCTGGCCAATAAGGGGACCATCTTTCTGGACGAGATTGCCGAAATGAGCCCCCGACTCCAGGTAAAGTTACTTCGGGTCCTCCAGGATCGAGCCTTTGAACGTGTTGGGGGGGTAAAGACCATCAAGGTTGATATCCGAATTATTGCCGCCACCAACCAAGACCTTGAGAAAATGGTTCGCGAGGGCCGTTTTCGGGAAGACCTTTACTATCGCCTTAATGTCATTCCCATCCACGTCCCCCCACTCCGGGAGAGGAAAAGCGATATTCCTCTTCTGGTTCAGGCCTTCCTGGAGCGTTTCTCTAATAAGAGGGGCCGGCGGTCTACCATGCGGATTACCGATGAGGCTCTGGGTTGCCTTATGCGCTATCACTGGCCGGGTAACGTACGGGAGCTGGAAAATCTCATCGAGCGCTTAGTGATTCTCTGCCCTTCGGATACCATTACGGTTAAGGATCTGCCAGACTACATTCTCGGCCAGGTTGACACCCCGGAGGCCTCACCGGAAATAGAAATCCCAGATGAAGGGATCAGTCTTTCGGCGGCGGTGAGCGAATTCGAGCGAAAGCTGATTATTCAGGCCCTCAATAAAACCGGGTGGGTCAAAAACCGGGCCGCTCAACTCTTGCGGGTTAATCGCACTACCCTCATCGAAAAGATGAAAAAGCAAAAACTATACGGTCCCCCCAAGGTCAGTCGGGCGTCAAACAATTGACACTCCGGAGGCTACTTTTCCCCATCCTCCCCTGAAGAGAGGCAAAAAACTCCCTCCTTCTAGGCAAAAAATTCCTGGTATCTTCCTTGCTTTAAGGGGCTGCGATGCTGAAGTCCCTTTCTTTTGCTGTATTTTGTCTCCTTTTTTTGGCCTCTGGGGCCAGGGCTCAATCCCCGTATCTCCTTCTGGCCGAGGTCAAGGAGCAGTACAATCAGGGTCATTTAGACACGGCTCTGGTGATTTGTGACCGTCTTTTAGGGATGCCCATCGATGAGCCCCTTTTGGAAGAGGCCCTCTTCCTTAAAGCCTACATTCTGGCGGACAAGGGAGAGACCGAAGAGGCCAAAAAGGTTCTCAAGGAGGCTGTGGGAAAGTTTCCCGACAGCCATCATCTTCCTCGAGCCTATTTCTATCTGGCCAGAATCTTCAAGGCCGAAGGCGATTGGAGCTCGGCTCTAGGGTATCTTCGCCTCATAAGGAAACATTATCCCGAAAGTGAGGTAACCCCTGAGGCCGCCCTCCTTGAGGCCGATCTTCTTTTGGAAAAGCGGCGCTACCGAATGGCTGAAGAGCTTCTCAACTGGCTCATCCAGAGGGCCAGAGAGAGACCAGCTGTGGTGGCTCAGGCGGCAGTTAAACTCCTTGATCTTTACCATCAATTGGGCCGGGAGGCCGAAATAGGGCGTTTGCTTGGCCGCTTAGGCCCCTTAGATAGGCTCTACTCCTATGCCCCGGATATTCTCTACTGGCAGGGATATGTGGCCTATCGTGAGGGTCGGGTAGCCGAAGCCCAGCGTCTTTGGTTGCGATACGTCAACCTGGCTCCAGACAGCCCGAGGATAAGAAGGGTCTTTTACCTTCTGGCCGAGATGGCCCGAGAAAGTCGGGATGTCATTAAGGCCAGGCAGTTTTATGCCTATGTAGCCTCCACCTGGCCGGCCTCAAAGGAGGCTGTTTTAGCCAAGTTTCGGCTTTTCCAGCTCAAGAAAAACTTTTACGCTTTCTTCGGAGGGCCGACTCCCCAGGACATTGGGGTAATCCTGCCTGTGCTTTCCATGATCTGTGAAAAGTGGCCCGATGACCCTGTAGTCCACGAGGTCTGGCCGTTGAGGATCGAGCTGGTCCTCAAACAGAAAGGCCCCCGGGTAGCCCTGGAGCTTTCCTGGGAGTTTCTCAGTCGGTATCCGGAAAGCCCCGGCCTCAAGGAAGCCCTTTTCTGGATCAATCGCTCTTTAGTTGCCTATGATCGGCTTTTTCTTTCCCAAAAAAACTACCTGGGGCTTCTCAACTATCATTGGGAGCATTTGGATCTTATCTCCAAGGTTAGATCCCCTGAGCACTGGTATCTGGTAGGTGAGGCCTACAAGGGCCTTGATCTTTATCCTCAGGCCCGGAGGGCCTATGCCAGGGCCTGGGAGCTCAAACCCGATCCGGCTCTGACTCCAGATGTGATGGCCTCTTGGGCCGAGGTTCTGACCTCCTCAGGGGAGCTTGAGGCGGCGGCCGCCCTTATCGAGGATCTCCTGGATAAAAATCCGCGTTATCGGTCTTCACCGGCCATTTTGGCCTTAAGGGGAAGATTAGCCCTGAGGGAGAGACGCTTTGGTCTGGCTCGCGAACTCCTCCTTGAGGCCATGAGTAAGAGTGCCGACCTTGAGTCCAAGTTGCGCCTCTGGCCTCTTCTGGTAGAGGCCACCATTGGAGCGGCCGATTTTAAGGCCTTAGAGAGACTTTTTTCCCGGGTTCCCAAGAACTTTCCCCAAAAAAGACTTCTTCTCCTACTGAAGGCCGCTGGTCAGCAGGCTTTAAGCTCTGGGGAGGTTCCTTTTGCTTTGGATATCTATGAGAAGGCCCTCAAACTCCAGCCTGATGATCCGGAACTGCTTTGGTATCAAGCCCTCTGCTTTGAGCGTCTGGGCCAGGAGGCTGCTGCTGAGGAGGTCTGGCAGAAACTCTCGTCCTTAGAGACCCAGCCCTATAAGGAGCTGGCCCAGGCCATGTTAAAGGCCCGGGAGCTGGTGGATCGGGCCCGGTGGGAGGTCCTCTGATGGCTGGTATTCGAGTCCTGATAGTAGATGACGATCCCGACTTGAGAGAACTCCTCAGTGCCTCTCTGAGGGAGGCCGGATATCATCCCCTTACGGCGGCAACGGCCCGGGAGGCTTTAGAGGTAATCAGCGGGTCTAACGGCGGGCTGGGAGCGGTAGTAGCCGACCTTAAAATGCCCGGTGAAGACGGGCTCTGGCTCTTGGAGAGGGTCAAAGAGCGCTGGCCCCGGACCCCGATTATCATTCTTACCGGCTACGGTTCGGTGGAGTCGGCGGTCCGGGCCATGAAGGCCGGGGCCAGTGATTTTCTTTTAAAACCGTGCTCCACCAAACTCCTTCTAAAGGTGCTGGAAAAGTCTCTAACCTCAGGCCCTGGTCGGCCTCTCCTCCCTGAGGCCCCCGAGCTACTGACTAACGATCCCAAGATGTTTGCCATCCTGGAACGGATCAAACTGGTGGCCGAGAGTAAGGCTACAGTGCTCATTCAGGGGGAATCGGGCACTGGTAAGGAGCTGGTGGCCTGTCTTATTCACCGCTTAAGTGACCGGCGCTCTGGACCTTTTGTGGCCGTTAACTGCGCCGCTATCCCGGAAAATCTTCTGGAAGCTGAGCTCTTCGGCTATGAGAAGGGGGCCTTCACCGGCGCCCAGACCCGTAAGCCCGGCAAGTTCGAGCTGGCCCATCAGGGGACCCTCCTTTTGGACGAGGTCAGCGAGATGGCCCTTCCTTTGCAAGCCAAACTTCTACGGGCCATCCAGGAAGGAGAGATAGACCGTTTGGGGGGACACAGACCGGTGAAGGTTGATGTCCGCATCGTGGCCACCACCAACCGAAATATGGAAGCCTATGTCCAGGAGGGACGATTCCGGGAGGATCTTTATTTCCGGCTCAATGTGATTCCGCTAAAGATTCCTCCTCTAAGAGAACGCCCCGGAGATATTCCCCTTTTGGCCGAGCACTTTGCCCGTCTGTTTGCCCGGGCTTATGGCCGGCCCTTTGAGGGGTTTGCTCCAGGAGTGATGGATTTTTTAAAAGGTCTTCCCTGGCCGGGTAACGTGCGGGAGCTGAAAAACGCCATCGAGCGGGCGGTTCTCCTTTCTCGGGAAGGGGTTATCACCCTGGGGGCCCTGTTTCCCGACGATCTTCCTGAGACCCAGACTGATGATAAAGACCAGGACAGCAAGCTACCCCTTAAGACACTCAAGGAGCTTGAACAGGAGATGATTATCCGGGCCCTTGAGGCCTCAGGGGGTAACAGAACCAAGGCCGCTGAGATTTTGGGAATCAGCGTCCGCACTTTGAGAAACAAACTTCAGGAGCTGAGAAGTCAGGGAATTCAGCTTTAAGGGGAGGAGCAAAATGAAGGGCCTCTTCGGTCAGACCATCAGATTGATTGAAAAATCCCTAGATGTTCGTCTTAAAAGGCATGAGGTTATCTCGGCCAACCTGGCCAACCTAGACACTCCGGCCTATCGGCGCAAAGATCTCCCCTTCGAGAAGGCCCTGGAGGCAGCTCTGGGAAAGTGGCCACCACTGGCCCGAACCAACCCTCGACATCTGCCAACCCCGGAGGCGGCGGAAGAGAGCCCCTGGATGGCCCTGGAGGAGGACGAATATCTTCCTCCAGATCGGGGAACCCCTAATAACGTTGATCTTGACGAAGAGGTGGCCAAGCTTATGCGCAACCACCTCCTTTATCAATCTACCATTCAGTCTCTTATCAAGGAGTTTGAACTCTTAAGAGAGGCCATTACCGAAGGAGGGAAGAGTCCATGAAGCTTCTTACAGCCCTTAAACTAGCGGCAGATGGTATGGCCGCCCAGCGGGTGCGCCTGAATATCACCTCGATGAACCTGGCCAATGCCAGCACCACCCGAACCCTTGAGGGAGGGCCATATCGAGCCAAAAGCGTGGTCTTTGTGGCCAAGCCCCTTAAGGATTTTGCCTCCAGTCTGGATGAGGCCCTGGAGACGGTCCAGGTGAAGGAGGTTGTCGATGATCCAAGCCCCTTCAAAGAGGTCTATGATCCTGGTCATCCCGATGCCGACGAAAGGGGAATTGTCCTTTATCCCAACGTCAACGTTATGGAGGAGATGGTAGATATGCTCTCAGCAGCCGGGGCCTATCAGGCCAATTTGACAGTCATCTCCATCACCAAGTCCATGGCCCTTAAGGCCCTAGATATTGTGCGTTAGGGAGGCACTCCATGGAGATAAAGGCCATAAAGCCGGAAGTGGTCTTTCAAGAGGTTAAAGAGCCAAAAGATCGGCCCCTTGAGCTGGGAAGGGAGTTCTCCGGCCTTCTTAAAGACTATCTCTCCAGGGTCAACGTGGCCCACCTTGAGGCCGAGTCCAAGGTGGCCGATCTGGCCTCGGGAAAAGAGGCTGATATTGTTGGCACCATGATCAGCCTGGCCAAGGCCGACCTCAAGTTTCGTCTTCTGCTTCAGACCAGGAACCGGGTTCTTTCGGCCTATGAGGAGATCATGAGGATGCAGCTCTAAGGTGAGGTGGAAATGGCCAATCTAGATCCAAAACAGGCCCTGGAACAGCTCAAAGGTCTTTACCAGTCTTTAGATCGCCGCCAGAAGATTTTGGGGGCGGCCCTCTTGCTGGTTACCATCGGAGGGCTGGTTGCTCTCATCTTCTTGACCAACCAGCCCGAATATCGGGTCCTTTACAAGGGCCTGGCCCAGGAAGATGCGGCTGAGATCATCTCCTGGCTAAAAAAAGAAAAGGTCCCCTATCGGTTGGCAGATGGCGGGGCCACCATCAAGGTTCCCGCAGATCGGGTCTATGAGCTTCGGCTTCAGCTGGCTAGCTCCGGTCTCCCCCGCGGGGGAGGTCCCGGGTTTGAACTTTTTGATCGTCGCAGTTTGGGGACCACGGAATTTGTCCAGCATCTTAATTATCAGCGGGCCCTCCAGGGAGAGTTGGCCCGGACCATTTCAGAGCTGGAAGCGGTAGAAGAGGCCCGGGTCCACTTGGCCACCCCCAAGGAAAGCCTCTTTATTGAAGAGGAGAAAGAGCCCACCGCCGCTGTGGTTCTTAAACTCAAAAGAGGGGCCTCTCTTAGTCGTCAGGAGGTAAAGGGTATCGTTCATCTGGTCTCTCACGCGGTCCCCGGTCTTAAGCCCGAAAACGTTACCGTGGTGGATTCAACCGGCAAAGTTCTCTATCAGGCTGAGAACCCTGAAGAACAGCTGACCCAGCGACAGGTAGCCTATCGGAAGACCCTGGAGAACTATTATCGCCAAAAGATAGAGAGCATGCTCTCAGAGGTTCTCGGCCCGGGTAAGGCTATTGCCCGGGTCTCGGTGGATCTTGACTTTGATCGAGAGATTGTCAGCCAAGAGGCATATGATCCTGATGCTGCGGCGATACGAAGTGAGCAACTAACCAGTGAGACCAAGGTCAACCAAACCGAGGGAGGAGTTCCCGGGGTCAAGGGGGCCCTGGACAAAAAACTGGAGGGAAACCTGGGAGCTAAGGGAGGCGAGACCAGGTATCAGAAGTCCTCGGCCATCAAAAACTATGAGATCAGCCGGGTGAGCCGAAAGAGGGAGGTCAGGCCAGGAAGGATCAAGCGGGTCTCGGTAGCCGTCCTTATTGACGGCACTTACGAGGAAGTTCCCGCTGAGGACGGCAAAGGCAAGGTCAAAAAATATGTTCCTCGCAGTCTTGAGGAACTGGCCCAGTTTGAAAAGATTGTTAAAGGGGCCATCGGCTATGACCCCGACCGAGGAGACAGGGTAGAGGTGGTCAGTGTCCCCTTCCAGATGGAGGAGGAAAGAAAGGCTGCCACTCCCATGTGGTTGGAGGTGGCCCACAGGCTGTCCCGTCCTCTGCTCAACCTGGTCCTTATTGTTCTTTTCTTTGTCATTGTCGTCCGGCCCCTGCTCAAGAGCTTCCTTAAGCGAATGGAGCCCGAGCCCCTGCCGGCTGAAGGTCCTCAGGCCCTGGAGGGAGAAGGGCCCGAAGAGATCGAGTCTGAAGAGCCTACGGCTCTACCGCGGGATCTGGCCATCAGTATCGTGCACAGCCAGCCTGAACGGGCCGCCATTTTGGTCCGAAAATGGTTGGCCGAGGAAATGATCGAAGAGGCCCTGGAAAAAGAGACCAAAAAGAAGGCCTGATTCTTAAAAAAAAGGAGAGGCTATGCCGGAGAAACTTGATCCCAACAACCTTACCGGCCCCCAGAAAGCGGCTATTTTTTTGATCACCATGGGGGAGGAGTTTACGGCCGAGGTCTATAAGTATCTTTCTGAGGAGGAGATCAAGCGGATCGGTATAGAGATGGCCAAGCTGGACTATATCCCGGCCGAGGTGGTCCGGCGGGTCCTGGAAGAGGCCAACGTGGAGTCCCGGGAACTGCTGGCCGATATTACCGTGCCTACCGATGAGTTTCTGGAAGAGAGTCTCCTTAAGGCCTATG
This sequence comes from Thermosulfuriphilus ammonigenes, assembly GCF_011207455.1. GTDB lineage: Bacteria > Desulfobacterota > Thermodesulfobacteria > Thermodesulfobacteriales > ST65 > Thermosulfuriphilus > Thermosulfuriphilus ammonigenes. Next base: position 2,116,858 of record NZ_CP048877.1, read on the forward strand.
GAGAAAAGGGTAAGGAAATATTCGAAGAGATTCGTCAGGAACTGGGCCCCAAGGTCTTTGAGAAGCTCCGCAAGCTAGACCCCAAAACCATTGCCAGCTTCTTGAAGAACGAGCATCCCCAGACCATTGCCATAATTCTTGTCCATCTTGATCCCGAAAAGGCGGCGGCCATTCTTGATCTCTTGCCGGATCAGGTCCGCTCCGATGTCTTCTTGAGGATTGCCCTTTTGGATAAGGTCGATCCGGAGATTATCGAAGAGATAAACCAGGCCCTGGAGGACGAGCTGGCCCAGATGGGTGGGACTTTTAGCCGTAAGCTGGGCGGTGTGGAAAAGGCGGCCGAGATTCTCAATAACGTTGGCCGGGAGCTGGAGGAAAAGATCATCGAGTCGGTGGAAGAGAGCAATCCCCAGCTGGCTGAGGAGATCAAAAAGCACATGTTTACCTTCGAAGATTTCCTCAAGGTGGACGATGCGGCCATTATGTCCATTCTCAAGGAGATTTCCACCGACGATCTCAAGCTGGCTCTAAAGACAGCCCCCGAGGAGCTCAAGGAGAAGTTCTTCCGCAACATGAGCGAGCGGGCGGCCCAGATGCTCAAGGAAGACCTGGAAATCATGGGGCCGGTCAGGTTGCGAGACGTGGAACAGGCCCAGCAGGCCATTATCAAGGTGGCCAAACGCCTGGAGGCCGAAGGCAAGATTATTCTTGGTGGCCGCGGGGAGGACGTCTTTGTCTAAGGTCATTAAGGGCGGAAAGGCTGAAGTCATTCCCATCAAGATCAGGGAGACGGAGGAGGAATGTTTCGCCTCCCTGGTGGCCCTGGCGAGACCAGAAGAGACCAAGGACAAGGCTCTGGAGGCAGCGGAAGAGGTGGCCTCGGCTACCTCTGAGGTTGCCGCCGAGGATGAGGAAAGAGAAGAGACCGCTGAGGCCCCTGAGGAGGAGCCCCTTGAGACCGAGGTTCAGGAGGAGCCAGACATCGAGGAGATCATCAACCAAAAGGTGGTCGAACGTTTGGCCGAGCGTCTGGCCCAGGTGGAACAGGAGGCCTATGAGAAGGGATTCGCCCAGGGGGAGAAAGACGGTCGCGAACTTGGCCTGCGGCAGTATCAGACCATGGCCAAACGGCTGGAAAATCTTATTGAGGCCTTAGAGCGGGAAAGGGAAGGCCTTCTGGAGAAACACCAGAGGGAGCTGGTGGAACTTGTTAGGGTGGTGGCCGAGCGGATTGCCTTCTGTGAGCTCAAGAGAAGCCCTGAGGCCATCTTCTCCTGTCTGCGTGAGGCCCTAGCCCTGGTGGTGGAGAAGGCCCGGGTGACTATTCGCTTAAACCCTCAGGATCTTGAGCTTATAGAGGGCTCGGCTGGAGAGTTAGCCCTTGATCTGGGGCGCTTTCAGAAGGTGGAGTTCCGTCCTGATCCGGGGATAAGTCGTGGAGGTTGCCTTCTGGAGACGGATTTCGGGCTTATTGACGCCACCTTAGAGCATCGCCGGGAAGAACTTTTTAAGGCCCTCGATAGAGCCCTTGAGGAAAATGAAGATGGATCTTAATCGCCTTATAGATGCGGCTCGTTCAGCCCGTATCATCTCTTCCTGTGGCCGGGTAACCAGAGTGGTGGGGATGCTCATCGAAGGTGAGGGACCGGGGATCGCCATCGGAGGGCATTGTGAGATCGAGGTCGAGGGGAGCCCTCCGATTATGGCCCAGGTGGTGGGTTTTCGGGGCAACCGTATCCTCCTCATGCCCCTTGGAGAGATGGAGGGCATCAAACCCGGAGGCCGTATCTATTTGGGTGAAGAGTTGGGGGTTCCGGTGGGAGAGGATCTCCTGGGCAGGGTTCTTGACGCCCTGGGAAGGCCCTTAGATGGTGGCCGCCCTCCCCGCCTAACCAGCCGGTATTCGCTTTACAATCGCAGCCTCAATCCCCTTAAAAGGGCCAGGATAAGTCAGCCACTTGACGTGGGTATCCGGGCTATAAATGGGTTACTTACTCTTGGTAAGGGGCAACGGGTGGCCATTATGGCCGGCTCTGGCGTGGGGAAGAGCACTCTTTTGGGAATGATCGCCCGATATACCACGGCCGACGTTAGCATCATCGCCCTGATCGGAGAAAGGGGCCGGGAGGTAAGGGAATTTCTGGAAAAGGAGCTGGGTCAGGAGGGTCTTTCCCGTTCGGTAGTGGTGGTAGCAACTTCAGATCAGCCCCCTCTCCTTCGGCTCCGCGGGGCCTATCTGGCCACAGCTATTGCCGAATATTTCCGGGATCAAGGGAAAGATGTCCTTCTGATGATGGACTCAGTAACCAGGTTCTGCATGGCCGGCCGGGAGGTCGGATTGGCCGTGGGAGAGCCTCCAACCTCCCGGGGCTACACCCCTTCGGTCTTTGCTCAGCTTCCCAAACTCCTGGAGCGGGCTGGCAATAAAGAAGGAGCGGGTAGTATTACTGGGATCTACACGGTTCTGGTTGACGGAGATGACTTTAACGAGCCGGTGGCCGATGCCGTGCGTTCTATTGTTGATGGCCACATTGTTCTTTCTCGAGATCTGGCCAATCAGGGACACTGGCCGGCCATAGATGTTCTGGCCAGTATCAGTCGGGTAATGCATGATATCGTTGATAAGACCCACTGGGAGGCCAGAGCTCGTCTTATCCAGGTGTTGTCCACCTATCGGCGGGTGGAGGATCTCATCAATATAGGGGCCTACGTCCGGGGAAGTAATCCAGAAATCGACTACGCCATTAAGATGATCGGAGCTATCAACCAGTATCTGCGTCAGGATATCATCGAACGGGCCAGTTTTGAGGAGAGCCTGGAGAGGCTTAAATCCATGATGCTTGGAGTGAAGAAGAAGTGAGGTTCCGTTTCCGTTTTGAGACCCTTTTGCGTCTCCGCCGCCAGGAAGAGGAGATGATCCGCCACGAGCTGGCTCAAGCCATGGCCGAATGGGAACAACTGACCGAGAAAATCACCCGCGCCCGTCTAGAGCTAAAGGAAGAGATGGAAAGGCTTAAGGGGAACCTTCTCTGGGCCCAAGAAGTTCAGGATCTCGGCCTTGGTCTGGACTCTCGCCTGGCAAATATCGAAAACTTAGAGGAGACCCGCCGCCAGCTAGTCCGAAAGATAGAAGAGACCAGGGAGAGACTGATAGAGGCCAGCAAGAGACGCAAAATTCTGGAACGCCTTCGAGAGAGGGACCTTCTGGCCTTTCGCAAAGAACAAGAAGCCCTCTGGCAGAAGGAGATAGATGAGCTGGTTGTCTTACGTCACGGACGGGAGGAAGGCCATGAGAGGGTATAAGCTTTTAATCCTTACAGTGGCTCTCTTGAAGGCCACTCTGGCCGTGGGGGTGGCTTATCTTTACTGGGCTGGCTATATTCAGTTTTCTTTTTCCGGCCCCACGCCGGCCCTGGCCAAAAACGAATCTTCCTCCGCCGCCGTTCTGCCGCCGGGGATGGAGTGTAACCAAAAACTCTTTGAAGACTTACGGCTTAAGCGACTTGAGCTAGAAGAGAGAGAAAAGGAGCTCCGGCTCAAAAAAGAGGAGCTTCGACTCCTAAGAGACCAGGTGGACAAGCGTTTGGCCGCTCTGGCCGAACTGGAACAGGAAATCGATGGAAAGCTCAAAGAGCTTAAGGCCATAAAAGACGAGCGATTCCGGCTTCTGGTGAAGATTTACAGTAACATGAAGCCAAAGAAGGCGGCTCCCCTGCTTTCTAAGCTGGATGTTGACACCCTGACCAAGCTTTTTCAGGCTATGCCCACCGATCAGGTAAGCAAAATTCTGGCGGCTATGGACCAGGAGGTCGCCGCAAAGGTCTCGGCCAAACTTTCCGGCCAGCCGTAAGGTTCCGGCAAAACTTTCCCACCCCAAAGACTCTTACCGGGGAGAGGCCGAAGTAAATCCCGGCCTCTCCCCGTTTTTGCTTTTCTTTCTGGGCTTTTCCTCTTGGCATGCTCCCTGCAGAGAGGAGCTGTGAGACTCCAGCAAAGGAGTAGATATGGTTCAGTTAAACGACATCCTCTACAATCTTTTTCTTTCGGGCCAGCCGGATCCAAACATCTCTTCGGGGGCTGGATCCGCCGGGGAAGATTTTTGGAAGATCCTTTCCCTGCTTCTCGGGGCTGCCTCTTCGGAGGGATTAAGTCCCGATGAGTTTGCCCAGAAGGCCGAGGAAGCTGACCTGAAAGACCTTCTTCAGGCCTTAAAGGGCTTGAAGGGACGGCTGGAAGCCGAAGAAGGCCTCAATCTTTCTCCCGCCAAAGAGACCGATCAGGTCATCGGGGATGATGATTCCCTCAGGGAGGAGGACCTCTTGGTCCTGACCATGATCCTTGGCCTCTTAAATCCGCCGAACCATAAGTCACAAGAACCGGTCGGGGAGACCTCCTTTCTGGGGGAGGCCGGCAGGGCGGGGGCCTTTCGGCCAGAGGAGATCAAAATCTCCCTTTCTGAAGGCCCGATAAAAAAACGGCCGGAATCAAAGGACCTCTTTCCCCCTTTACGGAGTGTTAAGGGATCCGCAGAAGAGGCATCTGATTTTCAAAATCCGGGGGAAACACGGCGGCCGGTAGAGGAAAAAAGCGGGGGGAAATCCTCATTCTTTGGTGAGTCGGGCCTTTCCCCGGAGAAAGCCTCAAAAGAGGCCGCTTCCCGGATACTTGAAGAACGCCCTTCTTGGAGCCTCGAGAAGAACCTGGCCGGGATGATTGATAAAAAGGCCCTCTCGGAAAAATCGGAAAAAAAGGTCTTCCCCTCCGGAAGTAAAACTTCTCGGGAGGGAGGCAGCCCCGAAATTCCCTTTGATCAGTTCGATTCTGAGACCCTTTTGCGAGAATCAATTCCTGAGCGCCGTCCAGAGATCAAGGCCTCCCGGGCCCAGGGGGCACCATCTCCGACCTCCTTTAGAGGGGAAAGAGGGGATGCTCTAAGTTCCGTTAAAGAAGGTCTCACTTCGACAGATCATGTCGATCTGCCTCATCCCGCAGAGCCCAATTCCTCCTTCCAGGGAGGCAAGGAGGCTCCGATGAGGGTTTCGGCCCAGGATTTTGTTCAGGCGGTAGAGAAGATCATCTTACAGACCCCTCGTCCCGCTTTTAAGAAAGTCACCCTTCAGATCCATCCTCCTGATCTGGGGCGGGTGGAACTGGAGATTCACTACCGTCAGGGCCAGGTAGAGACCTATTTTCGCGTCGAGAACCACCATGTCAGAGAGATTATCCAGGCCGGCCTTCCCCGCCTGGAACAGAACCTTGACTCCCAGGGAATAAAACTGGCTCAGACTCAGGTGGAGGTCGGGAGCTACAGTTTTTCAGGGGGAGGCCAGGGGCCTCCTGACCAGGGGGCCTCAGGGTTTAAAGACCGAAGTCAGGGTAGGGCTTCGGTCGCATCCCGGGCTGTATCCGGCGAGCCATCTAATAAAGAAAGTCGTCCGTTGCGGCCTCACGGGGCCGGAGTGGTGGACGTCCTGGTTTAGGAGGATGCCATGGAAATCAGCAAAGTAGCCAGCCTCAGTAACGTAGCTCAGGATTCTCAGGAAAAGGGCCAGCGGGTTCCCAAAAAGGTGCTCGACCGAGACGACTTCATGATGCTCTTCATTACCCAGCTTCAGTACCAGGACCCTATGAATCCCATTCAAAACAACGAAATGGCCCAGCAACTGGCCCTGTTTAACCAGGTGGATCAGCTATTTAACCTCAACGAGAATTTCGAAAAGCTGGTTTCCCTGGAAGAGAGCCGGGCGGACATGGGGATGGTTTCCCTTTTGGGTCAAACCGTAACCGCCTGGGCCCAGTCTGGCCTGGTAGAGGGTGGCAAATTTATGGGAGGGGAGGTGGTTCTTGAGGAGCCGGCCAGCTCGGTAATTGTCCGGATTCTGGATGCCGAAGGCCGTCCTGTTCGCACCCTGGATCTGGGGGCCCTTCCCTCAGGAGAGCATGAGATCTCCTGGGATGGCCTGGACGAGAGAGGGGAACCGGTGGCCGATGGGGTCTATCAAATTCGGGTTGTGGCTAGTGATCCCTCCGGAGGAGCGGTTAAGGCCAAGCTCAAGACTACCGGCCGCATTACTTCAGTCTCCTTAAGCGAGAAGGGGCAGGACCTGGGCTTCAACGGCTTAGAGACTCTGGACCTCAAAGACGTTATCTCTGTCTTTAAACCGACCAAAATCAAGGAGGAGACACCATGAGCCTCCTTTCTTCCATCTATCTGGGGAAATCTGGGGTTATTACCGGAAGCCGCCAGCTCAATGTCATTGGAGACAACGTGGCCAATCTGGAAAGCACAGGCTTCCGAGGTAGCCGGGCCTCTTTCCAGGACGTCTTTCTCTCTGTCACCCAGGAGGCCTCTCCTTATGATAGTCGAGGCCTGGGGACAAACAGCGCCGATGTTCAGATCCTTTTTAATCAAGGAGCCATTAAGGTTACGGATACCCCTACGGATCTGGCCATCCTGGGTGAGGGGTTCTTCATGGTTCGAGAGGGAGAAGAGATCCTCTACACCCGCGATGGACATTTTCGTCTGGAGGAGGATCCGACTACCGGCCTTATCAGTTTGGTAAACGCCTATAATATGCCTCTCCAGGGCTGGGATGCCGATGAAGATCCCGAGGTCGATGAGGTTCATGATCTTACCCTTCCCCGGAGAATTTTGGGACAAGAAACCAGCAAGATTACCCTCTACGCCAATCTTGATTCTCGGGCCGCCCTTGAAGAGACCAATGATCCCATCATTGATCGTTGGGATGGGCGCAATGACCCCCCTATCTCTAACGGGCTCTATGATTTTGTTCACACCATGCAGATCGTCGATCCTCTGGGGGACTGGCACGATCTGACCATCTACTTTGATCGCACCGATAGCAACAACACCTACGAGTACCTTATCACCATTGATCCCCAGGAGGACTGGCGCAACCCGGGTAACCCTCAGGCTGGCTCGGGCCTCCTTATGTATGGAGAGCTTTCCTTTAATAACTCCGGCCAGCTGGTTTCTATGACCGGCTATCGGATAACGGATTTGTCCGGCACCAGGGAGCCGGTCACCCCCAACGAAGAAGGTCTGCTGACCTTTGAGGTCAACTTTACCGGGCAACCCCAGGAAATCGCCCTGGATATGGGCATCTTCTACGACGCCGAGGGCCAGTCCTGGGAGGCCGGGGCCGTGCGAACCACCCAGTATGCCACCGCCTCGGCCATCATCTATGGGGAACAAAACGGCTATGGGGTGGGCTTTCTGGATTCGGTCTCCATCGCTGATGATGGCACCATCTCGGCCACCTATACCAATGGGCAGACCGAGACAGTGGGTCGGGTGGCCCTGGCTGACTTTGCCTCCCTGGATGTTTTGGACCGGGTGGGGGGCAATATGTTCCGGGCCCCGGTGGACTACGAACCGACCATCTTTCCTCCGGGCAAGGACTACCCGGGTAGTATCCAATCTGGAGCCCTTGAGAGATCCAACGTGGATTTGGCCTCGGAGATGGTTCAGCTCATTAGTGCCCAGCGGGCCTTTCAGACCAATATCCGTCTGATCACCACAGCCAGCGACATGCTTCAGGAATTCATCCAGGCCAAGAGATAGTGACGATAAAAATATCTAGGAGGTAACTATGGGACTGACTGATTCCCTGTTTTCCGGAATAAGCGGTCTAAGAACCATGGGGCACGCCATGAGTGTCCTGGGAGACAATGTCTCCAACCTTAATACCACCGCCTTTAAGGGGAGCCGTATAAGCTTCCAAGACATTATGGCTCAGAGCATCAATACTGCCTCCGGTTCGGGGCAGCTGGGTCGGGGGACAACCATAAATGACCTCTCTCCGGTGTTTAACCAGGGCTCTTTTGAAACCACGGCCAGCCCTACGGATCTGGCCATTGCTGGAAATGGCTTCTTTATGGTCAAGGAGCCGGGGACAGACAACAACATCTTTTATACCCGGGCCGGGCAGTTCCGGGTGGATCGCGAAGGCTATCTCATTAATCCGGCGGGTTATATTGTTCAGGGCTGGAACATCGACGAGGACACCAACGACATCACCGGGGCCATTACTGATATCCAGATCGCCCGAAGCTCCCCCCCGGTAGAGACCTCTCTGGTGGATGTGATCACCAACCTGGATGCCCGGGAGGAGCTAGATACAGTAACCGTTGAGCTTGAGGGAGATATCACCACCGGTTCGGGAACAGCCAGTCAGTCAACTACTTTTGTGGTCAGGGACATAAGCGGTCAGGATTACAAAATCTATACCTATCTCTACTATGACGCCGACAATCAGCTATGGGATTATGAAATCAGGCTAAATGACGCTTCGGGTAAAATACTGGCCAGCGGTGAAGATGTGAGCACCACCAAGGCCTCCTTCACCCTTCCGGACTCCCAGGAAACCATAGTGGTTGATTGGTCCGGAGTTCTCCACACCTCGGATACAGACAGTCTTTCTGCCCCCGGAAGGACCGGTTTGATAACCCTGGCGGGAACCATCAGCGCCAATACCTCAGCCGCTACCGTAATTACGGTTACCGACTCCTCAGGAAACAGCCACAGTATCCATGTGACCATAAGCGGTACCGGAAGCACCTGGGCCTACACCATCTCTGAGGTCACCTCGGGCACGACCATCGTCCTGGCCAGTGCCGTGACTGTAGCGGAGACGGACGCTTACTTTTACCTAAATGGCACCGATCAGAGAGTAAACATCGACTGGTCCAGTTTGAATATTACAACTACAGCAGGTGATAGTACAATCGATAGGGTTAATACCTATAATCTTACAGAAGTTTCGACTCTTTATGACGCCTGGAATGCAGAAAATGATTCTCCTCTCTCTTCATCTGACTATACCTATCGAACAACTTTGACAATATATGATTCTTTAGGCACACCGCATGAGATAACCATTTACTATGACACCACCACACGGGAGAATGTCTATGAATTTCTGGTAACCTGCGATCCAGGTGAGGATCAGCGTGATTTTACCAGCGACACCACTGATCCTTACCCTGTCTATGCTCAGGATTCGCAAAGCGGCATGGAGAGGATAGTCCAGTCGGCCAGCACCCACTTGAGGCGTAAAAAGGGCGTTCTCATGTACGGTCGGCTGGAGTTTGATAATCAGGGAAATGTAAAGAAATTCTACGAGACCTATCGAGTAAACCCTTCCACGGGCGAGCTGGTCCAGATAGTAGACGAAGACGGCTCTCCGGTTTCGGATCCTGCTGACGGATTCTCGGCTCTGGGAGACAATGGATATCCAGTCTTTCTGGCGGATTTTCTCGGGATCGAGCTTGACCTTGCTGATTCCGGGGCCCTGGAGGAGGCCCAGGCGGATATTCAGGATATCGAACTCAACATGGGCTACTACTATCGAGACTCCTGGCGTTCGGAGAGCGTGCGAACCACCCAGTACGCTACCAGTTTCTCCACCATCTTTTATGACCAGAATGGATTTGGTCCGGGCTTCCTGGAGACGCTCTCAGTAGATAACGATGGGGTGATCACCGGACACTACTCCAACGGCCGGATCATTCCTCTGGCCAAGGTGGCCCTGGCCAACTTCAATGCCCCGGAAGGGCTGGCTAAGGTGGGAGGCAATCTCTATCGAGAGACTACCGCCTCCGGACCTCCCATTACCGGTGAGCCCCGAACCAATGGTTTGGGTTCCATCGCTCCCAACAGCCTTGAGCAATCCAACGTGGATCTTGGTGAGCAGTTCGTCAAGATGATCACCACCCAGCGAGGCTTCCAGGCCGATGCTCGGGTGATCACCACTACTGACCAGATGCTGGAGGAGCTTATAAACGTCAAGAGATAAAGTCTCTAAAGGGGGGCCAAAAGGCCCCCCTCTTGGTGTCAATCCTTTGACCGGTTGGGGTTCCTTGACACATCTTCCCACGAGGTTTTCCCTCCTTTAACCCCTGTTTTCCCCCTAGATTTGGTCTTTTGGGTCGCCTTTGCTGGTGGCATAGCCGTTGCTTTTTCTTAAGGTGCTGAATCTTTCAGGGGGAAGAAATGGCAGAGAAGAAAGAAAAGCAGGGCAAAAAGGGTGGTAAAAAGCTTCTTATTCTCATCATTGTGGCGGTAGTTGTTCTCATTGGCGGTGGAGCAGCTGCCTACTTCCTTTTCTTTGCTAAAAAGGAGCCTCCACCAGAGGAAGAGGTTCAGGCCCCTGTGGAGGAGAAGGCCGAGATTGGTCCCTTTCTGCCTCTTGATCCCTTTGTAGTTAATCTGGCCGGTCCCGGGCGACGCTATCTCAAGGTTAAGGTGACCCTGGAGATGGCCGACAATGCCGCCTACGATGAGGCCCAGGACCGGATTCCCCAGGTGATGGACGCCATCCTCATGGTTCTCTCCAGTAAGACTCCGGAAGAGGTTACCAGTGTCGAGGGCAAGATAGAGTTGCGGGCCGAGATGATCACCAAACTCAACCAGGTTTTGGGGCCCGGCAAGGTTCGTAATGTCTATTTTTCTCAGTTTGTTGTCCAGTAGCCATGACTAAGATCCTTTCTCAAGATGAAATAGACGCTCTTCTTTCTGGTCTTGATGAGGGAGAAATCGACACCTCTCCCAAGGAGGAGGCTCCCTCGGAAGAGGTAGTCCCCTTTGATTTTGCCAACTACACCATCTCGGCCAAGGTTAAGATGCCTGGCCTGGAGGTGGTTAATGACCAGTTCAGTCGGGGGTTTCGTTCAGGGCTCTCTTCCATGCTCCGGCAGATGGTAGATACCTCCACCGTGCCCATCGAACTGGAGAAGTTTCGGGACTTTATCAAGAGGATTCCGGTACCGGCCAGTCTTCATATCTTCAAGATGGAGCCCTTGAGGGGACATGCCATTTTTATGATCGAATCCCGGCTGGTCTTCTTTCTGGTGGAGCGTTTTCTGGGGGGAAGCGGCAAGGGTACGGCCAAGGTGGAAGGCCGGGAGTTCACCCCTATTGAACAGCGCCTGATTCGCCGGGTGGTTAACCTGGCCCTTCAGGAGCTGGAGAAGGCCTGGAGAAACTTTGTCCCCATCAAGACCCGTTATGTCCGGAGCGAGATTAATCCCCAGTTTGCCCGGATCGTCCAGCCGGACGAGAACGTGGTCGTCTGTAAGTTCGAGCTGGATCTGGAGGACCTTACCGGAGAGATTGCCTTTTGTCTGCCCATGGCCATGCTCCAACCCATTAAGCAAAAGCTCTACACCCCCTTCCAGACTGAGGAGATGATGGATCCTTTCTGGCGTAAACAGCTGGAGGAGATCATCCGCTCGGTGGAGGTGGAGGTAGTCGTTCCCCTGGGGCAGGTGGAGATCACCGGTCAGGAGCTACTGGATATGGCTGTGGGAGATGTGATCCAGCTTGATCACCCTATAGATGAACCCCTTCTGGCCCTTATTGAAGGGCGGCCCAAGCTTTTGGGACAGCCCGGTGTCTATCGCGGCCAGAAGGCCTTTCAGGTCACAGACTTTATAGAGAAGGAGTCCTAGTATGTCCGAGACCCTCAGCCAGGAAGAACTGGACAAGCTTTTGGCCGGAGAAGAGCAGGAAAGCCAGGACAAAGAGGCCTCCTCGGAGGAGAAGGCCGAGGCCAAGGAAGCTTCCCCTGAGGCCGGCTCCTCTGAAGACATCATGGCCGAGTGGGACAAGGCCTTCTCGGAGGCCGAGGCGGCTAAAGAGGAGCCTAAAGAGTCCCCAGAGGCCAAGGAGGCCCGGTTTCAGGAGTTTCGCGGAGACAAATCTGGAGACGGCCGGCGTCCCTCGTTGGACTTTTTGCTGGACATACCCCTTGAGATTTCAGTGGAGATTGGCCGGACAAAGATGGTTATCAACGATCTTCTCCAACTAGGTCAGGGTTCTATCATTGAGCTTAACAAGATGGCCGGGGAGCCTGCCGAGATCTACGTCAATCATAAGCTCATGGCCAAGGGGGAAGTGGTGGTTAACGAAAAATTCGGTGTTCGTCTGATGGAGATCATCAGTCCCCAGGAGCGAGTCAAACAGCTTGGGTAGCCATGGAAACCACCTTTCCCTTGATAAAGATGCTTGCTGGTCTGGCCCTGACCCTGGCCGTGATCATCTTCCTTTACTATCTGGCCGGAAGGGTGAGGATGCTAAGGGGACTTAAAGAAGGACCTATTCGTCTTTTGGCGGTGAGGGCCCTTACCCCCAAAAGTCATGTGGCCCTGGTGGAGGTGGCGGGCCGGAGACTGCTTTTGGGGATCGGTGAAGCCGGAGTTCGATTGATAAAGGACCTAGGGCCGGAGGAGTTCTCCCGGGCCTTAAGTGAGGCAGAGGGGCAGCATGAAGGCTAGGGTGTGGTTGACAGGGGTTTTCTTGTTCCTTTTGTGGCCTCAGATGGCCGGGGCTGTCACCGTGCCCTTTATCAAGATAGGGCTCGAAGGGGCTAAGGATCCCCGACAGGTCTCGATCCTTTTGGAAATCCTCTTTCTTCTTACCATCCTCTCCCTGGCCCCCTCTATCCTTTTAATGATGACTTCCTTCACCCGGCTGGTGGTAGTCTTCTCCTTCCTCAGGCACGCTATTGGCACCCAGCAGATGCCGCCCAACCAGGTCCTTATTGGTCTGGCCCTCTTTCTTACCTTCTTCATCATGGCCCCTGTTTGGCAACAGGTGAACAATCAAGCCATAAAACCCTATCTGGCCGGCCAGATGGCGCCAGATGAGGCCCTTAAGGCTGCCGCTAATCCGGTAAGAGAGTTTATGTTCCGCCAGACCAGGGAGAAGGATTTGGCCATCTTTATCAAGATTTCCGGCCTTAAACGGCCCTACAACAAAAACGATGTTCCTACCCTGGTGCTTATCCCGGCCTTTATGATCAGTGAGCTGAAGACGGCCTTTCAAATAGGCTTTATCCTCTACGTGCCCTTTTTGATTATCGATATGGTGGTCGCCAGCGTCCTTCTTTCCATGGGCATGATGATGCTGCCACCGGTAATGATATCTCTCCCCTTCAAGCTCCTGCTCTTTGTCCTTGTAGATGGCTGGCATCTGTTGGTGGGGTCTTTGATAGAAAGCTTTCGTCTCTAGGAGGTCTGAGATGAACCAAGAGGTGGCTGTAGGGATGGCCAGGCAGGCAGTTGAGATAACCCTGCTTCTTTCCCTGCCCATGTTGGGGATTGGTCTGGTGGTTGGTCTTCTGGTGAGCATCTTTCAGGCTGCCACCCAGATTCAGGAAATGACCCTGACCTTTGTGCCCAAGATTGTGGCTGTTCTTCTGGCTTTGGTCCTTTTCTTTCCCTGGATGATGGAAAAGCTGGTTACCTATACGGCGGCCCTTATTGCCGGGATACCGGATCTCATCAGGTGAAAATATGCCCGATAGACTCCTGGCCCTTATAAGCGAGAACTTCCCCCTCTATGCCCTGCTCTTGGTTCGGGTGGGTGGGCTGGTCTTTCTCATGCCGGTTCTCGGCTCCCGTTTGGTGCCCGTGAGGATTAAGGCGGCGGCCACAATGGTCATGGCCCTGGCCCTTTTGCCAGCGGCCCGGACCCTGCCGGCTCCCAGCCTGAATTCCCCGGCCGAAATAATACTGAATGTCTTCTTCGAGTTTCTTCTAGGGGTTACCCTGGGACTTGTTTTGCGGCTGGTCTTTGCCGGGGTGCAGTTGGCCGGCCAGATGATTGGTTTTCAGATCGGCTTTGGGGTAGCCAGCGTTATTGATCCTCAAACCGGAGTTGAATCTCTGATCCTCTCCCAGCTGGCCTATTTGGTAAGTCTGTTGATCTTCTTGGCCATAGATGGACATCATCTGGTTCTTAAGGCCCTGGGAGACAGCCTTCAGATTCTTCCCCTGGGCGCCTTTCGGCCGGATCGCCAGGTGGTGGAGGTCCTCCTCCGCGAGGCCCAGGTGATGTTCATTCTTTCCATCAAGATTGTGGCCCCAGTGATGACGGTTCTTTTTCTGGTCCAGGTGGCCTTGGGAGTGATCTCCAAGATCGTCCCCCAGATGAACGTCATGATCGTCAGCTTCCCTCTGACCATTGCCATCGGCCTGGCCTTTTTCGCTCTTTCTCTTGAGGCCATGGCCCCCATGCTGGAGAAGGCCTTTGGGGGAGTCTGGAGGGTAATACCGGTAATCCTTAGGAGTCAGGGATAAATGCCTGAGGAGAGCTTTGAAGAACGAACAGAAGAAGCGACGCCGCGAAGGCGACAAGAGGCCCGGGAAAAGGGTCAGGTGGCCAAAAGCCGGGAACTTTCCTCCGTGGCTGTGCTTCTGGCTGGCCTGGGGATCCTTCTCTTTATGGGGTCTTTTCTTCGCCTTCAACTGGAGATGGCCATGATCCACTTTTTGGGTCTTCCTTACAGTCGGGAGCCATTTGATCTGGCCACTATGGGGCTGGTAAGTCAAGATGCCGGCCAGGTCCTCTTCACCTGCCTGGCCCCGGTCTTTTTGATTCTTTCGCTGGTGGCCTTTCTGAGCAACTTCCTCCAGGTCGGCGCCGTCTTCTCCACCGAACCCCTTGTACCCAAGCCTGATCGAATTAATCCCCTGGAAGGGATAAAACGCCTTGTTAGCCGGCAGGCCATTGTGGAGCTGATAAAGTCCATGGCCAAGGTGCTGTTTGTGGCCTTTGTGGCCTGGCGAACCATAAAAGGGGAATTTCCCCGGCTCCTTCCCCTGATGGATATGTCACCTCTGGAGATTGGCCAGGAGATCTTCGACATGTCTGGGGAGCTTGTCTTTAAGATTCTTCTGGCCCTGGCCCTTATCGCTGTATTTGATTTTTTCTATCAGCGTTTTGAATACGAACGAAACCTGCGGATGACCAAACAGGAGGTGAAAGAGGAGTTTAAGCAGACCGAGGGCGATCCCCATGTGAAGTCTCGTATTCGCTCCATTCAGCGGGAGATGGCCCGGAAACGGATGATGGCCGAGGTCCCTCAGGCAGATGTGGTTATTACCAACCCCACTGAACTGGCGGTGGCCCTCAAGTATGTACCCGGGGAGATGGAAGCTCCCAAAGTGGTGGCTAAAGGGGCCGGGTATCTGGCCCGTCGGATAAGGGAAATCGCCAGAGAAAACGGTGTTCCGGTGATCGAGAACAAGCCTCTGGCTCAGGGCCTCTTTCGTCAGGTGGAGGTCGGAGACTTTATTCCTGCCGAACTGTATCAGGCGGTGGCCGAAATTCTGGCCTATGTCTATCGCCTAAAGGGTAAAAGGCCGGGGGGTAATTGATGCCGGAGACTCAGGGAAGGTTTCTGCCAGCGATAGCCGGGATCCAGATAGATCCCACCAATATCTTTTTGGCCTTGGGAGTGGTGGCCATCCTTCTTATTATGGTTACCCCCCTTCCACCGACCCTGATGGACTTGCTGTTGGCCTTCAACATCACCTTTTCTCTCTCCATCCTGCTTATCTCCATGTACATCATCAAGCCTCTTGATTTTACGGCCTTTCCGGCCCTGCTTCTGGTGACCACCCTTTTCCGTCTCTCTCTCAACATTGCCTCCACCAGGCTTATTCTCCTCCATGGTCACGAAGGCCCGCAGGCGGCCGGTAAAGTAATCATGGGGTTTGGTCAATTTGCCGTAGGCGGAAACTATGTCGTGGGGGCCATTGTTTTTGCCATTCTGGTGATCATCAACTTTGTGGTCATCACTAAAGGGGCCGGCCGGATCGCTGAAGTGGCTGCCCGTTTCACCCTGGATGCTATGCCCGGCAAGCAGATGGCCATCGATGCCGATCTGAACGCCGGTCTTATTGACGAAACGGAGGCCAAACGCCGCCGGGAACAGATCGCCAAAGAGGCAGAGTTCTATGGGGCGATGGACGGGGCCAGCAAATTCGTACGCGGGGAGGCCATTGCTGGTCTGATCATCATGGCCATTAACGTCTGCGGTGGTTTGATTATTGGGGTGGCCCAACAGGGGTTGCCCCTGGCTGAGGCAGCCCGTTCCTACACCTTGCTTACCATTGGAGACGGTCTTGTCTCTCAGATCCCAGCCCTCATTGTCTCTACCTCTGCCGGTATTATCGTCAGCCGGGCCGCTGCTGAAGCCAGTATGGGCCGGGATTTTGCCCGTCAGTTCGCCCTTCAGCCCCAGGCTCTGGCTGTAGCCGCGGCGGTGGTTTTCTTCTTCGGGCTGGTCCCCGGTATGCCCACCTTTCCCTTTGTCGTGCTTTCGGCCGGTATGGGAACCTTGGCCTGGATCGCTTACCGGGAAAAGAAGGCCCTTCCAAAGCCTGAGGAAGAAGAGGCCGAGGAGGTTCCGGCTGTCCCTGAGGAGGAAAGTATCGAGGCCCTCATCGCTTTAGACATGCTGGAGCTTGAGGTGGGCTACGGACTTATTCCCTTGGTCGATGAGGATCAGGGCGGCGATCTTCTAGAACGGATACGCTCCATTAGAAGACAGTTTGCCCAAGAGCTGGGCATTATCGTTCCCCCGCTTCACGTCCGGGACAATTTGCAACTTAAGCCAGGAGAGTATGTCATCCTCATCAAGGGCGTGGAGGTGGCCCGGGCCGAGCTGATGCCGGGTTATCTCCTGGCCATGGATCCCGGCGATGCCAAGGCCAAAATAGAAGGAATTCCCACCCAGGAGCCGGCCTTTGGGCTTCAGGCTTACTGGATCCGTGAGGACCAAAAGGACGAAGCCATCATGGCCGGCTACACCGTGGTGGATCTTTCCACCGTGGTGGCCACCCACCTGGCCGAGGTGATCAAGGCCCATGCCGATGAGCTCCTTGGCCGACAGGAGGTCCAGCGTCTTCTGGACACTCTGGCCAAGACCCATCCCAAGGCTGTTGAGGAGTGCCTCAATGTTCTTAATCTGGGCATTATCCAGAAGGTCCTCCAGAATCTTTTGCGGGAGCGGGTCTCCATCCGGGATCTTTTGACCATTGTGGAGACCCTGGCCGACTATGGCGCTATGACCAAAGATCCGGACATTCTTACCGAGTATGTCCGCCAACGTCTCTCCCGTCTGATTGTCAAGCCGTATCTGGATCAGAATCAGACCCTGTCAGTTATCTCCTTAGGGGAGGATATGGAAGAAGTTCTTCGCCAGGCCATTCAGAAGACGGATCAGGGAACCTTTATTTCCCTTGATCCTCGCCGGGCTCACCAGGTGGTGGCGGTTCTGCGGCAGGTATATGAGCGGATGCTGGCCCAGGGCAAACAACCGGTCCTTCTCTGTTCTCCCACGGTTCGCCGCCACGTCCGTCGCCTTTTGGAGCGTTTTCTCCCCTTTGTGGCCGTTCTTTCTCACGCGGAACTGCCCCCAAACATCAAGGTAGAAGTCTTGGAGGTGGTGAGGTTGGGCCATGAAGATTAAAAAATTCTACGGAAAGACCACCAGTGAGGCCCTTCAAGCCGTAAAAGAGGCCTTTGGTGAGGAGGCGGTCATCCTGACCACCCGTCGAATAAGACGCGACGGCAAATACCTTTATGAGGTCTCGGCGGCCATGGATTTTGAGCCTCAGGGTCCTGCTCCCTCTGAGAGAAACAACAGCGTTCCTCAGCTTGAGGGGGTTCAGGCCGAGCTGGCTTCCCTTAAGGGGCTGGTGGAGCGTCTGGCCACCCATCTTCTGGGCCCCGAGGTCGAGGATGCTTCTCTTAAAGAGCTGCTGTATCGATTGGGGGCCAGCCCCAGGGTAATCAGCGAACTCTCGGCCTCTTATGGTCTGGATGGGGGCGGCCGTCCTCCGGCAGTCTGGCTAAAGCTAGAACTCTCTCGCCGTTTGAGTCATCTCCAGCCGGCGGAGAGGTTCCCCAGGTACTCAGCCTTTGTTGGCCCTTCAGGGGCCGGTAAGACAACCACGGTGGCCAAACTGGCCGCCAGATTTGCCCGCCGGGCCGGTCGTCGGGGGCTACTGGTGAGTCTGGATGATTACCGTCTGGGGGCCCACGAACAGCTGGCTCGTTTTGCTCGCCTGGCCGAGGTGGATTTTGTAGCCGCCAGGCCCGAGGCCCTGGGTGAAATTCTTAGGGAAAATGCCGATAAGGATTTCGTCATGATTGACACTCCCGGGTTCAGTCTGGAAGACGAACGTTACCCAGACCTGCTTCACGGGATATTCCAGGGCGATCTTCCCGTCAGGGCTCACCTGGTGCTTCCAGCCACGGCGGGGGCGGGCTTTTATTCGCGACTTTGGCGCTTTTACCAGGATCTGCCCTTGTGTGGTCTTATCTTCACTAAGACCGACGAGGCCGAGACCTTTGGGGTACTGCTGGAGCCGCTCCTTTTCTGGAATCAACCGGTTAACTTTATCACCACGGGGCAACGGATCCCCGAAGACATCCAGGTAGCCAGCGGTCGGAGACTTCTGGCTCTGGTCTGTCGTCATCTGGACGAATTGGCGCTAGAGGTGGGAAATCATGAATCAGCTGACAGGATCTTGGCGACCTATGAAACCGCCCATTGAAACTGGTTGGCAGAACAGTTTGGAGGCAAGCCCCCGGGTAATCTCCTTTACCAGCGGTAAAGGAGGGGTGGGGAAGACCAACATTGTGGCCAATTTGGCCCTTTCCCTGGCCAAGTTGGGCAAAAAGGTCCTGATTTTTGATGCCGATCTGGGTCTGGCCAATATAGATGTCCTCCTGGGGCTGTCGCCGAAGTTCAACATCAATCACGTCTTTAGCGGACAGAAGTCGCTTCTTGATATCCTGGTTGACGGACCCGGGGGAGTAAAGATTCTCCCAGCCTCCTCAGGGGTTGAGCAACTCTGCCGCCTCAGTGAAAGCCAGAAACTCTTTCTCCTGGGGGAGTTCGATCATCTCGGTCGCTTTTTTGACCTTCTCCTCATCGATACCTCAGCTGGGATTTCAGAAAACGTGGTTTACTTTAATTTAGCCGCTCAGCACCGGGTGGTGGTGGTCACCCCAGAGCCCACCTCCATTACCGATGCCTATGCCTTGGTTAAGGTCATGACCACCCGCTACGGGACCAAAGATTTCTTTATTCTGGTCAATCAGGTTCGCTCTGCCCGGGAGGCGGCCCGGGTCTATGAGCAGATCTTAAGGGTGACGGATCGATTCCTGGGGCCCTCAGTCAGCCTGCGCTATTTGGGGGCCCTGCCCAAAGACAATAAACTCTGTCGGGCGGTCAGGAACCAGAAGGCCGTGGTCGATGTCTATCCAGATTCGGCCATTAGCCGGACTTTTTCTGACCTGGCCCGCAAACTGTTGGAAGAGGAGATGGGAGACTATGTTGACGGGAGCATCAAATTCTTTGGTCGAAGCCTACTGGGGGTATAAACAAGCCATGAAGAAAACGGTCGCCAAGAAAGATCGAGAAAAATTCAAACTGGGCAAGGTGGATAAAAAGACCCGGGATGAATTGATTATTGAGTACGCTCCCCTTATCAAATACATCGCCGGCAAGCTGGCCCTTAAGCTCCCTCCCAATGTCTCTGTAGATGACCTTATTAGTGCCGGAGTCATGGGGCTGATCGATGCCATCAATAAGTTTGATCCGGCCAAGAACATCCAGTTTAAGACCTATGCCGAGTTTCGTATCAGGGGAGCCATGCTTGATGAGTTGCGTTCCCTCGATTGGGTGCCCCGTTCTATCCGTAAGAAGACAGCCGAGCTAGAGAAGGCCTATGCCAAGCTGGAAAAGGAGCTGGGCCGTCCGGCCGAAGACGAGGAGGTGGCCAAAGAGCTGGGATTAAGCCTTGATGAATTTTATCGTCTTCTGGAAGAAACCAAGGGGGCTACCTTTATCGATATCGAGACTATCCGGCGGAAGATGCCCGATCTTAACGAGGAGGATATCTTTGATCTTATTGCCGACCCTGAGCAGGAAGATCCCTTTGAAACTATTCAGTTTGGCGAACTAAAAGACGTCTTAGCCGAAGCCATTGAATCCCTTCCAGAGAAAGAGCGCCTGGTGGTGGCCCTCTATTATTATGAGGATCTAACCATGCGAGAGATCGGTGAAATCATGGGTTATACCGAAAGTCGTATCTCTCAGCTTCACACCAAGGCCATGATGCGTCTCCGGGCCCACCTGGCCAATGTGCTTGATCCCAATGAGTGGAGCTAGGGGAGTAAATTTTAAAAATAGCCGCTTCTGACCGATAAAGACCAAAAAGTCCCGAGGAGGAAGCTTATGCCTGCGGATCCCAACATGAAGATCCTGATAGTCGATGACTTCGCCACCATGAGGCGAATTGTCAAAAATATTCTCTCTCAGCTGGGCTTTAAGAACTTTCTGGAGGCCGATGACGGTTCCACAGCCTGGGAGATTTTGCAGAAAGAAAAGGTCGATCTTATCGTTTCTGACTGGAACATGCCCAAGATGACGGGCCTTGAACTACTTAAGAAAGTTCGGGCTGATGAGCGCTTAAAGGATATCCCCTTCCTTATGGTTACCGCTGAAGCCCAGAAGGAAAATATCATCGAAGCGGTCAAGCACAAGGTCAGTCAGTATATAGTGAAGCCCTTTACCGCTGAGACCATGGGGGAGAAGATCAAAAAGATCTTTGGTGATTAACCTTGGCTGAGGAGAACAAATCTCCCAAGGAGGAAGAATCTTCCCCTCAGGCTGTGGAGGAAACCTCCTCGGAAGAGGAGCTGGGTTTTGACCTCTCAGAGGTAGATCTTTTCGGCGATGAAGAAGGGGCCTCTAAAGAAAAGGAGGCCCCTTCACCATCCTCTTCTGAGGCCCTGGCCGAGGCCGAAACATCCCCGGAGGGAGAAAAGCCGGAGGAGGCAGCCCCTGATCCTTCTTCTGGACCGGCCCTTGACGATCTCCCGGAGGATCTAAACTTCTCCGAAAGCGACAGCCCCAAGGAGCCATCTTCAGATGTCAAGGGGGAGACTTCCAAAAGCCCGGAGGCCAGCAAGGAAGAAGAAACAGATCAGGGCTCATCTAAGGGGCGGAGGATTCCTCTTCCCTCATTTTCCCTTAAAGACGTGGCTTTATGGGCGGGGGTGTTTTTTTCTCTCCTGGGAATCATCTCTGGGATTCTGGTAATTCAGCGTATCTATCACCAGGCCAAGCAGGAGCCCCCGGTGATGGCGGCCGATCAAAAAAAGTCTCCCAAAGAATCGCCGGAATCCACTGTCCAGCCTCCCCCCAAGCCTTCACCTCCTGCTTCTCCCCTTGAGCAGCCGGTGGTTCTCACCTATGATCTTCCCTTGCGCACCTTTCTCCTTCCCTATCGGGATCATGCCGGTCGCTACGTCTTCGTCAAGGTTTCAGTAACCCTCCTTTTTGACACCCGGAGAGACTATCTTATGGCCAAAGAGCAAGAGGTCTTTTTAAGAGAGACGGTCTATGAGATAATCTCTCAAATTCCCCTTTATCTTTGGCAGTCTAAGGAGGGAATGGCCACCGTAGTGAAGACCCTTAAGTCAGGGCTCAGGCCCCAGAGAATAAGGGGAATCAGGATCAAGGATATCTCCATTATGGGCGAAATATTTAAATAGAAATATTTAAATAGAAGACTTAAAGATTGGGTGGGTTGTCATGGATTCCCTTATCTCCAAAGTCAGACCGGTGATCCCTCAGCCGGCCCTTAAGTCGGAGAGGGATCGGGTCATTAAGAAAAGATCCCAAGAAGAAAAGAGGGAAGGGGATCGCCGCCGGGCCAAAAAGGGAAAGAAGAGGCGTCTGGATATAACCATCTAGTTATGGAGCCGGTCTCTCTTCTTTTTCTGGTCCAGCTTGTCTTTGATCTTCTTCTCCTGGCCCTGGTTTTTATGCTTTATCGGCGTCTGGGGCGGCTGGAAAGGTCTGATCCAGAGAGGATTAGCTCTGCCCTTAAAGAGGTCGAGAGGTTGACCAAAAAGCTTGAAAAAAACCTGGCCGAAAAGAAGGTCCTCCTTGATCGCCTCCAGAAGCTATCCGGCGGAACGGCCTCTACGGGCTTTAAAGAAAAGGTAAGGGATCTTTATTCTCGAGGGAAATCGCCAGCCGAGATTGCCAATCAGCTAGAGCTCACTCAAGGTGAGGTGGAGATTATCCTTTCTCTTATTAAGGGGGAAAAGCCTGCCCCTTGATCCACCTTAAAGCGGAAAAAAATTCCGCTTTTCCTTCCCTTTGGTCCGACCGTTTTGGTTATTCTCCTTTGAAATTGAGCCTTCTCTAGACTTCCTTCTCTGGCATAACGGTTGCTTTCAGTTTTTAACGCTATGGTCAGCATCAAGGTCAATCCCCGTCTCGGTTTACTTGAGGCCGCTGAGGCCGCTGAGCTTTTGGAAAGGCGTCTGGCCGTTACCACTAATAATTTGGCCAATCTCTCCACTACGGCCTACAAGAAAGACCGTCTGGCCTTTCGGGAAGTCCTCATGGAGAAATACGACGGAGAGCTCAGGACGTTCAAGGAAGTGACAGAGGTGACGGATTTCCAACATGGGCCTTTGGTAAAGACGGACAATCCTCTGGATATGGCCATCATCGGTGAGGGTTTCTTTAAGGTGGAGACTCCCGCCGGTATCCGTTACACCCGGGATGGAGGCTTTGTTGTTGATGATCAGTATCGCCTGGTGACCAGACATGGCTATCCGGTGTTGGCTGGTGGGGCGCCGGTAATCTTCCAGCGAGGAGCAAAGGTGGCTATTGCCGAGGACGGAAGCATTTCCCTTGACGGGGCCATTATTGGTCAGCTGGACGTGGTGCGTATTAGGGATCAACAGGCCCTGGTTAAGGAAGGAAAGAATCTCTTTCGCCTTAAAGACCCCAACCTTGAAGAGCCGGTAGAGAATCCTCAGATAAGAACGGGTTATCTTGAGGGCTCTAATGCTGATGCCCTGGAAGAAATGCTGTCCCTCATAGATATTCAACGTCAGTACGAGTTCAACCAGAAGGTCATGCAGCAGATAGACGAGCTGGATGGCCGTTTATTAACCGAGGCCGGCCGCACCGGCGGCTAGGCAGGAGGAGGTCTTATGCTACGTGGGCTATGGTCAGCGGCAACCGGGATGCAGGCCCAACAACTCAAACTCGACGTGGTGGCCAACAATCTGGCCAACGTCAATACCTCAGGGTTTAAGAAGAGCCGGCCGGATTTTGAGGATCTTCTCTACCAGGAACTGAAGCTGGCCGGGGCCCAGAATGCCCAGGGTTACACCATCCCTGTGGGCATGGAGATCGGCATGGGAGTGCGGCCGGTGGCTGTCCAGAAAATCTTCTCCCAGGGTGATTACGAACAGACCACCAATGAACTGGATTGGGCTATAGAGGGAAGGGGATTCTTTAAAATTATCTCCAATGGAGAGGAACTTTATACCCGGGCCGGGGCCTTCAAGCTTGATCGCGATGGCTACGTAGTCACTCCCAACGGAGATCGCCTCCAACCCGAGTTTGCTGTTCCCGCAGGTACAGTGCGTATCCAGCTGACCTCTGACGGAATTCTTTCGGCCCTTGATCAGAATGGAAACGTCCTGGCCCAGACCCAGATCCTTATCTATGACTTTCCCAATCCCGCCGGTCTTTACAGCATCGGTCGCAACCTTTATCGGGCCACAGTGGCCTCTGGAGACCCGATTGAGGCTGTTCCTGGCCAAGATGGCCTGGGTACTCTGGCCCAGGGATATCTTGAGAAATCAAACGTGGATGTAGTGGAAGAGATGGTTCAGATGATCATTACCCAGAGGGCATATGAGGTCAACTCCAAGGCCGTGCAGACGGCCGACGCTATGTTGGAGCTGGCCAATAACCTCAAGCGTTAGGGGTGATGATATGGTCAAGGTCCTATCCCTCCTTCTCTGTCTGCTACTTGGAGGAACTGCTACCGCTGAGACCTTGAGTAAGGAGTATTTTGAGCATCTCTTCCGGGAAAGGATTATGGCCCAGCTACCCTATGATCCTCAAGACATCGAGATCACCCGTTTCCAGTGCCAGCCAAAGGAGGTGAGCCTTCCCGAAGGGCAATTCACCGTTCAGGTGAGCCAGATGGGGGCCATAGTCCGTCCAGGGTTGGTGACCATGCTGGTTGATATAACCTCCCGGGGGCGGCTGGTAAGAAGGGTCCGTCTCCTGGGCCGCCTGGAGATCTACCAGAAGGTTCCTGTCCTCAAGAGGGATCTTCCTCGTGGCAGTGAAATTACCTCTCGAGACCTTTCTTTGGTCCGTTTTCCTCTAAGTCGTCTGCCTCAGGATCTGATCACCGATCCGGAGGAGCTAAAGGGCAAGATTCTTAAAAGATCTCTTAGAGCCGGGCTACCTCTGAGATCAAGTTTTCTTCGGGCCCGCCCCTTGGTGCATCGGGGAGAAATGGTGACCATTGTGGCTGAATCTGGAAGCCTGAGGGTGACGGCTCTGGGAGAGGCCCGGGAGGATGGGGCAAAAGGAGAGATAATCCGGGTTCGGAATCTGGCCTCCCGGAAGGAGATTATGGCTCGGGTGGCCGGGCCCAATCTGGTCAAGGTGAGGTTCTAAGATGAAAGCCTTCAGCCTTCGTTTTCTTCGTGGCCCTGCGGCTGTCATGGTTCTGCTCCTGGCCTGGGGATGCACTCCCTCCAGGCAGGCTGGCCCACCTCCGGTAACTCCACCACCACTTGCCTTTCCGGCTCCGCCACGTGAACGTCCGCCGGAGGGCTCCATTTTTGCCGGCGGCTCTTCGGCCTTTCTCTTTGAGGACCTTAAGGCCCGGCGGGTAGGAGATGTTGTTACCGTCAGGATCGTTGAAAGCTATCTAGGGACCAACAACGTTTCATCCAAGAGCCAGCGTAAATCAAGCACGGAGGCCGGGGTGTCGGCCCTTCTGGGCTTTGAAAAGGCCCTTGAGTCAGCTAACCCCCGATTTTCGGCCAGCAAGATGTTCGGGGGCAGCATGACCAATACCTATGATGGCTATGGTCGCCAGAGCCGTCAGTCTCAGATCAAGGCAGAGATCACTGCCCGGGTTACGGAAGTCTTGCCTAACGGGAACCTGGTGATTCAGGGGGTGCGGGTGGTCAAACTCTCCGATGAGTATCAATACCTGACCATTTCAGGGATTATTCGCCCGGAGGATATCGCCCCTGATAATACCATTCTCTCCACCAAGGTCTCCGATGCCCATATTGAGTACTCTGGCACGGGTTCAGCCACTGAGAGCGGAGGGGTTGGTATCGGCTGGTTGGCTAGAATACTGCAAATTATCTGGATGTTTTAGCCATGAAGAGGATTTTTATCTTGTTCACAGTCTTGGGGGTTCTGTTCTTGACCTCGGCTGAAGCGGCCAGACTTAAAGACCTGGCCAATATCCAGGGGGTCCGCTCCAATCAGCTTATTGGATACGGTCTGGTAGTGGGGCTCAAAGGCACGGGAGATGGCAACCAGACGCAGTTTACCGTGCAGTCCATTGTCAACATGCTAAAGCGCCTGGGAGTGACTGTAGATATGGCCCAGGTCAAGGTCAAAAACGTGGCCGCCGTCATGGTTACTGCAGAGCTTCCGGCCTTTGCCAAAGTGGGACAGAAACTCGATGTTCTGGTCTCTTCTCTGGGAGACGCCAAAAGCCTTCAAGGAGGAACCCTTCTTCTTACTCCCCTTAAAGGTGCTGATGGCCAGGTCTATGCCCTGGCTCAGGGGCCAATCTCCATTGGGGGGTTTGCCGCCGGTGGCGCTGCTGGAGGAGGGGTGCAGAAAAATCACCCTACTGCCGGCAGGATTCCCGGTGGAGCTACCGTGGAGAGGGAGGTTCCGGTAGATCTCCTCCATCGTCAGGAGATTACCCTGGCTCTAAGAGACTATGACTTTACCACGGTTACCAGGGCCACGGAGGTCATAAACGCCTACCTTGGGGCCCCCTATGCCCGGGCCTTGGACGGAAAGACCATTTCAGTTCGAATTCCCGACCAGTATCGCCATAACATCGTTGGGTTTATCGCCGAGGTAGAGCGTCTGGAAGTCAACCCCGACACCGTGGCCAAGGTGGTCCTTGATGAGAGAACGGGCACGGTGGTCATGGGGGAAAACGTTCGAATTTCCAAGGTAGCCATTGCTCACGGCAACCTGAGTATTCAGATCAAAGAAAGACCCAGAGTCAGTCAGCCGCCGCCTTTTTCTCCGGGGGCCACCGTGGTTGTCCCCGAGAGTCAGGTTTCGGTAACCGAGGAGGGCAATCGGATAGTGGTTCTTGAAGAAGGGGCCAGTATCGGAGAGCTGGTTCGGGCGCTTAATGCGGTAGGGGCTACCCCCCGAGATCTTATTGCCATCTTTCAGGCCATAAAGGCCGCTGGGGCCCTTCAGGCCGAGCTTAAGATCATCTAGGGAGGAATGATGAAGCCAGAGGTGGTGGAAGGCACTGTTTTTGATGGAGTGGAAAGGATTCGCCATCTGGCCCGTAGGGACCGGGCCGCGGCCCTTAAGGAGGCCTGCCAGGATTTTGAGGCCTTTTTCATCTATCAGTTACTCAAGGATCTGCGGCGAACCATTCCTAAGGGAGACTTCCTGCCTCAGGCTCCGGGTAAAGAAGTTTACCAGAGCCTTTTTGATCAGGAGGTGGCCAGAGAGATATCCCAGTCCGGGGGGCTGGGGCTGGCTGATGTGCTTTACCGACAGCTTTTACCATCTATAAAGGAGGAGAAACATGGGCGCTGATCCCAGGCAGATGGAGGACGTAGGCTACCTGTTTCGCTGTCTTAACCGGGCCCTGGATGAGGAAAAGGAGGCCATTATTAGGGCCGATGTCCCTACTCTTACCAGGTTGGCCAAACTTAAGGAGGATCTGGCCCGGAGGATATCCCAAAGCCCTCAGAGATTAGAGGGGCCGCTACTTTCAGAGATCCGGGCCAAGGCCGTCCGTAATCGGCGGTTGGCCGAGGCCGGACTTGAGGCGGTGGAAGAGGCCTTGGGGTTTCTGGAGAAGGCCCTCTCGGAGACCGAGGCCTATTCTCCCGGGGGAAAGAAGAAAAATCTCAAGCGCCCCCGTTTCATTAGCCGACAACTATAAAGTAGGAGACCACTATGGCCGGTATCTACAGTGCCTTGAACATCGCCAAAGGAGCCATCATCAACGCTCAAACAGCGGTACACGTTACCGGTCAAAATGTAGCTAACGTCAATACCGAAGGATACAGTCGGCAGGAGGTGGTTTCGGCTCCCTATCCTCCAACTCCTACCGCGGTGGGCCCCATTGGAAATGGGGTCAAGGTGGAGCAAATCCGCCGCTATTTTGACGCCTTCACCAACATGAATCTCAATCTTCGTCGCAGTGATCTGGGGCTTCTTGAGGCTCAGAAGGGTGGTATGCGCCTAGTAGAGTCTCTCTTCAACGAGACAGGAGACACCGGTCTGGCCCGCATGATGGATGACTTCTTTGCCGCTTGGCAAGATGTGGCCAACCGTCCAGAAGGAATCTCCGAACGTCGAGCCCTGATAGAAAAGGCCCGGGTACTTTCGGAGGCCATAAGCGAGAAATATAATCAGCTCATCGGTCTAGAGAGCGATATTGGCCTAAAACTTCAGGATGTAGTCAAAGAAATCAACCAGATCGCTGCCCAAATTGCGGATCTTAATCGTCAGATAACGGCTATAGAGAGTGAAAATCGACAGGCAAATGATCTACGTGATCAGAGGGATAAACTTGTAGCCCGCCTCTCGGAGCTGGCTGAGATTCGTTATTTTGAGACCAGCCAGGGGGCTTATGCCATCATTCTGGGTAAAGGATACAACCTGGTAGATATTGATTCTTATTGGCAGCTTAATTTGGACGGAAACGATGTCTATTGGCAGGGACACTCTGGAGAGATGGCCCGGCTGACCAGTGAGGAGGTTTCCAAAGGGGAGCTGGGAGGCTGGCTTAGAATCCGAGAGATGATCTCCGATGATTGGAACTATGAGAGACTCACCTCCACCAAGACGGTCTATGATCTGGACGGCAGTCCTCTGGCTGATGATACCCGGTGGGTGGAACTGGGTCTTTCGGGAACCATTACCTTTGATTTCTCCGGCACGGATCATGACGGCCAGAGTGTTTCGGCTACAGTCTCCATTGATCTGGCCGCGAATCCTGACTCTACGGTCAGGGATCTCCTAGATGAGATCGAAAAGGCCTACAATTATCAGGTAACCGCCTATTTAGATAATGGCCGTCTGATAATAAAAGACGCCCAAAGAGGGCCCGGGGCCCTGTCTTTTAGCCTGGATCGCTCACCCACTCAGGTTTATTTTGGCCGCTTTGACGACGAAGGGCTCAACCATCGCCTGGAAGAGCTTAACCTGGTGGGCAAATTCCAAATTTGGGCCCGGGAGCTTATCCGGGCTGTAAATCAGGCCCACAGTCAGGGGGTGGGGCTTGAGTTCTATCAGGGCCAGCTGAAGGGTCTGTACCAGACCGGTGGCACCGGTCCATTAAAGAGCCTTCCCTTTTACCACGACATTAAGCCAGATGGTTCTTTCTTCCTCTGGATTAAGTCTCAGGATATGGGACTTGTCCCGGTAAAGGTGAATCTCTCCCTTCTCCCCACCTCTACCATTAATGATCTAGCCAGCCAGATAAACTCCAGCATTGATCAAGCGCTTTCACGCCTGGGGCTCTCCAATACCGAAACAGTGTCGGCCTCCTTTGTAGACGGCCGCCTGGTCTTTACGGCCCAAGATGGCTACAGCTTTGCCTTTTCTAACGACGCCTCGGGCATCCTGGCGGCTACCGGCATAAACGTCTTCTTTGATGGGTGGGATGCTGGAAGCATTGAGATCAATCAGACCCTTTCTAAGGATCCGGAGCTTATTGCCGCTGCCAGGCTGGATCGGCAGGCCTGGCGCAGTGAGGATCAGATCTTTGGTAGATATGTCAGCCGAGACTCCATTGATACCGATCCGGCCAGTATCAAACGCTTTAACGCCTCTCAGACCATTACTGTCCGTTTCTATGATGCTGAGGGGAACAGGGTTCTTATAGATACCGACTCTGGCCAGCAGATACCCGAGCTTTCGGTAACGGTTACGACCGGAGAGACCATCGCCGAGGTGCTGGAAGATCTTGATAACCTCGAAGGTCTAAGAGCCTACATAAATGGTAATGATGAGGTAGTTATTGCCCTTGATCCCAATGTGGACAAGCCGTATGCCTACTTTGAACTGGGGCACGTTGATCCGCCGACCAATAGCAGCGACGATGTCCTTTACTTTTTGAGAGATATAGGTCTCAATGCCCCTCAATATCTTTCTTCTAGGGGACGGAAGGAAAGCGATCAGTATTTTAGCACCCCTTCTGGCGTCAGTATAAACGAGGGAGCGGATATTGAACTTACCTTTACCTTTCTCGATGCCCAAGGAGAGGTTTTGGGGTATCGAACCATCACTGTGGCCGATGGTACGGATCTAGCCACCCTGGCCACCACTATAGACAACTTAAGTGAACTCAGAGCGGGCTTCACCGATGGCTCCTCCGGCCGGCTTTATATCTCCTTGGAGAATCCTCCCGAGGGGACTCTTTCCTTTGCTATTTCGGTAAGTGGAGGAGATGGCGATAGCAATATCGATCTTTCTGGTGGAGGCGTTCTTACCTTTTCCGATGTTTCTGATCGCCAGATATCCTCGGGCCTTGAACATCTGGTTAGGCCCCAGCAGTATATAGCTGACATTTCTGGTTATAATTCAGCAGATCTAGTCTTTTCTGGAACTTTGGCCATCCGCTTCTTTGATGATCAGGGTCGGGAAATAGGTAGCCCGTTATCGTTTTCCGCCTCTTCCCTTAGCGATGTTAACACCAATGGCCGGGTGGATCTTGCCGATCTCCTGGCGGCTATGGATGCCAGCTCGGCCCTTAAGGCTTACGAAGACAACGGTCAGATAGTCATCGCCTTGGATTCTCCCCCTTCGGATACGGCCTACTTTGTTATTGAGGGCAACGCCAATGGGAGCCCCTGGGGGGAGATTGCCCTCTCGGAGTTTGGTTCGGGAGACTCGGTATGGCTTAAGTTTTCCATGGGAGGGCTTGAGAACTGGCTTTTTTCGGAAGACGGGGCCCTTGATTCTGACAGTGATAGTAATACCGTAGATCCCTTCAGGATCGATCTTTCCACAGACAAGGGATCAATCCAGATCGTTCAGGCCTATAATGATGAGGCCAATGCCCGTTATGGACTCTCGTCTTTTGTGGACGAGGATGGTCATTTGGTGGTCAAGACTTCGGGACTCTACGATACAGAAAGTTTTGTAGTCACTGACGCCTGGCCCCGGCGGGCCTTTACTACCACCTTCTCAGCCGATCAATTTGATGGCGACAGCTATTGGTTTTATCTGTCTGAGGCTCAGGTTTCCTCCTCAGATACCTTTGCCGCCCAGACCCTTACCATCTCCTACCGGGATTCTTCCAATACCGAGACAGCCACAGAGACCATCAGTGTTTCTGCCGGTGACACCCTCTCGACCATTGTCTCTGCCCTCAATGCCCTTGACCATGATGGAGATGGAACGGCCGACTTTTCTGCCGAGATTACCAGTGATAACCGTCTGCTTATTAAAATTAATGATCCGGATCAGGATAACGATCGAGTGGATGATTTTGTTCGTTTTCAGATATCTACCAGTATCACCAGCACTGCCGGGAGCCTTCCGGTCTATTTAAATCGGCGTCGTTATATTCAGGACTTAGGGCTGGCCTATCAGCTACAGGGGTTTTCAGCTCAACCTGCTGATAATCGCAACGCCTTGGCCTTGGCCGCTACCGCTACGGAGACCAGAGCCAACCTCGATGAGGCTAATCTTTCAGACTATTATGATTCTCTGGTGGGGCAGGTGGGAATTGTCAGTCAGGGCTTCAACCGGGATTACGAATTCACCTCTGATCTGGTCAATCAACTTCAGATGATCAGGGATTCTGTCTCCGGGGTCTCTTTAGATGAGGAAATGGCCAATTTAGTCAAATTTCAGCACGCCTTTGCCGCGGCGGCCAAGATTATGACCATCTCCGATGAGATGCTTGATGTCCTGGTCAATGCCAAGAGATAGGGGGAGATATCGTGCGGGTGACCATGAATACAGTTTATGACAATATCCTTAACAACCTTAATCGGCTAACCGAGAGGCTAGACAAGATTAACATGTCGGTCTCTTCGGGTAAGAGATATTCTCGACCCTCGGATGCCCCCAGCGATCTTGTCCATGCTCTAGGTTATCGTAAGGCCTTAAGGGAAATTAGCCAATATCGGCGTAACATTTCCGACGCCAAAGGTCATCTGGCCACCATGGAGACGGCCTTAGAAAAGATGCAGGAGCAGGTTATTAGGGCCAAGGAGCTGGCCATCCAGGGGGCCAATGATACCGAAAATGAGGCCAGCCGAAAGATGCTGGCCAACGAGCTGAGAAACATTCTCGATGAGGTGGTCTCTCTCAGTAACACTCAGCACAACGGTCGCTACATATTCGCCGGCACCAAGACCGATGGATATCCGCCGGGAGAAAAGCCTTTCATGCTGGAGACCATCCTGGCAGGAGATGTGCAGACTATGGAGGTTCGCTACCAGGGGGGCAGTGAAGACCTTTATTACGAATATGCCCCGGCTAAAAAGATCGTTGTTGCCAGAAATGGCGAGGAGGCTATTGCCCGCTCGGGAGTATTTGAGACCCTTATTGGTCTGATTCAAACCTTAGAGAACAACAACGAAGAGGATCCTCAGCTTGAGGCCGAATCCATCCAAACCCATATCTCACGTCTGGACGAGGTCCTTGACTATCTTAACGCTCAAAGGGCTGATATCGGGGCCCGGATGAATCGTCTGGAGATCAAAGAGACCGTCTATGACGATCTAGAACTTACTAATAAGGAAAACCTGTCCGCCGTAGAGGATACGGATCTGCTTGAGGCTATCGCAGAGCTCCGGGCCAAGGAGACTGCCTACCAGGCTGCCTTGTCCTCGGCGGCCAAGGTAATGAACCTGAGTCTGGTGAACTATCTGTAGCGAAACTGTAGTTTAAAAAGAAGCCATGGAGGGCCTAGATGCTTGTTTTGACCAGGAGAGAGGGCGAATCCATCGCTATTGGAGATGAAATCGAGGTTACAGTCTTGGAGATCAGGGGGCGTAATGTCCGTTTGGGTATCAAGGCTCCTCCAGAGATGCCCGTTCATCGTCTGGAAGTATATCTCCGGATTCAGGAAGAAAACCGCCGGGCCGCTGCTGAGGCGCCGGAAACTATTCCTGAGATTTAAGCCCACGGAGGTTTAAGGGAAAATGATTATAAAGACGACCCGTTTTGGGGAGATAGAGATAGATGAGAATAAAATTATCTTTTTCCCCCGGGGGATATTGGGGTTCCCTGACCAGAGACGCTTTGTTCTTCTGCCTCACCGAGAAGATTCTCCCTTCTGCTGGCTTCAGGCAGTGGATGACCCGGACCTTACCTTTGTGGTTGTTAACCCCTTTGTTATAAATCCGGATTACAAACCGGAGTTCAAGGATGAGGTCCTTGGCGGCCTAGAGATAGAAGAGGGTGATGTTATTGACCTGCTTTCAATTGTCACCGTCCCGCGAGAAAATCCTCAGGCCATGACAGCCAATCTTCTAGGGCCAATTGTTATCAACGTGAGCAAACGTCTGGCCAAGCAAGTGGTTTTAGACCCCCATAAGTATCCACTCAAATATCCCCTTCTCTCGGGAAAGAGAGATAGAGATGAGGGCAGCGAGGCCGTGGGTTAGCCTAATTTGTAGTGTTTGCGAACGGCCTTCTTTACCACCCAGGTGCAGTCCAGCCCCTTGGGAAAGGTGACCAGATCTCCTGGCTCGATATGAACTTCACCCTCTGAAGTTTTGACCACTACCTCCCCTTCAAGGATATAGCAGGTCTCGTCTTCTGGATAGTGCCAGTCGAAGGTGGATGGTTCGCACTGCCAGATGGGCCACGTCTCTACCGCCATTTCCTTTAAGGTTTTCTCGTCAGGGCGTTCCTTTTTGATCTTCATTGGTCCTCCTTAGCCATAAAGTTTTTTGAGGAGCCAAGCCATGTTCTCTCCCAGAATTTTCATGGTCCGAAGACCCTCTTCGTCATCTTTAACCTCTCCTGGTTTAAGACCCCGGCCAAGATTCCAGTAGATGGAGCCAACGACGATCATTTGGCCAATGAGGAAGAAGTGATTAAGGGAATCGAATACGTGGATGGCACCACCGCGTCTTACAGCTACCACCCCTGCGGCCACTTTTCTTCTAAAGAGGTCTCCATTTACCCTGGCTACCATGCCACAGCGTTCAATAAGGGCTTTCATGTTAGCGGAGACATCGGCAAAATAAGTGGGAGAGCCGAGGATGATCCCTTGGGATTCTCTGATTTTGGTGATGTAGTCATTTATGGGGTCATTCTCCACAGCACAGCGGCCATCTTTGCGCTCCAGGCATTGATAGCAGGCGATACATCCTGGAATGACCTGGCCGGCCAGCTGGATATGCTCTGTCTCTATACCGTGGGATTGAAGAACCTCTAAGACCGTATTGATCATCAGGGCCGTGTTGCCGTCTTTTCTGGCGCTTCCATTAAAGGCAGTGACCTTCATGATTTTCCTCCTTAAGAGAGCTGTCTCCTTATACCTTATAATTCTTGGGCCAGCCAAGATGAGACAGTCTCTCTATTTATTTGTTTCCCGGCCGGTTTGGAGGTAATAAAAATTTAAATTTTTACCAGGAGGTGAGTATGCCCAAGGGGCCGGTGCTTCAGATCGGAGAGCTTATGACCGAAGGCACCTATCACTGCTATCAGGGGGAACTAGTCCACACCGAAGGCGGGCTACAGCAGGTTTTTGTCCTGGATAATCCCTTCTGGGGAAGAATGTTAATCATTAATGGGGTGGTTCAACTGACCACTCGAGATGAATTCATATATCATGAAGCTATGGCCCACACTACTGTTCAACTTTTTCCTGAAGGCCGGCCCCTTGATGTTCTCATCTGTGGTGGTGGTGATTACGGGGTTTCTAGAGAGTTGACCAGGTATGCTGATGTCCGTCAGGTGGTCATTGTTGATATAGACCCCATTGTCCCTCGGGTGGTTGAAAGATACATCCCTCAGCTTCTTCCTGAAGATCGTAGTCGGGTAGAGCTTATTACAGCCGATGCCTTTAAAGTGGCCGAAGAGTTCGCCCGGGAGGGCCGGACCTTTGATATCGTTATTGTCGATTCCACCGATCCAGACATAACCACTGAAGACGTTGAGCTTTCTAACCCCCTCTTTTCAGTAGAGTTTCACCGTCTCCTGGCTACTGTTGCCCCTGAAGGAGTGGTGATCCAGCAAGCGGCCACCCCCTTCAGTTTGGGGCCTGTACTTACCCGGACTTATCGGGCCTTCTGCCAGGCCTATGGTCCGGAGAGGATCTTTGTCTTCAGAGCTGACGTTCCAGCCTATGGTAGCGAGACGGCCTTCGTGATGAAAAGTTCTACCCTTACCCCTCAGGAGCCGGTAAGAAGAAGCCATCCCCCAACCCGCTACTACTCCCATGAGATTCATCGGGCCTCTTTTGTCCTTCCTCGATACTGGGAGGAACTTCTTAAGTAGAAAAGGTCCTGGTAACAGGTGCATTGGACAGCCTTCCGAGAACTGATTCTATACGAAGACAACCACCTCTTGGTGGTCAACAAACCGACAGGCCTCCTCAGCCAAGGAGATATTACTGGAGAAAAATCCCTCTTTTCTCTGGCTAAATCCTATCTCAAGGAGGCCTATAAGAAGCCAGGGAACGTTTATTTAGGGTTGGTTCACCGTCTTGATCGGGTAACTTCGGGGGTGGTTGTCCTGGCCAAGACTTCCAAGGCGGCTCGGCGTCTGGTTGAGCAGTTCAAAAAGAAAGAGGTAGTAAAGACTTACTTAGCCGTGGTCCGGGGAGATCCTCCAAATTATGGGAGGCTTGAGGGATATCTTCTTTATGATGATTTTCGCCGCAAGGTGCTAGTCTTTTGGAAGCCACGCTCCGGGGCTAAAGAGGCCAGCCTTGAGTTTCGTGTACTTAGAAAAGATCGCGGGCAGAGTCTCCTTGAGGTCCGGCCCCTTACCGGGAGAAAACACCAGATCCGGGCTCTTTTGGCCTCGGCGGGATGGCCCATTGTTGGAGATCGACGCTACGGTCTGAAATCTGGAGGTCCTATTTTACTTCATGCCTTCTGTATAGAACTTGTTCACCCTGTAAGGAAGGAGAAGTTGCTTTTTATCGCTCCCTTGCCAGGATATTGGCCCCCGAGGCTCAGGCCAGAGAAAGAGGGGTAAAAATTTCCGCTACCAGCCCTCAGAGCCGATTCTATATAATAAAGCTTAAAGTTTAGTTGGGGTTGAATTGACATTACCAAAGAATTCATATATTTGAGCTAAAAATATACTTAGCCATACTTAAGGATACAAGAAATTGATGTCAGAAAAGAGAGAAAAGACAGTCTTTATTTATCGTGAACCTTCGGAATCCTCTCAAAAAGTCGAAGACCCTCGATTTTTGGCCCAGAGGTTGGTTAACCAGGCTACCACCCTGATTAAGACCTACACTACGGGCCAGGAAGAGGACAAAAGGCTTAAGATCTCTCTGGGAATCGTCCTTGGTTTGGCCTATTTTGTGGAGCGTTGGCAACGTCTGGTAGGCTTCGGCAAAAGGGATCATCGTTCTTGGCAGAAGGCCTTTTTGAAGGGACTTTGTGAAGAGTTAAGTCAGCTTTGGCCTAAGGGACCGGGTTTAAACGAGTATCTGGCTACTTATCTAGAGACTAATTACGACCTTTTGGCCCGGGAGCTTGACGCCTTCCCTCTGCCCTTGGGGGAGAGACAGCAGGCCCTGGTTCATCTGGGCCGGCTTATCTTTGAAGGACAAGGGCTCGAAAAGGATTTCGCTACCCGAGCCGGTGAAGTCCTCAAGGAGTTTTTTAATCCTCCCTGATCTTCGAAAGATCAGCTATCATCAGGAAAAGTTCGGCAATGGCTTTGAGAAGGGCCAATCGGTTGTGGCGAATGTCCTCCTCTTCCACCATAACAAAGACCTGGTCAAAAAAACGGTCGATGGGCTCCTTGAGCTCAAGGAGGCCGGCAAGGGCTTCGTCATATTTTTTCTCTAGTATCAGAGGGACTACTCGCTCGTGGACTTGAATAAAGGTTCTGTGGAGTTCCTTTTCTGCCTCCTCAAGAAGGAGAGCCTGGTTGAGGGGAGGAAGCTCTCCCTGTTTTTTGATTATATTCATCACCCTCTTGAAGCCTACGGAAAGAGCGGCAAACTCTGGACGTTCATAAAAGGAAGAAAGGGCTAATAGTCTCTGTCGAGTGTCTTCAAGGTCATCAAAAGAGACAGACGTTACGGCCTCGACCAAGTCGGACCTAAAGCCCCTGCTTACCAGTTCTCCCTGAAGCCGACGGCCTATAAACCCCATGACCTCCTCAAGGACTTCCTCTTGAGAACGATTCAGACGATCCGCAAGGAGCAAAAAGGCCTGGCCTAAAAGGTCCTTGAGGGATAGATGAAGCCTCAACTTCAGGACAGTGTTGATAATACCCAGGGCCTGACGTCTTAACCCAAAAGGGTCAGCAGTTCCAGAGGGACGCTCCCCGATACCAAAGAAGGCACACAGGGTGTCGGCCTTATCGGCTAAGGAGATGATGGCCCCGATGATAGTCTCCGGGAGTTCCCCTCCCGCCTTGGTGGGGAGATAGTGTTCGTAAATGGCTTGGGCCACCTCCGGGGGTTCGCCACTTAAAAGGGCGTACTCTCTTCCCATAACCCCTTGAAGAGAGGGAAACTCCTGGACCATTTCTGTCATTAGGTCGGCTTTAGAAAGCCAAGCGGCCCGTTTAACAAGGTCTATTTTGTCTGGGGCCAGGCGTTCGGCTAGGTAGGCCGAGAGGGCCTTGATTCGAACCACTTTTTCATAAAGGCTGCCAAGTTCTTCGTGGAAAGAGACCCCTTTAAGCTCCTCTACCCGGGCCTCAAGGGGGATTTTTTTGTCTTCTTCAAAGAAGAAGCGGGCGTCTTCTAGTCGGGCCTTAAGAACCCGTTCGTGGCCCCTGATAAGGGCTTCTGGGTTCCGGGGACGAGTGTTGTTAACCGCGATGAAGCGGGCCATTAGTTGGCCTTTATCATTGATCACGGCAAAATATCGCTGGTGTTCGGCCATAGCCGTAATAAGAACAGCCCGGGGAAGCTCTAAAAAGGTCTCGTCAAATTGACCGCAGATGGCGTAGGGATACTCAACCAGGTTGGCGTTTTCCTCAAGGAGATCTTTATCTTCCAGAACTTGGCCACCGACATCCCGAGCCCGATCTTTTATTTCATCAAGGGTCATGGCCAAACGTTCGGCCGGATCCACGATAACATAGGCCTCACGAAGTTTGCGGACATACTCCACCAGCGAGCCTATCTCTATAGGAGCTGGGGCCATAAAACGATGACCATAGGTAATGTTAGAGGCCACAAGACCGGCGATCTCCACCGGAACTACCTCTCGGCCAAAGATGGCCAAAAGCCAGCGAATGGGACGAGCAAAACGCCAGGAGAGATCACCCCAGCGCATAGATTTGGGAAAGGGAATTTCGCTGACCAAACGGGGCAAAAGCTCAAGGAGAAGCTCTGGAGTCTTTTTTCCGGGGATGCGTCTTTCAAGAAAAAGATATTCTCCCCGGGGGGTTTCTTTGATCTTCAACTCCTCCACCGAGACCCCGTGGGATCTGGCAAATCCCAAGGCGGCCTTAGTCGGTCGGCCATCTTCATCAAAGGCAATCTTTTTTGGAGGGCCAAGGATGCTCTCTGAACGATCAGCCTGTTTTTCGGCCAGGTCGGCTATATAAAGGGTGAGACGCCTGGGAGTCCCTAGGGTGCTGATTCCGGAAAACTCAAGACCGGCTTCTCGGAAGAGACCGGCCGCCAGCTGCTTCATCGCTTTTAGGGCTGGAGACAAAAAACCGGCGGGAATCTCTTCGCAGCCTATTTCAAACACCAGATCTCGGACCATTTCAGAACCTCCTGGAAAGCAGCGGAAAGCCTGTTTCCTCTCGTTTGCTCAACCACCCTTCGGCTACCCTTTTGGCCAAGGCCCTAACCCTGGCGATATAGGCCGTTCTTTCGGCATGGCTAATAGCCTTGCGGGCGTCAAGAAGGTTAAAGGTATGACTGCACTTAAGGCAATAGTCATAGGCGGGGAGCACCAGACCAAGATCCACTAAGCGGAGACACTCCCGCTCAAAACGCTCAAACATTTCCCGGAGCATGGATATATCCGCCTCTTCAAAGTTGTAAATGGAATATTCCACCTCGGCTTGATGATGGATGTCACCATACTTGATCCCGGGGGCCCACATAATTTCAAAAACATTATCTATGCCCTGAAGGTACATGGTGATTCTTTCCAGACCATAGGTGATTTCTACAGACACGGGACGACAATCGATTCCGCCTACCTGTTGAAAGTAGGTAAACTGGGTGATCTCCATCCCGTCTAACCAGACTTCCCAGCCCAGTCCCCAGGCCCCCAAAGTGGGAGACTCCCAATCATCCTCAACAAAGCGGACATCATGATCTTCTAGCTTGAGTCCGAAAGCCCGAAGGCTGTCTAGGTAAAGATCTTGAACATCGTCAGGAGAGGGCTTGATGATGACCTGATACTGGTAGTAGTGCTGAAGTCGGTTGGGGTTCTCCCCATAGCGTCCATCGGCCGGTCGGCGGGAGGGCTGAACATAGGCCACACGCCAGGGTTCGGGCCCTAGGGAGCGCAGAAAGGTGGCCGGGTGGAAAGTTCCGGCACCGACTTCGGTATCATAGGGCTGAACTATTAGGCATCCCTTATTTTTCCAGTAATGGTTAAGGGTCTCAATGACATCCTGAAAATACATTGGCTGACTCCTCAAGATATTATTAATCAGAGCACAAAATAGTCGACATCAATCTAAGGCATATCTTACCATCGGAGCACGAAAGTAACTCCTCACTATCTCCGGCTGCCTCTGCGTGCTCATAAGATAGCTGCGTACATTACCCTCCATCTCCTCCATATTCCGCTTCCGGCGCCTCCCCCCCGCATTCGTCTTCACATCCTGGTTCAAATACTCATCCGGATTAAGCTCCGGACTGTATCTCGGCAAATAATGCAGTTCCAACTCGTCCTCTTTGCCCTTCAACCACTCCTTAATCCTCTTTGCCCGATGCACACGGTGATTATCCACTATAAGATAAATCTTCCGCCCCTTTTCTCGTGATCTTATCAGCCTTCTTAAAAATTCAAGAAAAACTTCTGTCGTAAATCTCTCCCTAAAAATCATAAACTTAAGCTTCCCCCGGTTGTTGATGGCAGAAATCATATTGAATCGAAATCTCTTGCCGCTCACCTCCACCACCGGTGTCTCTCCCCTCGGCGCCCAACTCCTCCCCGCTTGATGATCTGACCTGATCCCTGTCTCATCTCCCCACCAAATCTCTGCCCCTTCCTCCTTGGCCCTCTTCCTTATCCGGGGATACTCCTTCTCAAGCCAGGCCTTTACTTCCTTCGGATTTCTTTCATAGGCCCGTTTCAAAGGCTTCTGCGGCGTGAAATTCCATCGCCTCAAATACCGGCCCACCGTCCATATCGAAAGCCTTATCCCAAACTTCCTCTCTATCAGTTGCCCCACCGCCTCCCTGGTCCAAAGGGAAAAGGGAAGCTTCAACTGATCAGGACAACGGTCCCGGATGATGCTACAAATGGTAGCTGCTTGCCAGCCCAAAAGTTTTCCTCCCTTAGGACGTCCGCGAGGCTTGATTTTAAGGGCTTCCTCCCCACCTTGGCGATAAAGTTTTAGCCAGTAAGTCACAGTGGTTCTGGCTATTCCCAACATTTGGGCCACTTCTTCCTGGGTTTTTCCTTGTTCCAACACGGCGTGGACGGCTCTAAAACGCAAGGCCTCCTGAGCTTTGGGAGGAAGTTTACGGGCGTCTATTCTGGGAACTTTTGGAGTGCTAAAGTCCATATCCTTGTATACCAGGGATTTGCCCTATTGTCGAGTGTTTTCTGCTCGAATTAATACCTATTGATCCGGCAGGCGGCATTTTATATGGCCCTGGCTTCGAAGACAAGCTACTAGCTTCTTGACAGCCTCTAGGGGGCTGGTTAAATTGGCCACACTCACGGCCGCGGCGGTCCCATCGTCTAGTGGCCTAGGACACCGGCCTCTCACGCCGGAAACCGGGGTTCGAGTCCCCGTGGGACCGCCAAGTTTTCTGCTCCACCTCCCAGAGATAAACTTTTCCCTTGGTGTTTATCCCTTGAGGTTTTAGGCTACCAGGATAATTAAAGAGTTATGGGCTTTGAAGAAAAGCTTAAGGGCCTGAACGATCAGGAGAGGGCCATAATCTTTGATCTTCGCCAAAATGGCCCCGACTGTGCCAAGTTCATCTCTCGCCGTTTAGGACTTGAGCTTGGCCTCACCATGGAAATTCTGAGAGATCTAGAGAGAAAGGCCATTTTAGAGAGAGTTTCCGGCACATTTCTCAAGAAGAAGGGGTTAAGACGCCCCAAACACATGAACCATACCTATTATCGCCTAACGCGTCCCATGCGGATCTTTTTCCGCCGAACCTCGCTCAAGTAATCTTACTCATATCCTAGGATCATGGCCTTAAAATGGGAGTAGACAGTGTGTCCTAAGGTGGCCAGATAAAGATGGGCCAGGAGGAAACAAATAAAGATATAAGCAAGTATAATATGAACTCCATCCACAACTCGGACACCGCCTAGAATATCAATTACCGGCCGGAAGAAGTTAATGTTCCATAATAAGACGCCACTTATAATTTGAAGAGGCAGAAAGATAACCATGATAATAAAATAGGCTGTTTTCTGTAGAGGGTTAAATTTGGCCTCCGGTTTAGGTTCAAAGGGAGCTGGATCTCCGAGGAAATAACCGAAAAGGTAGTAATATGCTTGCGAAGGAATCCCCTTTAAAAAATCTTGTTTCGTTGGAATGTACTGTTTTTTGAAATCTTTATTTATAAGATATGTTGAATACCATGATAAGTAATCCAATAATACTATAAAGCCAAATAAATTATGATAATGAATTGCTCTTTTAAGGTTGCCGAACAGGTTAAATAAATCAGGAAATCTTATCTGTATTCCAGTAATTATTAACATGACTATGCTTATGGCATGTACCCAATGATAAATTCTTACCCATATTGGATTTATAATTTCTTTTGTCTTCATCTTTATATCACCTCAGGTTTTTTTTATTTTTCTTCTTTCCTTCTTTTTCTTATTTTTATGGTAACTATTCTGATGATAGTATGTAATCCGAAAAACAGAATTACGGAAAATATTAAAAATATTCCAAATATGTCTAGCCATTTATACCCGATTTTTCTGATTACATATATAAACTCTTCTATATCTCTTTTGGACACCCTTTTTTCGCCTAGTAGGTAGAAGTCGCTGGTGATTGGTATTGGATGGATGGCTACTAATATACTTTTATCTACGTCTATGGTGCTTATTGTTCCACCCGGTTCTGGAACTTCTAAAACAAGTTTGGAGTAAAACTCGGCTCGTGGAGAATGGCATATAGAGCATTGCTTGGCCTTTGTCCCTTTATCTGTATAGTTATGGGATGGCTTAAGAACTAATACATTTACACCTAAGTCTATTTTCTCCCAATTTCTTTCTTCTTTTTTGTCGCGGAAAGAATTTAATAGTTTAATAAAGAATATTATTTCTCGATCTTCTAAAAAACCATCGTCATTTTTATCTATAAAGCTTATTAGATCTTGATTGCTTAGTTTGTTCTTGTCTTTTCCAACTAGAAAGTCTATTATATCTTCATAAGTAAGTCGCCATTCTTTCCCTTTTTTGTCTATTGCTCTTAAGTAAAATACTATGCCCTTTTTAGCTTTTGGAGAATGACACATTGTACATTCAAGAAATTTGAAGTGAATACGACGTTGTGGTAGCCAGTCATGTTTTCTTTCTATATTTTTATGGCATTTTGTGCAAATTTTTTGGCGTTCTTCTGCGCTTAGTTGTGAAAATGGTATGCTCGAATGTGGATCATGACAGCCAAAACATATTTTTTTGCTTACTCTATAATGAAGGCTGTTTTTGTATTCTGCCATGATCTCTTCATGACATTTTTCACATACTGGAGGTCCTAGAGTTTTTACTGAGAAACCTTCTCCAGTTCTTAGAACTTTGAGGTCAGCATGGCACTCTATGCATTCAATTCCGTTTCTTCCATGTACAGTATCCCAGTAATAGTCTTTTGTTGGAATAGGAGGTATTTTAGCTATAATAGATTTATCTACACGGACAGTGGTCCATTTCTCTTTCTCTGGAATTTTTAGAAATATTTCTTGATAGAATGGTGCTTTAGATGTATGGCACATTGTACAATCTTTGATGTGTTCAACTTCATCTGTAAAATTATGATATGGCGTTAAAATAAGAATTTGTTCTTTTAGTCTTGGCTTTCCGATTTTGCTTTTTTCTATTTTAGAAAATAATGTTTTAACTTCTTCAATTTGGATGATGCGGTCTCGATTGGTGTCGATATTTTCTTCTATCTTAGAGGTTTTAAGTATTTGGCTTAATTCCTTATAAGTTAATACTCTATTGCCAACTCCTCCTCTATCAACAGATATAAAGAACTCTAAAGCCTTTTTGGCTTTTGGAGCATGACATACAGTACATTCTAAATATTTAAAATGATATTCCTGTTGAGGAAGCCAATTATGCTTTACATCCTTGTGACATTTTAAGCAAATAGCTATCCGTTTTTTTAACGAAAGCTCTCGGAAACTCTGAGTATAGTGTGGATTGTGACATTCGTAACACAGCCGCTTACTTACTCGAGCATGTTTACTTTCTCGGTATTGATCAACTATTTCTTGGTGGCAGCTTGAGCAATCCACAGCACCCATCCGCTGGGGATGAGGTATCTCACTTATTTCGGTATGACAATCAAGGCAGTCTAGCTCTCCATGAACCGAGGTCTCAAAACGAGAGGCCTCCACATAAAGGCTAATTCCTCCCTTCCGAACGGCCTTTTTTCCCGGAGTTGGTACCACCATCTCTAGGCGTTCTTCGGGAGACAGGTGAAGGATATCTTTGCTTCCGTGACACCCGAGACAGTCTTCTTTGTCAAGAGCAAAAAGATCGCTA
Organism: Thermosulfuriphilus ammonigenes; assembly: GCF_011207455.1. Lineage (GTDB taxonomy): Bacteria > Desulfobacterota > Thermodesulfobacteria > Thermodesulfobacteriales > ST65 > Thermosulfuriphilus > Thermosulfuriphilus ammonigenes. The sequence continues at coordinate 2,159,813 of NZ_CP048877.1, forward strand.
GTTAAGATATTAGTAGATATGAATAAAAAGAAGAGAATTTGAACTATTTTTCCGTTCATATTACCCCTCCCTGGGAATTATCTATCATAAACATTTCTTTTTGTCAAAAACTTTACAGTAAATTTTGTCAAGATAAAAAGTTGGAAATTCAAGGTTGGAGGATGTTGAAACCCTGATTTGAGGAGCTGAAAAAATGGGGAGCTGAAAAAACCGGGGGATTTCTAGTGATAACTGATTCCGTTAAATTTTTCCCGAGGAAGATTTTCTCTTTTCTAGATCACTTAAGGGCGTCCAGGGAAAATCTTGACCTTGATTAATAAAATCTATGGCAATAGAATACAAACCTTCATTCAAACGAGGGCGGAGGTGAGTTTTATGATGGAGCGGATCCCCTTTACTAAAGAAGGATTCGATGCCCTTAAAGATGAATTGCGTCGTTTACAGAACATTGAACGCCCCAAGGTAATCAAGGCTATTGAAGAGGCCCGGGCCCACGGAGATCTCTCGGAAAACGCCGAATACCATGCGGCTAAGGAGCGTCAGGCCCATCTGGAGGGCAGGATCCAAGAACTACAGGATCGTCTCGCCCGGGCAGAGGTTATAGAACCCCAGAATGATCCTCCGGATCGGGTTATCTTTGGGGTTACCGTGCGACTTTTTAACCTCGATACCGAAGAGGAGGTAGAATACAAGCTCGTTGGTCCCTATGAATCTGACGTCTCTGAAAGTAAAATCTCAGTGACCTCTCCTCTGGGTCGGGCCTTAATCGGACGCTCGGTAGGAGACGAGGTGGAGGTCAAAACCCCCTCGGGGATTAAGACTTATGAGATTTTGGATATTACTTACTGATGGACGACAGGGATCGGGCTATTCTTCAGATTCTACAGGAGGGAATCCCTCTGGTCTCGAAGCCCTTTGAGGAAGTAGCTCAAAGGGTAGGGTTGACCGAAGTCGAGGTCAGAGAACGTCTGGCTGCTCTCCAGAAAAGCGGCCATCTGCGACGTCTAGGGGCCAACTTTGATTCCCGGAGGTTGGGTTTTGTAACCACTCTTTGTGGGGCCGAAGTTCCGGCCCATCGTTTAGAAGAAGTGGCTCGGCTGGTCTCTAAATATGATCAAGTAACCCATTGTTACAGCCGGCGGCACCGCTTCAATCTTTGGTTTACCTTGGTATGTCGGGACTGGCAGGAGGTAGAAAAAATCTTGACCGAGATTTTTCACCAGACAGGAATTAAGGTCTATCACTTCCCGGCCTCAAGAACCTTTAAACTCAAAGCCACCTTTAAGCTATGAGTCTCACCCCAGAAGAAAAGAAGGCCCAGGCTACAGCTGTTATTCGGGAAAAGATGGCCCGGGCCCAAGAACTTTTTACCCGCTTTGGTCAGGACTTTTTATCCGAGGAGGGAATTGTCCGGCTCCTTAGACGTTATCGTCAGGGTATCGAGCGTTCCAACCAGGCCATGGCCCAGGTGGGAACCTTTGCAGAGTGTAAGGTTTGCTCCGTAGATGAGGGCCGAGGCTGTTGCAAGGTGGGGCTGGAAAACGAAACCACGGTGATCATCCTTCTCCTCAATCATCTTCTGGACCATCCTGTTCCCCAAGAAAGAGAGGTGGAAGAGGGGTGTTTCTTTGTCGGGAAGCAAGGCTGCCGGCTTCTGGCTAAGCCCTATCTTTGCCGGGATTATTTCTGCCGGCGTCACTTTGAAAAGATTGCCAAGGAAAAGATGATCTTCGTTACCCAAGAACTCCATCAGGAGCTGGAGACTTTATACCTCCTGGAGGAGGCCCTTATCAAGCGGCTAAGAGAAAGATTGGGCGGGTTCCTTCTTGATTTTCAGACAAGAAACTACCCTTGGTGGTAAAAGGGCAGGCCCTTTATTCTTTCAGAAAGGAGATAGGTAAGCTCTGCTTCCTCTCCCCAGGCATTTTGGAAGCGGATTATCTCGTTTAGGGGAATCTTTTCTTTTATCCTCAAGCAAAGATGATTGCGACAAATTATGGGGCGGGCCAGGATCTTGCAGCCCTTGGTTCCCAAGAAAAAGCAACCATTGGGGTCTTCTCGCTTGCAAGGTAGTTTGACCCCTAGGAGAAGATTTAAGAGGAGAATGGAGACCTCTACATGGCGCTCGAGTCCAGTTCCACAACAGGTGAGACCGTCTTCCTCGGGGCAGGAAGCGCAGATTTGAGAGATGCCGGTGGAAAAAAGGGCCCGATTGGTCTGCTCTATAGCCTGCTGGTAACGGTTAAGATCCGGAAAAAGGGCCTCCCGGAGGTGGTCACCGTGATGCCTGAAGAGGGTTCGGGCCAGGTCCAATCTTTTGAGGATTATTTCCTCCATGGCCCAAGGATAACATCTGTTTAAGGGAGCTCAAGGAGGAGGAAGGTGTCTGAAGGCAGCCTTGACTGGCAGCTTTTAGCTCGCCTCTGTGAAGCCCCTGGTGTCTCAGGGGCCGAAGAGGCGGTGGCTGAGGTTTTTCTTGAAGCCCTTAAGCAAAACTTTTCGGAAATCGAGTCAGAAAGGGATAATCTAGGAAACATTGTCTTTCATCTTCCCGCTCCCGGACAAAGGCTTCTTCTTGACGCCCATCTAGATGAGGTGGGGTTTATGGTCCGCAAGGTGGAAAAGGGGGGTTTTGTTCGGGTGATCCCTATCGGAGGCATTGACCCTCGGGTCTGTTATGGTCAGCAGGTGGTTATCTGGGGAAAGGAGCCTCTTTACGGAATCTTTGCTACGACTCCGCCCCACCTTAGCGTTAAGAAGCCCAGTGGAGAAGTACCGCCTGTAGAAGAGATGATTATCGACACCGGCCTTGGGGATCAAATTCTGGATCTTGTCTCGACAGGAGATCCGGTTACCTTTGCCTCCGGTTTTCGTCTGTCCGGGCCGGCGATTATGGCCCGGGCCCTTGATGATCGTCTTGGTCTCTTTGTAATGGTTGAGGCTCTAAAGAGGGTTCGTCAACCGGCCTATGACCTCTATTTAGTAGCCAGTGTCTCCGAAGAGGTGGGTCTTAAGGGGGCCCAGGTGGTGGGAGAAAGGATCCGTCCTCATCTGGCCATCGCCCTCGAAGGAACAGTGGCCAGCGATCTACCTGGTATTCCTGAGGCCCAGGTCCTGGCCCGCCTGGGAGGGGGGCCAGAGATAAGGCTTTCTGACGCCCGTTTTTTGGCGGATCGTCGCCTCACCAAGGCCCTGGTAGGAGTGGCCCAGGCCGCCGGGTTACCTTATCAGTTGGTGGTTAAAAACAAAGGGGGAACCAATGCCGCTGTCTTTCAGCTTTCAGCCTTGGGAGCTAGAGCCACCGCTATTTCCGTACCAGTACGTTATCTTCATGCCCCTTGGGGTCTGGCCATAAAGAGTGATATAGAGGCGGCCGTGGCCCTGGTGGCCAAGATTATCGAAACCCCCGATCTTTAGTCCTGGCTTACTTGGGCCGGTTAAATCTTGACAATCTCTTCGCCCTGGGCCAGAGTTACTGCCCATGAGGCCTGATGGTCGTCGTTCCGATGAGTTAAGGGCGGTTTCCATAAGACGCCGTTTTATCTCTCACGCAGAAGGTTCGGTTCTTATTGAGATGGGAAAAACCAGAGTTATCTGTACGGTCTCGGTGGAGGACCGGGTTCCTCCCTTTTTAAAAGATACCGGTTCGGGGTGGATAACCGCTGAATATGCTATGTTGCCTCGTTCGACCCTTACCCGATCTCAGAGAGAAGTGGGCCGACCCCGGGGAAGAACCTACGAAATCCAGCGCCTTATTGGCCGGTCGTTGCGGGCGGTGGTGGATCTAGCCAAGTTGGGAGAAAGAACGTTGTGGGTGGACTGTGACGTCATTCAGGCCGATGGCGGTACCAGGACAGCGGCCATAACTGGAGCCTATGTGGCCCTCAAAGATGCCGTGGACTTCCTGAGACGCAAAGGTCTTATAGAAGATGATCCCGTTCGAGAGGCCCTGGCGGCGGTAAGTGTGGGAATCATAGACGGGGAGATCCGGCTTGACCTCTGCTATGAGGAGGATTCCGTGGCCGAGGCCGATGCCAACTTCGTCATGACCGAATCCGGAGGAATAGTAGAGATCCAGGTTTCGGCGGAGAAGGAGCCGTTTTCCTGGAAGAGTTTCGAAACTATGAAAGAGCTGGCCTGGAAGGGAATAAAAGAGCTTTTAGAACATCAGAAAAAGGTCCTCATGGAAAATGGCTCAGGTAATCATTCTTTCAACCCATAATCAAGGAAAGGTTCGAGAACTTCGGGCCCTGCTGGAGGGGTTGCCTGTTGAGGTCTGGGGTCTGGAAGGCTTTGACATCCCTCCGGTGGTCGAAGATGGGGAGACCTTTCTGGAGAACGCCTTAAAGAAGGCCCGGACCGTGGCCTTGGCCACCGGGTTTACGGCTCTGGCAGATGACTCTGGTCTGGAAGTAGAGGCCCTCTCCTGGGCCCCCGGAGTCTATTCGGCCCGGTACGCAGGCCCTTCTGCCACTGATGCTGATCGCAATGCCAAGCTCCTTGAGGCCTTAGCCGGGGTGCCCTTTGAGAGACGTCGGGCCCGCTTTCGCTGCGTGGCTGTGGTCTATCATCCTTCTTTCCGCTGGTTCGCTGTGGAAGGGGTCTGTGAGGGATATATTGCTGAGGCCCCTAAGGGAGAATATGGTTTTGGCTATGATCCTATCTTTTACCTTCCAGAATTCGGGAAGACCATGGCCGAGCTTCCCCCAGAGGTAAAAAACAAGATCAGCCATCGGGCTCGGGCCATGGAGAAGGTCCGACAGATATTGCCTGGTTTCCTGGGGCTTGGCCAGGGGTAGGAGGGCACCGTGTCTTCCAAAAAACCCACCAATTGGGATCTCCTTTTTCAGGAGTACTTTCACAAGGTCGAAAGGGTTCTTTATATTCTGGTGGCTGTTGGTATTGCCATAGCCACAGCAGAAGTCATCTACGATGGTAGCCGGGCCCTGGGAAGCGCCTTCTATCAAGGGGATATCTCCCACGGAATCCTGAAAGTTATGGATCGTTTTCTGCTGGCCTTGATGTTTCTGGAGATTCTCCACACGGTGCAGATTGTCTTCAGTGAGAGCTATCACTTGGCCTGTGTGGAGCCGTTTTTGATGGTAGCCATTATTGCCTCTATCCGCCGTTTCCTCTTGATCTCCTTTGAAACCTCCCACAGTGGAACAATTGACCCTGAAAGGTTTCGCTACTTTATGATAGAGATGGTTGTCCTTGGGCTCCTGGTGATCGCCCTGGTGGGGGCTGTCCTCCTTCTGCGCAAATCCCGGAAGGCTTCCTCTTAATTTTTCTTAAGAAACTGATCAGCCGCTGGGCATAGCTCTCTTACCGGACATTGCTCACAAAGGGGTTTTCTGGCTCGACAGATCTTCCGTCCGTGGTCGATGAAGACATAAGGGATTGTGGCCCAGTCCTTTCGAGGGATGATGGCCATAAGGTCCTGTTCAATCTTGTTGGGATCCTTTTCCCTGGTGAGTCCCAACCTCTGTGAGATCCGCCGTACGTGGGTGTCAACCGGAATCCCTTCCACCACCCCGTAGGCGTTGGTAAGGACTATATTGGCCGTCTTTCGGGCTACTCCTGGCAGGCGGAGCAATTCCTTCATAGTCCGGGGAACCTGGCCTCCAAACTCTTCAAGGATGATCCGAGCAGCTTCCTTGATGTTTTTGGCCTTGTTCCGGTAAAAGCCTGTGGGCCTTATATCTTGTTCCAGCTCTTCAAGTGGGGCCTGGGCATAGGCTTCCACCGTGGGGTACTTTTTAAAGAGCTTCTTGGTGACCTGATTAACTCGTTCATCGGTGCACTGGGCCGAGAGGACGGTGGCCACCAGTAGCTCGAGAGGATTGGAGAACCTGAGGGCAATCCGGGCTTCAGGATATGTTTTTTTAAGGATCTCCAGAATCTTTTCTACCCGTCTTTTTTCTTTCGCATCGAGTTTCATGTTTACCTCCTGTTTGCCGCAAGTTTTGCTAAAAATTAAAATATTTCGCAACAAAAGCCGGCAGGCCCCTGTTTCTTGTATCCCAGAATATCATCTCAGAATTATATTTTGGCTATGACCGAGGTCCATCTTTCTGGAGATCGAACAGTAGGTCGTCTGATCAAGTGGCTTCGAGCCATGGGGCTTGATGTTTCTCTCTCAGAGGCCCCCATCCCCGAAAGGCTTCATCTGACCAGGAGGAGATCCCTGCTTAAGAAGCCGGGCGTCTTGGTCTTTTGGGCCGACAGGGTTGAGGAACAAATAAAGGAGCTTTTCCGGCAATGTCCCCAGCTTAAAGCCCAAATGCGCCCCTTCAGTCGCTGTCTTCGTTGCAACAGCCTTCTTGTTCCCGCTAAAAGAGATGAGGTCTTCGGCCTGGTGCCGGACTTTATTTATGAGACCCACAGCTCCTTTTTTCGCTGCCCAGATTGTGGCCGTATTTATTGGCCAGGGGGGCACCGGAGGCGTATGGAAAGACGTCTTAAGGACTATCTCCCTTCCTGAGCCCGGAAAGCTCTGTTAGGTGAGTGGGAAAGGCCATGGTGACTTCGGTCCCCTCACCTGGGGCACTGCGGATAGTAATTCTTCCGCGGTGTTCTTGGACAATTTGACGAACATAGGGAAGCCCCAGACCTGTACCACGCTCCTTAGTAGAGTAGAAGGGTTCAAAGATGTGGGCCATGATTTCTTTAGGGATACCCCGTCCACTGTCTCGGATCCGGACAAAAAGACGGCTGTCTTTGATTCCTGTCTCCACCCAAATTTCCCCCCCACTGGGAGTTGCTTCAATGGCGTTGCGGATGACATGGACCAGAGCCACTTTTATCAATCGGGCATTTCCTTTAAAGGTTAGTTTTGAGGTTGATAATTTCAGTTGAAGCTGAATCCCTTTTTCTTCTATTTCTGGCTGAATCATTTCTATGGCCGACTTAACCAGTTCGTTGAGCTCTATGGTGGTGAAGAAATAAGATCTTTTGGCCATAAGCTGTTCAAATTCCTGGACCAAGGTCTCCAGCTTCTGGACCTGCTCAAAAATTTTTTCCATCCGGTTCCGCAGGGAATCATCGGGGGGCAGATCTTTTAAAATCCGTCTTACAAGCCCCCCAATGATCATGGCCGGGTTCCTCACCTTGTGGGCGATTTTCAGGGCCAGTTCGGCAGTGGTGCGTTCAAAGACTATGGCCTCGAGATCTTGGTTGAGCTGGAGCAGGTCGAGACTGATTTTTTCTATCTTTTGGCGGTCTTGAACCATACGGATGAAGATAGTCTGGATGCGATGAAAAAAGAGGGTCACGGCCCCGATGAGAACAAAGGCTATGCTATTAAAACCTCCTACCACCGGAGATAGCCTGGTCCAGAGATGCTCATGTCCGCTGAAAAGGAGGGCATATTTAAGGAGATGACCACCGGCCCGCGAGACAGAGAAGGCGAACAGGACCCACGCCACCCAAAGAAGGTAATTGTAGCGAATATTTTCCTTATCAGAACGGTAAATCTCATAGGCCTTGGCCAGGGCCAAAGTGGCCAGAATCACTACCAGGGCCGAGGTAATGATATCGAAGCTGTGGACAGGAAAAAGGGAAATGGTCCTCAAACCCTTCCCTCACTACGGATCTTCCGGGCCAGGCCGTCAAGACCTCGATAAAAGAGCCAAAATATAATTACCAGAAAGAGATTGTCCCACCGGGTGATGTAATAAAGATAGGCCACGGTGTCCTGCAGGATGAGAAGATGATTGGGGTCCGTTATAGGACCGATAAAGTACTCCTCCGGAAGAAGCTCTTCACAAATGTGTCCACCAAAGGCCCAGAGGTTCCAAAAGACAAATATTAGGGCCATGTAGAAGAGTTTGGCCCAGTGAGGGCGTTGTTTGAGGCTGAAGGCCTTTATTCGGTAGGCGAAGGCGGCCATAGAGAAGGCCAGAAACAGATGGGCCATCTGGTGGACATAAAGCCCTTCAGGGGCTCTGTGGGTCTGGAGACCCCAGGCCGGAGAGGCCACTCCGAAAAACAGAAGGGTGGTAATAAGTAGAATCATCTTTAAAACTATAGGTCCAAAACTTTGTCGAAGACAAGCAACTCTTTCCTCTAGACCTTGACATTAAAGAGCCCCCTAGTTTTTAATCAAAGAGAGACTCCAGGTGCCCTTAAGGGGTTAAACGGGAAGTCCGGTGCAAGTCCGGCGCTGGCCCGCAACCGTGACCGGGGACGAACGCCGCTAGGCCCGGAGGGGCAAGCCTTCGGGTGACAGGCCACTGGGGCCGGGAGGCCCCGGGAAGGCGCGGCAAGTAGGTTGATCCGGAAGCCGGGAGACCGGCCTGGAGACCTTCTGGGGCGGACTTCGGGGCTTCCTGTCCGCACCCTGGAAACCCTCCTTCTCTTTCAGGAAGGCCCCAGGCGAGCCCCAAAAGATTCTCTGGTGTAATTTTTATAAAATTCGTGTTATCAAAAGAGGCAAGGAGGGCAGGGATGAGGGGCATTCTTCTTTGGGGGCTGATCCTTTTTTCTCTTTCGATAATTGGGTCTTCGGCCTGGGCGGTTCAGGTCTGCCGGAGCCTGGATGAAGATGGCGATGGTCGTCCGGATCGCTGGGAGTATTTCTTCGGAGGGAAGGTGGTGCGCATAGAGAAGGACTCCAGCGGCGATGGCCGGGTTGACCAGGTGGTCCTCTTCAGAGATGGCCGCCTGGTGAAGAAAAGGCTTGATCCAGATGGAGATGGTTTCTTTGAGGTTGAGGTTTTCTACAGTGCCGAAGGACGCCGTCAAAAGGTAATAAAAGTCTCTGATGTCCCGCCCAAAAAGGTGATTTTTATTTACGACCGGAGTGAGCAGATCCGCGAGATCAAGAAAGACATGGACGGAGACGGCTCTCCTGAGGAGATAAGCTTTTACCAGGGGGGACGGCTGCTGAGGACCTTAAAACACAGGGAGCAGGGAATGGAGGAGACTTTCTTTATGGGGGAGGAGACCAAGGTCACCCAGGATAAAAACGGGGATGGGCGCCCGGAGGTTGTCGCTTTCTATCGTCGGGGCCAGCTAGTTCGTCTCCTCCAAGACAAAGATAACGATGGATACCTGGAAACCAAAGTCATCTATCAGGGAGGTGAGGTCAGAGAACTTTGGCGAGATTTAGATAAAGACGGCCGTTTTGAATTTCGTCTCACCTACGGGCGGGGTGAGCCGGTCAGGGCGGAAATAGACAAGGATGCCGATGGGAGGCCGGACATCAGGGAGATTTATTCCAAAGGTCGTCTTAAAGAACGCCTTCGTTTAGTTAAAGGACGGATAAAAGTTAGGGAGATATATGACGCTGGCAGACTAAAGCGACTGGAGAGAGATAGGGATGGTAACGGTTCCCCAGATGAGGTGGCCTTCTACCATCAGGGCCGGATATCTGAATTCCGATATTTTGATTCTTGCGGAGATCTTCGGGAAAGGCGTATCTATGGCCCCGGGGGAGAGGTAGTCAAAATTGAGCAGTGGCGTAAGGAGGGGCACATTACCTGGCATCTTAAGGCCGGAGAGCTCTTAAGGGCAGAGATAGATCAAGATGGCGACGGCTCTCCGGAGATCTGGTATCGGTATCGGGAGGGAGAGCTAGAGAAGGTGGCCCGAGACACCGATGGAGACGGCCGTCCGGATCGCTGGGAGACTTATCAGGGGGGCCAGGTCTGTCGTTTGGAGCAGGATCTCAACGGCGACGGCCGGATAGATCTTGAAGACCACTTTCTCCCTGGAGGACAAAGATGATCTCCTTTCTGGCCAAAGGAGGGCCACTAATCATCCCTATTGTCATCTCTTCCGTCTTGGCCCTAGCCATTTTTCTGGAAAGGCTGGTCCGCCTTCATCAGGCCCGGTGTCGGGATCATGGTCTCATCGAGAGAGTCTATGCGGCCATCATCCGGGGGCGGATTGATCAGGCCCGTAAGGAGACAGCGGCCGAGCATAGCTCGGTGGCCCGGGTGCTTGATGAAGGACTGTCGGTGTGCTGTAGAGATAGGCGAACCATGGAAAACGTTTTGGCCCACGCTATTGAGCAGGAGGGCCGTCGTCTGTCTCGGTATCTTGGTACCCTGGCCACCATTGCCAACATAACCCCCGTGACGGGACTTTTAGGTACAGTCCTGGGGATGATTAAGGCCTTTATGGCCATCGAACGCCTAGGGGGTAAGGTTGATGCTTCGGTGCTTGCTGGAGGTATCTGGGAGGCCATGTTGACCACGGCTGTGGGACTTTCTGTGGCCCTGCCGGTAATTGTGGCCTACTCCTATCTCAGTGGTCGGCTGGCGGCTCTGGAATCAGAGATGGAAGAGGCAGCCATTTGGTTTATCAAGGCCATTGAGGAGCGAGAACATGATTAGAAGAAGGCCTTCTTACCGCCGTCTTCCTGAGATCCAGATGCCCCTTACGGCCCTAATAGATATTGTCTTTCTCCTCTTGATCTACTTTCTCCTGACAGCCAATTTTCTCACCCAGGAGGGGATAAATATCAAACTCCCTCGGGCTCATTCCTCTTCTCCTCAGCTGGACAGACCAGTGACCATTTTTGTTGATCAAAGCGGAAGGCTATTTTGGAAAAAAGAACCGGTAACCGAGGCCGAACTCCTTGAACGCCTCAAGCGGGCCCTCAGCCGGTCTCCTGACAGAGCAGTTATTATCAAGGCCGATCGAGACGTTCTCCTCGAACGGGCGGTGAAGGCCATGGATCTGGCCCGGGCCGCCGGGGCCAGAAGACTGCTTTTAGCTACGGAAAGGCCGAGATGAACACCTTTGATCTCCAAAACGAGAGAGATCATCTCATCTGGGTCTTTTTGCTCCTCTCGGCCCTCATCCACACCCTGATTCTTATCTCCGTTCCCCGCCTAAAGAGGGCAGAGGAAGAGAAATTCTTTGAAGTCAATCTGGCCCCGGTTCTCCCTTCTTATGAGGAGGTTATAGCCCCGCCTGATCTGACTTCGGGCTCCAGGATACCCCTTACGGCTCCAGTGTCCGAGCCTCTGGCTCGGACCTATGAAGCGATCCCCGAAATTCCCCCCAAACTTCAAACCCCTGAGGAGCCTTCCCCTGACCTTCAAGGCCTTGACCTTCGTCCCCTTAAGCCCCTTACCAGGCCGGGTTCGGTAAAGACTTTATCCAGGAAAGAAACCGTCCTGAGAGGTTCTAGATCAGTCCAGACCTCCAGTTCCCCTTCTTCGCCCCTTAGGAATTACTTGGCCCTTATTCGAGATCGGGTGGAGGCGGCCAAAAGATACCCTTTGGTTGCCCGGATGAGGGGAGAGGAGGGGAGCGTCAGGGTGGCCTTTTCCATATCTCCCCGCGGAGAGCTTCTTACTCTCGAGCTCCTGAAGAGCTCAGGTCATCGCCTTCTTGATCAGGCGGCCCTCTCAGCTATCAAAAAAGCCGCCCCCTTTCCCCCTCCGCCTCCGCCGTATGAGCAGAAAGGCCTTAGGCTTTTTCTTAAATTAAATTTTCAGTTGAGATAATTTTCTAGCTAAGATAATCTCAGAGTTTGATTTTTGTCGGGGGTATAAAGATGGCTGAGAGGTTAATTTCAGCGCCGAAGCCGAGGCTTGAGGCCTCAGCCTGCCATCTTGATCGGCCTTGCTACCGGGTGGTGGCCACTGTTCCAGAGGATATAAGGGAAGTTATGCCCTATGTGAATGCCGTCTCTCAGGTCCTTCTCTACGAACCCGATGAGCCGGTGATCATCTTTCGTCTTTTGGGGTATCGGGTGGCTTTAAGGCCCCGGGAGATCACCGTAGGTACGGTGGCTGATTGGGAAGAGGCCCAGAGGGCCCTTAGTGAGGTGGTGGAATATCTCAACAAGATCTGGGCCGAGCGTCAAAAGATATCTCCTGACACGAGGCCCAAGAGACGGCCGCCGGCCCTGGAAATCTATAAGCTTCTTCCCCGAACAAATTGCGGCCAATGCGGGGAGGTATCCTGTCTGGCTTTTGCCACCAAACTGGCCCTGGGAAAGCTGGAACTTGAGGCCTGTGAGCCCCTTAACAAAGATGTCGAGGCCCGAAAGAGGCTTCTTAAGCTTATAGGGGCTGATTAAAGATTCATTTTTCTTGCCTTTGGCGGTGTTTCATCGTATTTTCCCTGGGAAAAGACTTGGCCTTCAGGTGCCCCCTGGGGGAGAATCGGGAAGTCCGGTGCAAGTCCGGCGCTGGCCCGCAACCGTGACCGGGGACGAACGCCGCTAGGCCTGGAGGGCAAGCCTCCGGGTGACAGGCCACTGGGGCCGGGAGGCCCCGGGAAGGCGCGGCAAGTAGGTTGATCCGGAAGCCGGGAGACCGGCCTGAAGGTCTGTTTTAGAGGAAGCGGGGCTTCGAGGCTTCTGGCCTCGTTTCCGAGAAGGGTCTTTTATCCCCTTCCGGAAACCCCCCTTGATCCCAAAAAACCATAAGGAGGGAGTTATGTCTGGCAAGGTAGTGTGTATAGGAGAGAGCATTAACATTATGTCTCGGAGTATAGGTCGGGCGATGAGGGAGAGGGATCCAGATCCTATTCGTCGTATGGCGCGTGAGGAGGTGGAGTTAGGGGCGGATTATTTAGATTTGAATATAGGTCCGGCGAAGAAGGATGGTCCGGAGTTAGCGTCGTGGATAGTGGAGGTAGTGGAGGGTGAGGTGGATGTACCGATATCGTTAGACACGACGAATCCTGAGGCGATGGTAGCAGGGATTAGTGCTTCTCGTCGGAAGCGTATATTGATGAATTCGATATCGGCTCAGCCTGAGCGTATGGAGAGGTTGATACCGGTTGCGGCGGAGAGTGGTGTGGATGTGGTAGCGCTTTTATGGGGGCCTGAGGGGATGCCTCGTGATGCGAATGAGCGGGCGGCGATGGCGGTGGATTTGATGATGAGGTTGAATGAGGCTGGTGTACCGAATGAGCGGATATGGTTTGATCCGATAGCGACGCCGATAACGTTGGGAGCGGATCAGTTATCGTATGGTTTTGAGTTTTTATCGATGTTGCCGGAGATAGCGCCTGGTGCGAAGAGTACGGTGGGTTTATCGAATGTATCGAATGGGGTATCGCGTCATTTACGTCCGTATTTAGATCGTGTTTATTTGATGATGTTGATGAAGTATGGGATATATTCGGCGATATTGAATGTGTATGACAAGGAGTTAGTGGAGATAGCGAAGGGTGAGCATCCTGATTGGGTGAAGTTAGTGCATGACATGATGGATGGTGATGAGCCAGATCCTAGTAGTTTGAGTGAGAAGGAGTTAGAGATATACAAGACTGTTCGTGTATTGATGGGTAAGACTATTTTTTCTGAATCCTGGTTGGAACTCTAGGCCTGGAAGGAGGGATCATGCCACGGATAATCTTTCTGCCGGCCCAGGTAGAAATAGAGGCCCAGCCTGAAGAGACCATTATTCGGGCGGCCATGAGGGCCGGAGTCCACATAAACGCCTCCTGCGGGGGGGCAGGAGTATGTGGCAAGTGCCGGGTCTTTGTGGAATCCGGTGAGGTGGAGGGAGAGAGCCTTCCTGAAGGGGGTTATAAGGCCTGCGTCACTATACCCCGAACCGACGTTACTGTTCGAGTGCCTGTAGAGAGTCAGATGGATCGTCGGGCCCTAGAGCGGCCCATGAAAAAGACTGCTGTCTCGTGGATCAAAGAAGGCCAGGCCCTTAAGTGGCAGCTTGATCCGGTAGTCTATCAGTATCACCTTGTCCTCCCGGAGCCTACCCTGGCTGACAACGCCAGCGATCTTTCTCGGCTCCTTAGGGAGTTGGTCAAGATAGGCCAAAAAGAGGATATAGACGTTGATACCGGGGTTCTCAAAAATCTTCCTTATGCCTTAAGGAAGGAAGGTTTTAAGTGCTCGGTCTCTCTCTTCCAGCCAGATCCTGAAGGGCGTTCTCTGCTCTTTGGGGTCCAGCCAGGGGCTCCTCCTAAAGAGATCCTTGCGGTGGCCATAGATATAGGGACCACCACGGTCTGTGGCGAGTTGCTGGATCTGGCCTCTGGTAAGGTCTTAGCCAGCCTCTCTGACTATAATCCCCAGGTCTCTTATGGTGAGGATATCATCAGCCGAATAGAGTTTGCCCGCCGGGAGGGGGGGCTGAGGCTTCTGCACCAGCGGATCATCGAATGTATCGCCCGTCTTATCCGAGAGATGACCCAAAAGGTGGGTAAGGATCCCTCGGAGGTGCTCCTGATCTCTTTGGCCGGCAATACCACCATGAGTCACTTCTTCTTGGAGCTTGAGCCCCGCTGGCTCAGGGAGGCTCCCTATGTGCCGGTGGCTACAATTATTCCTCCGGTGAGGGCCAGGGAGGTGGATCTTCCCGTGGCTGAGGGGGCTAGAATGATTTTGGCCCCCTCGGTGGCCTCTTATGTCGGAGGGGATATTGTCTCTGGAGTGGTGGCCAGCGGTATGTATCGTGAGGAGCCCCTGACGCTTTTTATAGATATCGGTACCAACGGGGAGATTGTGGTTGGTAATCGAGACTGGCTGGCCTGCGCTGCCTGTTCGGCGGGCCCGGCCTTTGAGGGTGGGGGAATAAAACATGGTATGAGGGCCACCACCGGGGCCATTGAGGCTGTCCATATAGATCCCGTCTCCCTTGAGCCAATGGTTCTCACTATCGGGGGCCGTCGTCCCAAGGGAATCTGTGGTTCGGGAATTATTGCTCTGCTGGCTAACCTCTTCACCGAGGGAATTATCGATCGGCAGGGCAAATTCAACCGTGGCCTTAGCCACCCTCGGGTAAGAGAAGGGAGAGATGGCTGGGAATATGTCCTGGTTTGGGCCCAGGAGTCGGCTACAGGCGAGGACATTGTCTTTACTGAGGCCGATATTGATAATCTCATCCGGGCCAAAGGGGCCATGTATGCCGGTTATCTCACCCTGCTTGAGTCTGTAGGGCTTTCCATCGAGATGGTCGAAAGGGTGCTTCTGGCCGGAAATTTTGGTAGTTATCTGGATCTCGAGCAGGCTATCACCATAGGCCTCCTCCCTGATCTTCCCCGAGATCGCTTCTTTTTCATCGGCAACAGCTCTTTGTTAGGAGCCCGTTTTGCCGCCTTTTCCAAGGAGGTGGCCGCTGATATGAAGCGGGTGGCCCAGATGATGACCAACTTTGAGCTCTCAGAAAATCCCAGCTTTATGGACCACTACGTATCAAGCCTCTTTTTGCCCCACACAGATCTTAATCTTTTCCCCTCAGTTAAGGAAAGGCTTGAGGCCGCAGCCTGATAATGAGGGGGCCCTATGTTCAGTCTCGTGCTGGAAAAAAGGGGCCCCCTTCTCCTTTACCGGACGCATCTGGCGCCGGACCTTGAGATCTTGGTCTCTACCCGATTTGGCGGGGCAAGCAAAGGACCTTATGAAGGCCTTAATCTTAGCTATTCTGTGGGCGATGATCCCTGCCGGGTAAGGGAAAACTTGTCTCTCCTTAAGGAGGTTGCCGGGGTCTCAGCTATTCAAGGGCTCCGCCAGGTTCATGGCAATCGGGTGGTCTGCGTGGAGTCTGCGGGCCTTAAGGAACCGGAGGCCGATGGTCTGATCACCACCTCTCCTGGATTGGGCCTTCTTATTCGGCAGGCCGACTGCCAGGCGGTGGTCCTTTATGATGAGAAGGTTCCGGTTTTGGCCAACCTTCACTGTGGTTGGCGAGGGTTACGGGCCGGCCTTATTGCCCGGACCCTTTCGCTCATGAAGCGGCGCTTTGGTGCCTGCCCCCGCCGATTATTGGCCTTTATTGCCCCTTCTCTCGGCCCCTGCTGTGGAGAGTTTCGCGAAAGGAAACGGCTGCCGGAAAGTTTCTGGCGCCACAGCCCAAGGCCCCTCTATGTGGATCTTTGGGCCGTAGCCAGAGAGCAACTCCTCCGTCAGGGCCTTCCCATGGAGAACATCTTCGTTTCCGGGCTCTGTACGGTCTGCCATCCGGAGTTCTATTCCTTTCGGCGTCAGGGCCTTACCGGACGCTTTGGAACCTTGGCCTTTATGCGTTGAATGACCTTGAGGCTCCGGAAGGCGTCAGCCTGTCCGATACTGTGAGGGCTATATGGTAGAAGCCCGCCACTTTTGGCGGGAAGATTATCAAAGAGGAGCTCTTCATCTCGAGTGAGATAGCTAAGATAAATTTTGAGCAGGGGCCGGGCCAGAGAAAGGCGTCCATTTTTGTCTTCTACAATGGCCATCTCTTCCCAGCGTCGTTTCTTAAAGCCCTTAAGCCATAGGCCTAGATAAAACTTGTGATTAAATTTGTCCTGCATATAAGGAGGCGGAGGCTCCGGAGAGGTCAATCCTTGGATAATTAGTTCCTCGACCTCACTTGACCCCTGGACGAGAAGTTCACTCCAGTCTTCATAGTCTATGGAGTCCAGACGGACGAGATAGGTCCCTTCATCCCAGAAGGTAAATCGGGCATGACAGACAGAACAGCGGCTTTGGGATAGAATTTCTTCTCTGTGGGAGGGGCGGGCCTCCATGCGGGGAAGAGAGAGCCTGTGGCCGGCAGAGGTGACCAGAACCAGACGGCCGCCTTCGACTACTACCCCCGGGGCCTGGGGCCTTTCTCCATGACAATCAAGACAGGAAGGGTCTTGACCACGCCCCATTAAGGAGGCCCGGTGGCAATCAATACAGGCCATGCCGGCCTCCTGGTGAACATCGGGGCTTAGCTGAAAATATTCCACCCCATAGGGGCGCTCAGGGGGAAGGCCTTCCTTAAGTGGAGAGCGAAAAGGAGCAGGGTAATCATGGTCAAAGCGGCCGTAGTAATCCCAGCCCACAAAGTTGCCATAGTGGCAATGAAGACAGGTCCGATCAGGAATCTGACTGGTAAAGCGGTGGTCAATTAACTTACCATCGCCATAGGTCAGGTGACAGGCGGCACATCCTGTACCATGGGTGGTCTCAGGATAGGTGTCTCCGGGATCATAGACATGGCAACGGAGACATCGTCGTCGAAGAAGATCATTTACCAGATCCTCAAGGTGCCTGATCTTTACTGGCCTGGGGATTTCAAGGGCTGAAGCCAGGGGCGAAAGTCCGAAGGCCTGACGGACCAGATTAACCTCATCGGTGAGGTGGTAGTGTTTGGTAGTGATGGCCGAGAGGGAGGCCTCCCTGTGGCAAGAGATACAGACACCGGCTCCTCCATCTTCGTCAAGGGCCGGTTCACTTTTAAGGCCTTGATGGGCCTCTTCTGCCCCTGAGGCCGGAGAGAGACCTTTATGGCATTTTTGACAGCTGAATTGATGGGCCGGATCAAGGCGATAGGGATGACAATCCTGACAGGTCTTCTGGGCCAGAGCCTGGTTTAAGGGGGCCAACCAGATGAGGAACCAGAGAAAGAGAAGGCACCGGATCACTTTTTTTCTCCTACCAGGAGGACCCAGCCCTCTTGTTGCTCGCGCCAGAGGATCTTGCAGCCGGCCTTCTTCAGACCCTCTTTGATCTCTTCTTCCATGGAGGGGACAAAGCCGGAGAGGATGTAATACCGGCCATTCCAGAACCAGGGGCGCCTGAAGAGCTCAAGAAGCAGCCCCCGGTAGAGGTTGGCCACGGTGATGTCCCGCCAGGGTAGTTCTGCCTCCAGAACATCGGCTAATTTGACCATGATTTGTTTGCCAAGGGCGTTTCTCTCTACGTTAGCCCGACAGACCTCGACACAGAGGGGGTTGCGATCCACAGCCAGGACCTTTTCGGCCCCCAGGTGACCGGCCAAAAGAGAGATAAGTCCCACTCCGCAACCCAGATCCGCCATAGTGGAGACAGGGGCCATCTCCCAGATCCGGGCCAGGGCCTCAAGGCACATTCTGGTGGTCGGATGGGCTCCCGAACCAAAAACTACACTGGGATCATAGCGAATCGTCGGCTCCGGTCTGCTCCAGTTTTGCCAACAGGGAACAAACCATCTACCGCCAACCAGAAAGGGGGCTAGACGTCGTCTTGTCCCCCAATCTTGGTAGTCGCTCTCTCCCGTGACTTCCAGGCTTAACCCCAACCTTTTAGAGAGTTCGGTCACCAAATCGTCTTTAGGCTGATGGAAGAAAAGGACAGCCTGGTCTTCCTCCTCCCAACAACCGATGAAGTCCGGATCATCTATCTGGTGAAGTTTTGGGTGGAGGCTTCCGAAACCATAGATGTAAAGCTTCCGGTAGCAGGTATGACCTCGCCGAAGCATCACCGTATAGATAATGAAAAAAAGGACCTCCCACAAGAAGAGATGTGTATGGAAGGCCTGAGATTTTTTGGGGCAGCTTTACGTATTTGTTACAAATTTAACGGCAAATTTAACCTCTATTAAGTTATTTTCCATTTTTGGAAGCTCCCCCGGTTTTTGGGCGGGGTTTGTCTATTTAGACTGGCCCCGCCTGAAATTTTCTACAAAAGGAGGTCTCCATGGTTGATTGTTTGTTTTCTTTAAGAATCCGTTTCTTATTGATTATGGTTTTAGCCCTACTTGTCTTTCCTTTCTCCGGGCTATCTATGGCCTTAATCCTCGATGCCCCCTCCAAGGTGAAGATTGATTTTCGGGAGGAAATTCGCTCCGAGAGCTGGTCCACCTTTGATGATGGCACCGGAGATGATTCCTATACCTTTGTTTCCAGTAAGATGAGATTGGGTTTCGGGTTTTCCTCCTCCCGAGTTGATGGTTACGCCCAGCTTCACTGGACCCAGTTCTTTGGGTTGCCGGATGACGCCATGTTTGGCACTGGCCAGCTTTACTTCGGCCAGAACGCCGGAGATTCCCAAGACATTGGCTATGCCGCCCTCTCTCAGGCCTGGTTAAGGGTTAAGTGTTCTCATGTCAGTGGTCTTAGCCTCCGCCTCGGGCGTTTCCTTTACAGCTCCGGGCTTGAGACTATTCCGCAAAACGCCACTCTTAAGTGGCTGAAGAAGGTACGGATTTCTCAGCGTCTTATTGGTCCGTTTGACTGGTCGAGGGTAGGCCGGGCCTATGACGGCTTTCAGGTGGTCTATGATCAGCCTCTCTGGAATCTTACCATAACCGGTGTTCAGCCCACTGCCGGAGGTTTTTACCTCAGGCGGGATGATCCTGAATACAATGGTAAGTCTGTTCATGATGTAGATATTCTGGCTGTAGCAGCTACCCTTAAAGATACCTATATTCCGGGCCTTGATGCCCAGGTTTTCTATTACTACTACAATGACGACCGGGGGCTTTCTCAAGACCCGGAGATCCACTCCTTAGGAGCTCACCTTCTCTATACCCGAGACGTTGGACCGGGGGCGGTGGATCTTCTCTTCTGGGGCGTCTATCAGTGGGGTGTCTATTCTTATAACGACCACAATGCCTATGCTCTGGCCCTCGAAGGGGGATATAAGTTCAAAAATCTGCCCTGGCAGCCTTGGTTTAGGCTGGGCTATTTTTACGGCTCCGGTGACGATGACCCCAACGATAATGATCACGAGACCTTTTTCATGATGATTCCCACCCTGAGAATTTATGCCTTTACCCCCTTCTATAATCTTATGAATACCAATTATGTCTTTGGTCAGGTGATTCTTAAGCCTCACCAGAAGGTGGTGGTCCGGAGTGATGTCCACAGGATCTGGCTGACCGAAGATCAGGATTCTTGGTACATGGGTTCGGGTATCACTCGTCCAGATCTCTTCGGTTATGTCCAGAAGAGCTCTGGGGGAGACGATGACCTGGCCACGATGTGGGATCTTTCCGTGTTCATCAAGGATCTCTATCATTATGGTCCTCTTTCTGTGGGCTTGAATCTCTACTACGGACATGTCTGGGGTGGTGATGTGGTTGAGAATAACTACCCTCAGGATGACGATCTGGACTTCTTTTATGCCGAGGTCGTCTTCTCCTTCTAAGAGGTTTAAGGCCCCTTATGGGGCCTTAAAATAATTTTTTAAGGAGGTCCCCGGTGAAGAAGGAGATCTTATTGGCCATGGTCTGTATTTTTTTTCTCCTCTCCTGTGGGGTTAAGAATCAGCCAACGGGAGAGATCTCACCGGCTCCGGCAAGCCAACATCCGGAGCTCTCAGAGCAGGAGAAGCTTATCGCCTGCTCCAGCTGCCATCAGGAGGTAACTCCAGAGATCTACGAACAGTGGTACAACTCCGTTCATGGACTGGATAACGTCAAATGTTTCCAGTGTCATGGAACCTATGAAAACTTTTCTGTTGTCCCCAAGATGGACAAGTGTGCCACCTGTCATGTGGAGCAGCTCCGGAAGATGCCCCCGGGCATGACCTGCTGGCAGTGTCATCCTGCCCATAAGTTTTCTGTCCATAAGTAATCAAGGAGGTGTCATATGGGCCTTTCAAGGAGAGAATTTCTCAAAAGGACGGCCGCCCTTACGGCCGCTTCTCTGGTAGGAGTCAAATTACCTTTTGAGGTCTCTGAGGCCGAGGCCGCTGATGCGGACCGCTGGGTCAGGGGGACCTGCCGTTTCTGTGGCGTCGGATGTCGGGTAGAGCTGGGGCTAAAGGGAGATCGACCGGTGGCCATAAGGGGGGTTCCTGAGTCAAAGACCAACCTTGGCTATGTCTGTATGAAGGGGATGCTTTTTTACAAACTCATGCTTCACCCCGATCGTCTTAAAAAACCCCTTTACCGGGCCCGCAAGAGTGAATCTTTTCGGGAGATATCCTGGGAAGAGGCCCTGGATATTGCCGCTAAGAAGTTTGCCCAGGCAGTGAGGGAACATGGACCGAACTCCGTGGCCTATTATGGTTCTGGTCAGGCCCTGACCGAGGAGACCTATCTTTTCCAGAAAATCTTTCGCGCTGGCTTGCGGACCAACAACGTTGAGGGGAACCCTCGGCTCTGTATGGCCAGTGCGGTAGGCGGCTACATTACCTCCTTTGGTGCCGATGAGCCCATTGGCTCTTATGCCGATATCGAGAAGGCCTTCTGCTTTTTTATCATTGGTAGCAACATGGCTGAGGCCCATCCTGTGCTTTTCCGGCGGATTATGCGTCGCAAGCTGGATCATCCTGAAGATGTCAAGGTTATCAACGCTGATCCCAGGATTTCCCCCACCTCTAGAATAGCAGACATCCACCTTCAGTTTCGTCCGGGAACAGATTTAGCTCTTCTTAATGCCATGGCCTATGTGATCATCGAGGAAGGTCTCTACGATGAGGATTTCATCCGACAGTATGCCACCTTCCGGGTAGGCAAGAAGAAAAAAGAGGTCGATTTTGATACCTATCGCCGTTTTCTGGCCGATTACACCCCGGAGAGGGCCTCACAGATATGTGGGGGAAATATCACCCCGGATAAGATTCGCCAGGTAGCCCGATGGTTTGCCACCTCCCGGGGGACTATGAGCCTGTGGACCATGGGAATTAACCAGCGAATCCGGGGGGTCTGGGCCAACAATCTTATCCATAATCTGCATATCCTCACCGGTCAGCTCTGCAAGCCAGGGGCGGATAGTTTTTCTCTTACCGGGCAACCCAATGCCTGCGGCGGGGTGCGCGAGGCCGGTGGTCTGTGTCATATCCTCCCGGCCCACAGGCCAGTAGTTAAAGACCACCTCCGTCATGAGGTAGAGAGACTCTGGGGAGTTCCTAAAGGACGCATTCCTAAAAAACCCGGTTATCACACTATAGCTATGTTTACGGCCCTCAATGAGGGTAAAATCAAGGCCATCTGGATCAACTGCACCAGTCCGGCTCAAAGCCTTCCCAATTGTGATAAGTATCGAAAGGGCCTGGCTCGAGAAGATGTTTTTATTATTGTCTCTGATATCTTTCCGACCAAGACCACCGAATTTGCCAATCTCATCCTGCCTACGGCCTTTCACTTTGAAAAGACCGGTGTCTTTGGCTGCACTGAGCGACGATCTCAGCTGACAGTCAAGGTCCTTGATCCGCCAGGAGAGGCCAAGCCTGAGGTCTGGATTGCCCGGGAGTGGGCCCTTAAGTTGGCTCAGGAACTTGGGGATCCGGTAATCAAAAAGTGTGTTGAACCTTTCCTGGGGCTTGATGAAGGTTATGACCTACCCAAGGCCATCTGGGATGAGTATACCCAGAAACTTACGGCCGGCAGAGACAATGACCTGCGCGGGGCCACTTATGAGGTCCTGAAGAAGCGTCCTGATGGCGTTCAATGGCCAGCCCCTACCGAGGAACTTGCTCTTCGTGGCGGCACCTACAAGAAGTTTGTCCGGGGGATCGATCCGCTGGCTGAAGAACACGCAAAAGATAACAAACCCTATCAGTTTTACGGCCCGGCCCATCCTGACCGGAAGCTTTGGATATGGTTGCGGCCTTACAAGGGGGCGGCTGAGGAACCAGATTCTGAATATCCCTTCTTCCTCTCTACTGGCCGGGTGATTGACCACTGGCATACAGCCAGCATGACCGGCCGAATCATCGAACTCATGCGGGCCAACCCTTATGCCTATGTAGAGATCAACCCTAAGGATGCCAAACGTCTAGGAATCCGTCCGGGAGACATGGTCTTGGTAGAGAGCCGTAGGGGGCATAATATCCTTCCGGCCAAGATCTACGAGGGGCCCATGGAGGGGATGGTCTTTGTATATTGGTACGATCAACACGAGGACCGACTCATCAACAAGGTGACTAAAGACGCCTTTGACCCAGGCTCCAAGGAGCCTGAATTCAAGATATGCGCCTGTCGAATAAGGCGGGTCTCCGGTCCCAGGCCCCTTAAGCCCTATCTGGCTCAGCTTAAGGTTTAGTCAAGAAGGGGAGGGCCATTTAGGCCCTTCCCTTTAAAAGGGGGATTTATGCCCATCGGTGGTTTTGTGGTCAACTGTCTTCCCCAAGACAAGGATTCGGTTCTTAAAAAGCTTTCCTCCGTTCCCGGGGCCAGTGTCTATGGCGAAGATGACCGGGGATACTTGATACTGGTTCTTGAGACCGAGACCTCTGAGGCCATGGAACAACTGGTAGATGAGATTGCTGCCTTTGACGAAGTTCTGGCCGTAAACCTGGCCTATCTCCACGGTGAGGATGAAGTTGAACAAATTCTTAAGGGGCGTCTTAAGCCACCTCTTCCAGGGCCCAAAAGGCGATTTTAAAAGGCGCCTTTTTCTTAAAGGCCTAGGATTGGCGTTCTTATGGCCCCTTGAGGTTCAGGCTCAAGGGCCGCTCTCCTCTCCTGTAGGGGTCAATCGACTGCGTCCTCCGGGGGCCATCGCTGAGGAGTATTTTCCCGGCCGCTGTATCCGTTGTGGACGCTGTGCCGAGATATGTCCCTATCGATCCATAGTGGTTCTTGATATTCATTATGGGGTTCATGCTGGAACCCCCCTCATCTTCGTAGAGAGGGTTCCCTGCTATCTTTGCATGAAGTGTGTCCAAGTCTGTCCTACGGGGACTTTGCGGCGGATAAGGCAGGAGGAGACACGTATGGGCACGGCGGTTATCAATCGTCGGGCCTGTATTACTTGGCAGGGCCAGACTCTATGCCGGACCTGTTACAATGTCTGCCCGTTTAAAGAACGGGCCATCCATCTGGATCAGCTGCGTCCGGTGGTCGATGAGAGATATTGTACCGGCTGTGGTCTCTGCACCCACGGCTGCCCCTTAACCCCTAAGGCTATCAATATCGAACCAACCTACTCCTATAGGCCGACAAAATGGTAAAGAGAGATTTCCCTCTGACACGCTGGCGCTACCTGGTTCTTTTGGGAGCCTTCCTTTTGATAGTAATCAACCCCTTTCTCAACTACTACTGGCACTTCAATTTTATACAAGGATGGTATCAATCATTAGGAATTGGCAAATTGTGGTTTGTCTCACCCCTTGAAGGCTTGGAGAGCATTTTGGTCTCCAAGACGGTGTATCTTCCCCTGCTCATTGGCATGCTCATTCCCGTGTTGGTGGCCTTATTTCTGGGGCGGGTGTTTTGCAGCTGGATTTGTCCTATAAGCTTTCTTGCCGAGACCTTTGAACGCTTAAAAGGACTTTGGGGGCGGTCTAAAGGGCGGGATTATCTCCTTATCTCCCGGAGGGTCTTTTGGTTTTCTCTGATAGTAGAGATCCTTTTAGCCATGATTCTTGGTGTCCCTCTTTTTGTGTTTCTTTCTCCTCCAGGGTTGGTGGGGCGCGAGGTCATGAGGGCTGTCTTCTTTCATACCCTGGGTCTTGAAGGTCTGATTGTGGTCTTGGTTCTTTTAGGAAACCTGATTACCCGCCGTCTTTATTGTCGTTATTTTTGCCCTTTAGGGGCCTTACTGGCCTTTCTTGGTAGTGGGCGGCGACTGGTTATTATCAGAGATTCTCATACCTGTAAGGAGTGCGGGCTTTGTGATCGGGCCTGCCCCTTAGGGCTTTCTGCAAGTAAAGACGAGGGTTTGTCTGCCTATTGCTGGAATTGTGGGGAATGTCTTGGGGCTTGTCCTCATCAGAGCCTTTCCTTTAAGTGGCGGGAGATGGCTCCTCTTCTCCGGGCTCAAAACGATACCCCACCCCAGGGTGAGTAATGATAAAACGAGGATGTTCTGGATCTGGCTCTATCTTCTGGCGGAGGCGCTGAATATGGACATCTAGGGCCCGGCTCCAAGGATAGATCTCCTTATCCGGCCATAGTTGACTCCGGATAAAATCGCGGCTGAGAACCTCTCCCGGTTGGGAGGCCAGGATCTCTAGAAGGTCATACTCCTTTTTGGTCAGTTTGACCGGCCGGCCATTTAGATAAACCTGACGCTTGGAGGGGATGATTTTGAGAGGGCCAAACTGAAGGCTTTCTTTTCGAGAAATGTCGGCTGTTCTTTTGAGTCTGGCTCGAATACGGACTAAAAGCTCTAAATACTCAAAGGGCTTGGTGAGATAGTCATCGGCTCCGGCTTCGAATCCTCGGAGCTTGTCGGAAAGGCTGTCTCGGGCCGTGACCATAATAATCGGTACTTGGGTCTTCTCTCGGATTTGTCGGCAGACCTTAAGACCATCGATATCTGGAAGGTTGAGGTCCAAGATTATGAGATCCGGGTGGTGTTCTTCAAGAAACTCCAAGGCCTCCAGGCCACTGGTGACTCCAAAGACCCTGAAGTCATCAAGTTCCAGCTGATCCTTAAGGAGAGAGAGAATGTCTTTTTCGTCCTCAACAATTAAGATCTCCGGCTTACTCATTGTCACTCCTCAACGGAAGTCTGACATTGAAAATTATACCCGCATGGTTCGGTTTCGAGATCCAGATTTCACCTCCATGAGCCTGGAGAATGCCTCGGCAGATAGCCAACCCCAGTCCCATCCCATCTGATTTGGTCTCTGACCCCCGGTAAAACTTTTCAAAGATTCGTGGCCATTCCTCCTCAGGGATTCCCGGACCATAATCCTCTACCGAAACGACTACTGAATCAGGCCGTTGGTCTACAGAGATGACGACAGAAGCTTCCCGCGGGGAGAACTTAACAGCATTGGCTAACAAATTTAAAAATACTTGAAACATTCTCTCCTTGTCAAAGGGTACCATTACCGGAGTCTCTGGGGCTTTTAGCTCAAGGCGGACACCTTTGTCTTGGGCTAAAGGTTGAACAGTGAAAATGACATCATCCAGTAACTCTATTAAATCCTCTCTTTTTATATTAAGTTTTATTCGTCCACTTTCTATCTTGGAGTAATTTAGTAAGTTGTTAATCATACTTGTTAGTTTTTCTGCATTTTTTTGGATTATGAAAAGCTGTGGATCATCTCTTTTATCTTTACGCATCAAGATTTCGGTGGCCAGTTTAATAGAAGTTAGAGGAGTTTTCAAATCATGAGTAATGTTAGAAAAGAATTCGCTTTTGTAGCGTTCTATTCTTTTTAGTTCTTCATAGGCAGACTTTAATTCTTGAGTGGCCTCTTGAATTTTTATCTCTAACTCTTTTTGATGACTGGCTAATTTTTCTACCATTCTATTAAAGCTTTTAGCTAGTCTCCTCCATTCTTGCCCTCGCTCAAGGCTGATTTTAGTCTTCAGATCCCCTTCTTCCACTCGCCGGAAGGCATCTATTAAGTCCTCAAGTGGATCCAAAAGAAAGAATCTGATTACGACGATTAGTCCAGCCAATACGACTACTAGAGTAGATGCAATATAAACACCAAGAAAGAACTTCTTTTTTCTGAATTCCTTAAAGGCGTTAGTGGCCGGAATGCCGATACTGATACATCCCTGGATGTTGTTTTTAAACTCAGAGTGACAGCTGAGACACTCTTGGGAAAACCTTAAAGGGGCAGCGTATCTAAAGATCGGTTCTGGAGCGTTAATAATCTTCCAGACCTCTTTCTGGCCATTTTGGAGTCTCCTTATGGCCTCTTTTTCAAATTCATCTGGACGGTGATTGGGATTTTGAGCGTTAATGACAGCGACCCGAATTTGGTAGGGAATTTTGTGCTGAGCAAAGGTGGCGATTTCCTTTGTGAAATGAGAAGGGGTCAAAAGCAAAAAGTGATTCTCTTTCTTGACATAAATACCGCCATGGCCGGATATCCACTGTCTAGTCATGTCGATGTAGTAGTAAATGGCCTGGGCCTGATTTTTCATCTCCTGGACCAGAAATCTTTCTTCTTCTAGGGCGAACCAGAAAAAAAATAAGGCTCCCAGAAGACCGAGAATGATAATGATAGAAAGGATGATTTTTTTACTTACAGAGAAAAAAGGCATGGATTCCACCCCTTTAGCTTGGGCCTACCGGCGGGTAAGTCTTCTAAACCTCTTCTTTAAAGATGACAATTTTATCTTCTCCTAGAAGATAAATCGGAAATTTGACCCTCCCAGACCAAAAAATCTTCAAAAAAGAAAGAGGGGGCTTTAAGCCCCCTCTCTCGCTGTTTTTTTGTCAAATCTTGTGGGATTTTACATCGGTCCTGTGTCCATAACCGGACTCAACTCTTCTATCTTATTGTGCTTCATACGCCAGTTGTAGATGTCTTCCATGTCTTTATAAATCTGGAACATCTGGAAGAAGCCATGCCAATGGGCATAGTCAGGACCGTTCATAGCCGCTCCCTGACGGGCCCGGCGTCCGGCATGGTGCCAGAGATAGTAATTAAGCTCCAAGATGGGATCCTTCCAGGGATCCTTTTTAAGGAGCCCCTTGGCCTTAAGCTCATTGATCATCTTCTGGGCATTATCATAATAGCGGTTGTAAAGGGCCACAGCCTTATCCAGGGCGCTGAAGATGTTCTTGGTGTGGGTAGAGCTATGACAATTGATGCAGACCTTTTCCATTAACTTGCGGCCCTTCTCGCCGTCTCCCCGTTCACCACTTCTTACTACGCTACGAGGATGGACCAGATCCCACTTGAGCCGTTCGTTGACATTATGGGTGGTCTTAAGTTCACCAATTCCGCTCATATGACAGGTGGCGCAGGTGGGAGCTGTATAATCACCCGGCTCCCAGGCATCAGGAGCACTATCCCAGCGCCATTTTTCCCCTTCGGTGAGAAAGATTTGTCCATGTTTGCTCTCATAGTAGATTTCGATGTTTGGATGGTCCGGTCCTAGGTGACAGGAAGCGCAGGCCTCTGGTTTTCTGGCCTCAGCGATACTGAAACGATGTCTGGTGTGACATACGGTGCAGTTACCGATACCACCATCTGGATAGCGCTGGCCAATTCCCCCAGGCCAGGTATTCTTAATGGGTTTTTTGTCCGGCCCCAGTTCGATCTTAGTCCCGTGACACATCTGACATCCTGTGGCCCGGGAGGCATAAACGATATCCTCATCAGGAGAGACGCCCATAAACTGGCCGCCCTCGTAGTGATACATAAGCTTCTGAAACTTCTTCTTTTCTACCACCGGGGCACTGGCAAGCTTGGCGTGGCCGCTTTTGCTAAATTGCTCTACCTCTGTGGGATGGCAACGCTCACAGGTCTTGGGGGACACCATAGGAGAGGTGTAGATGTTAGTCCCCCGAACCCCTTCACACTGGCTGGCCATGGGAGAGCTCTTGGGAACCACATGGCAGTCATAACAGGAGACCCCGGCGTGGGCCATTCTCCCCTGTTTCCAGTCTTCGACAATGCCCGGGGTCTTTTTGGCATGACACTCGATACATTTTAAGGCCTCCGGGGAGAAGCCCCTCTTGATAACCAGCTCCTTTGTCTTGGAGAGGTTGGGATAAACTCCCTCCTTACTCCCCTTAGCTGCCCAGGAAGGACCAGAGAGGCCCAGCAAAATGGCCAGCGAAAGGACTAAAAAGCCTGATCTCTTCAACCAATCCATAAGAAACCCTCCTTAGCAAGATTTTTTACTTAGATTTATCTTTGGAAACCCCCTCCCTGAGGGCCAGAAGAAGGTCTCCGTGGCCCACAGTGTGGTGACAATTGATACAGGTCTTATTGGTTTCTCCCAATTCATAGGCCCGGTGGGCGGTGAAGGCCTTGAGAGGGATCCCCGGGGCCACCAGCTCTTTGTGACACTTACGGCAGCCGGATTCATAGGCCTCATGGGTGTATGGTTTTTTGTGTTCCCAGTGTTTGAGCCAGTGCTCCAGGGTGGCCTTACGACCGGTGACATGGGCTACATAGTCGTTTATGCCAAACTTGGTCTTGGCCACCAGGTAGGTAAAAAGGCCGTCGTGGGGGAGGTGGCAGTCTACACACTTGGCCTTTATGACCCCCTTATCATTAGGACCGTGAGCTCCGGCGGCCCAAGTTTCTTGGAATATCTTCATCTCATGACAGGAAGAGCAAAACTTTACCGTACCGGTGGATTTGACTTGGACAGCAGTAATAAAAGAGAAGACCAGGGCGGCAATAAAGCCAATGATCAAACCTTTTACCAAGGTCCCTCTGCTACTATTGTGACCCATACAGTCCTCCGCCTAAGAGATTCATTTTTTGAAGAATAGACTCAAAAGAAAGGTAATTACCCATTTTTGAGATTAAAGTGGTTCAATGCTCTGTTCTTCGACAGAATTCAAAATATTTTTAAACGACATTTCAGTAAATGTGGAGTTAAAGTTGTAACGTTCCTGTTAATCCTCTTTCTCAGACATCTTTCTCAGACAACCCTTTGCTCCGGGTTGATCCTGGAGGATTATTTCTTTAAGATCTTCTGAAAATCTGGTCGTCTGCAGATTTAAGCTAGAAGGTAGGGGTGGAGAGCCTCGTCAGTCTTTCTTCAAAAGAGGCCCTTTCGGCCTCAAAGGTGGGTTATAAGGCCGCTCGTTTGGCCAGATTGGCCTGTGAAGGGTTTCCGGTACCGGCGGGCTATGTTCTAACTAGTAGGGCTTTAAGGGAATTTTTTCGTTTTAACGGTCTTAATAGTCAAGTCGAAAATCTCAGCCAGTCCATCCTCAAAGGGTGCTTTCCAGAGCATCTGACAAAGAGGCTACAGGAGGCCTTGACCACCCTCGGGGCCGACGTCTTGGCTATCCGTTCTTCAGCGGTGGCCGAGGACACTCAGCAGGCCTCTATGGCTGGACAGCTAGAGACCTTTCTTCAAATTGCCCCAGATAAAGCCGCCGAGGCCATTAAGGCCTGCTGGGCCAGCCTTTTTTCCAGAGGGGCCCGGCTGTATCTGGCCCAAAAGGGACTTGAGTCGGCCTCTACTATGGGGGTGATTCTCCAGAGACAGGTATTTCCTCTTTATTCTGGGGTCATTTTTTCCCTCCGTCCCGACTCTGGGGTGGCTGACGAACTTGTTTGTGAATGGGTGTCCGGCTTGGGTGATAGTCTCGTCTCTGGGCGGCGCTCTCCCCAAAGAATTTATCTTCTAAGATCAAATCCTCGGCTTCCTCCAGAACTTCCTTCGACTCTGGCCCAAGGTCTAAAACAGCTTATTCCTCTGGTTTTCAAGGCCGAGGAAATCTTTAATGACTTCTTGGACATAGAGTGGTGTCTTGACCAAGAGGGAATCTTTATCCTTCAAGCCCGGCCGATAACCACCCTTACCCGAAAATATCTCTGGTCAAACGTTAACATCGGCGAGAATTATCCCGGAACTCTTACTCCCTTTACTTGGTCTATTATTGAACCTTTTCGGTACGGGTACTTCCACGCCCTTTTTAAAGAATTAGGTCTCAGAGACAAAGATCTGGAGCTTCTTAATCCAGTCATTAAGAATCTTGTTGGTATTCACCAGGGTAAGGTTTACTACAACCTGACCTCCTGGTACCAGATGTTTGGAGCCCTGCCCCTAGGGCAGAATCTAGCTCATTTTTTTAATCACTACATTGGCCTTCATCTTCCCATCAAGGCAAAAGGCCCTCGGCTTGAAACCCCTGGGTTTAGATTTTGGGGACGACTTCTCTGTTGTCTTTTTAGCCTGGAGAGGAAGGTAGCTGCCTTTGAGAGAGAGTTTTATCGAATTCATCAGCTCTGTCGTCCCCAGACCATCCAAGGTCTTGATCTTGAGGGCTTGGAAGATCTTCTCTTTAAACTTCGTCACTTTTTAGAAAAGAGGTGGTCCGGAGCGGCTATGGCCGATGCGGCAGCCATGATCTTCCCAGCTCTTTTAGGGAAATTTTTAAAAGCACAGATGGGACTTGAGCCGGAAGAAGCCCTTTTACCTCTTCTGCGGGGGCTTGGTCTTAAAAGCGTTCAGGGGCTTAAGATGATCTACCTTTTGGCCCGAAGGATCGAGGACCACCCTTTAAGGGATCTTCTCCTTAAGGGGCGTTATCAAGAACTTGAGAGAAGTCTTGATTCTGAAGCAAGGGAGCTTCTTGAGCGATTTATGTTTGAGTTTGGGGGCCGCTGTTATCACGAGTTGATGATTACCGCTCCCACCTTTGAGGAGAGACGGGATCTTTTTTGGGATTTGGTAAGGGCGGCCCTTTTGAGCTCTTGGGATCCAGAGAAAAGAGAAAGACAGGAGCGAAGACAGCGGCAAGCCTTTACTCAAAAGGTCTTGAAGGCCCTTCCTTGGCGACACCGGCCTCTTTTTTACTGTCTTTTGACTCTGGCCCAGCAGGGGATATCGTTGAGAGAACGGGCCCGTCTTTGCCAGAGTCTCATCTACGGCGATATCCGTCAGGTTGTCCTCCGCCTTGGGCAGAAACTAACGGAGCTAGGCTTCCTTGGAGAGCCTGGAGAGATCTTTTTCCTTGAAGCTACAGAGATCCACCAGCTGATTCGGGGGAAATTTCTCTTCCCAGAGACTCTCAGCCAGTTGGTTCAACTTCGTCAGCAGGCCTTTAAGGCCTCAGAGAGCCAAAAGCCTCCAAGTACTTTTCTCCTCCCTCTCGCCTCCTTCTGGCAGGCTAGTTCCTCGGAGGTCAGACCTGATGGGGTAGTGCTTGAAGGACTTGGTGTTTCTCAAGGAAGAGCTCAGGGCCGGGCCAAGGTCATAAGGGATCCGGCCAGGGAGACTCTCTCTCCGGGAGAGATTCTGGTAGCTCCCTCTACTGACCCAGGTTGGACGTCTCTTTTTCTTATGGCCGGAGCCCTGGTTCTAGAACGAGGGGGGCTCCTTTCCCACGGAGCCATCGTTGCCCGTGAGTTTGGCATTCCGGCCGTTACCGAGGTCAAGGGAGCCTGCAGCCTCATTCAAAGTGGCCAGACAATTTTAGTGGATGGAGATCAGGGTCGGGTTTTTCTTCTGGACAGAGACGAAAATGTTTAAAGACCTCTGGGCCTTTATTAGAGAAAGATACCCTCTCCAGGTTACCATTCCTTTGGTGGGAGTCATTTCTTTGGCGGCGGTTTATCCAACCTTTGGCTCCTGGAAGAGACTCCTCTTGGCTATGGCGACTGTCTTTTTAGGACTTCTAGCCCTGAGGGCAGCTGATGATTTAGTGGATATGGAATCTGACCGCCAGCGGTGTCCAGATAGAGGGCTTCCTTCAGGCAGAATCAAAACTGAGGCCATTTCTCGATCTATCTGGTTTCTCTGGGGACTAATACTGTTTTTAAACTTGGTCTCTCTGAAGACCTTGGCCTTTATTGTGGTTTTAAGTCTTTATTATTTGTTTTACTTCCGAGGTAAAAGTTACCTTCCTCATGATATAAGACCTTTTTTCTCCACTCTCATCTGGGGAGTCATTCCCCTTTATGTGGGGCTCAATTTGGAGTCTTTGTCCCTATTTCATTTTTTAATGATGGCCTTTATTTGGTCAGCCGTCGTGGCCCATGAGATAGCTCACAGCCTCGACAATGTTCATCCAAACCGGTGGCAGGCTTTGGCCTTAAGGGCTTTGTTCCTTTTTATCCTTTCTGCCTTTTGGGGACTAGCAATTTGGCAGGTAACCGGGAGGCCATTCTTTTTTGGTCTTTTTCTTCTTTTGACCCTGGCAGTGATCCTCAAACTTTCTCTGGCTTTTTTGAGAGAGCCTGGGCCTAGTCGAGCCAAGGCCTTTTATATCTGGGGATTTATTTTCTTTTTGCTCCCTCTGGCTGGGCTAATAATGGATGGATTTTTCTGGAATGGCCGTGGTTGAGGTCATCTTTCTTACAGGAATTCACAAACTTAATAGACTCGGCCGCCTCTCTCTGGAGGCTCCTTTATGGGTGGCTCAAAGTGCTGATGAACTCACTACCCTGGCCCTTGAGGCGGTGGCTGGGGGAGCCAAACGGCTGGTGGTTTTAGGTGGAGACGGGAGCATTAATCGCATCCTTCCGGCCCTGGTTTACCAGGAGACAGCCCTTGGAATTATCCCCTTAGGACGGGCCAATGATCTGGCCTGGAGTTTGGGCCTGCCTCATTGTCTGGAGGAGGCCATCAAGGTCGCCCTTAAGGGTAAAGTGGTTAGTCGGGGCGTGTTTCGTCTTAATCGACATCATTTCTTTGTCACTGTTGGAGGCCTTGGTTTCCCGGCCCTGGTGGCCCAATGGGCTCAATATGGCCGCTCTTTATGGTCTTATCCCTTCTGGGCCCTCCGGCTTGTAGGCAGGGCCCGGCCTCTGACCTTTACTCTAAATTCTGGTAACACCATCTATGAGGCAAAAACCCTGGCTCTTCTCTTTGGTAGTGTTAACCGATTAGGACACCTCTTTCGCCTGCCAGTTCAAAGACCGTTTCCTTTCTGCCTTTGGCTAAAGGATCATTCACCAGGTAAGGCCTTCAAGATCCTCATCCTCTCTTTCCTTGGCCGCCTCAAAGGTCAGGTTTTCTTCTTGGGATCAGATAGCCGACTCAGAATCAGCCTAGACTCTCCTAGGACTTTCTTTGGGGATGGAGAGATTTTGGCCAGGGGAAGGAATTTTACCGTGGAGTGGATATCACATGCTCTCAATCTGGTGGTCCCAGCTAACTGAACCCCTCCTCTGGACAGAGAGCCTTTTTGTTCTAGGGGCAATATTGATTGTTCTCTACAAACGGCTCAAACGTCCGTCTTCCATGGTTTTAAAGAGACTCTGGCTCAAGTATCTGGTCTATTATGTTTTTGTCCATCTTACTTTGGCCTTTTTAGTAATTGGTGGTTTGTGGTTGCAAGTGGCCCTTTTGGTGCTCAGTGGCCTTTTTGTCTGGGAACTCTCTCGGAGTTTTGCTCTTTTATCTCCCGAATATTTGGTTCCAATCATGCTGGCCTCTTTGGCTCTGACTTTATCTTCTCGGCCTGAGACAGCCCTCATGATTCTGGTTTTTTCTTTGGTGCTCATTTTTTCTCTTCCTGTAGTTAAGGGAAAACCAGATGCTCATCACCGGCCAGCTAAATCCCTCCTGATCCTCTGTCTCTCTGGCCTTTTTCCTGTCCATCTTCTCTGGATGCGAGAGGACTTTCTGCTGGCTGCCCCCTTTTTCTTCCTCACTCTAGCCGTGGGCGACGCCTTTGCTGAGCTCTTGGGAAGACTTATGGGAAGACGTTCCCTTTTGCGGAGCATCAGCCCAGCCAAAACCACCGAAGGCGCCCTAGGCGGTTTGGGGGCTGCTTCTTTAGCCTCTTTAGCCTTCTCCGATCTCTTCCCCTTTGAGGAGTCCCGGCTCACCTTCATTTTCTTGGGGGTTTTAGTCGGTCTTTTAGGCCAACTCGGGGATTTGGCTTTTTCGGCCCTCAAACGTAGTCAAGAGATAAAGGATTTTTCTTCCCTTCTCCCAGGTCACGGTGGGCTCCTTGACCGCTTTGACAGTCTTCTTTTGGCTGTTCCTGTTCTTTATTGGTTGCTCCGTTTATGGAGGGGGGTATGAGGAGCCCTTGTGTTCTGGTCACCGGAGGAACGGGTATCTTGGGGCGCCCTCTCGTTTGGTCTTTGGTGGCTCAGGGTTATCAAGTAATGGTCCTTAGTCGTAAAGACGCTTTGGCCTCGGAGTTAGGGCTTCCGGTCGGAGTTGAGATCATTCGGGGTGATCTTACCCAGGATAAATTGGGTCTTTCCCAATCTAAATTAGAGGCCCTGGCCCGGGAGCTTAAAGTCTGCTGGCATTGTGCTGCCTACGTAGGTTTTGACGCTCGTAAGGCTCACCTGGCTTGGCAGGTCAATGTTCAAGGAACAAGAAGGATTCTTAAACTTCTGGATATGGCTCCCCAGGCCAGTCTTCATTACGTGAGCACGGCCTATGTGGCTGGAAAGACTCCAGGGCTTATCTTTGAGGATCCTGTAGCTGAAGTCCCCTTCCGCAATACCTATGAACAAACCAAAAATCTGGCCGAAAGGTTGGTTTTCCATTGGGCTCGGAGTCGGCATCGCCTGGTTAAAATCTATCGGCCAGGAATCATTATCTGGCCTGGGGCCAGAAGTCAGGGGATAGGGGGGGTGCTGCGCTCCATAGAGCTGGTGGCCAAGGCCTTTGGGTTGAAGGGAGGCGATATTCTCGGGATTCCGGCCTGCACCATGGCCTACCTTAATATTGTCTCTTTAGATAGCCTTATTGAGGCCTTGATTATTTTGTCTAAAGATCTTTTCCCTCCAGGGATATATCACCTGACTAATCCCCATCCTATTCGGGTCGTTGAGCTTCTCAGGATAATCGGTGAGACCGTAGGGGTAAGGGTTGAGGCCATTTGTCCCCAACTTCCGAGGCCTTTAACCCTCGCTGAGAAATTCTGTTGCCGCTTGATAAAGGATCTTCTGCCTTATGGGCAGGTATGGCAACACTTTGAGAGTTCTCGTACTCGGGCCCTGGTGGGAGACCTTCTTGATCTTTCCCTTGAAAGGCTTAAAGAACTTCTTGAACCCCGGCCAAAAGATCAGGGCTGGAGATATTTTTGTTCATTTTTGGGAACCCACCAGCGAATGAAATTGTAAGATATTCCCGCTGGAGCCGGTTCTATACCCCGGAAGCGGCGATGAATTACCGGCAAGGCCATGGGTACGTAGAGAAAGGTATAGGGCTGATCCTCTGCCAGAATTTCCTGGATTCGGGCATAGATCTCGCGGCGTCTTTTTTTATCAAAGGTGCGCCGTCCGGCAACAAGAAGCTTGTCAACCTCTGGGTTGATATAGCCAATAAAATTGAGCCCTGGCGGCTCCACTTTACTGGAATGCCAAATGTCATAGATGTCTGGGTCCTGACCTAGAGTCCAGCCAAGAATTACGGCCTCAAAACGGCGCTTGTCTATAAATTCTTTGATAAAACTAGTCCATTCGATAGTTCGGATATGCATTTTAATCCCGATCTGGGCCAATCGATACTGAATTATCTGGGCCGTTCGGAGCCTTAGGCTGTTTCCTTGGTTGGTGATTACCGTAAATTCAAAGGGCTGGCCGTCCTTATCCAGGATACCGTCACCATCGGTGTCTCGCCAACCGGCCTGGGCCAGAAGCTCCCTGGCTCTCTGGGGGTTATAAGGGTAGCGGCGGACATTAGGGTTATAATACCAGGCATCTGGTTTATACGGTCCGGTAGCCACCACTCCTAGGCCCAGGAGGACCCCCTCGATTATCTCCTGTTTGTTTATGGCGTAGGAGATGGCCTGTCGGATTCGCTTGTCCTTGAAGAAGGGATGGCGAAGATTGTAACCAAGATAGGTATAGGAGAAGGAAAGGTATTTGTACTTATGAAACTGTCGTTTGAAGGCCGGATCATTGGTCTGACGCTGGTATTGAATGGGAGTAAGGCCCATCCAGTCAAGTTTGCCGGCCCGGAGTTCAAGAAACATGGTTGCTGGATCAGGGATAACCCGCTGGATGTAATAGTCAAGGCAGGGCCTTCCTTCAAAGTAGTGTGAATTAGCTTCCAGGACGATCCGTTGCTGGGGTAACCATTCTTTCAGGCGATATGGGCCCAGTCCAACAGGGTGCCGGCCAAAATCGGTCTTGGTAATGTCTTGACCCTCAAGGATATGTTTGGGCAGGATGACAATGTTTCCCCAGGATGATAGGGCCGGGGCAAACGGTTCCCGATAGTGGACCCGGAAGGTATAGCGATCCACCGCTTCGGCCTTTTCTACCTCCAGGAAGTCTCCAGCATAGGCGGTAGGGGTGTTCTTGTCGGTTATAAGCCGGAATCCAAAGAGGACATCCTCAGCAGTAAACTCGACCCCGTCTTCCCAGAGAACCCCTCGACGGAGATAAAAAGTAATAGTCCGACCACCGTTTTCGACTTTCCAACCCTGGGCCAGATCTCCTACCAGGTTGAGGTTCCGATCATACTTCACCAGACCATTGAAAATGAGACCGGCGATAGTATGGCTGGTGGCGTCGGTAGCCAGCATGGGGATAAGAATAGAGGCATCACCAATGCTACCGACGATAATGGCGTCTCCGGTGGCCGGGCAAGCCTTCTCCCCTTTAGCCGGGACAAAAGAGAAAAGAATAAGTAGGAGTGAGAGCAGCAGAATCATAGTTTATCTGGCATAATCTATTGTCTGGCTAGGATCAAGGCCGGAATATCCCTGGCCTTGAGTAAGATTGTGGGATAAATCCTTGGGGACAACGATCCTTTAGGAGGGAACATGAGGTTTTCTTTTGATCCGGAGAGGGTCTTACGGAGCATGAAGGGAATTTTTGCTGAGCTTTACTATGAGGAAACAGAGACCACCCAGATTACCCTTGAGGATGATCGCATTGAGCGTCTTGTTTCGGGAACGGATAGCGGTCTGGGGTTAAGGCGCATCTATGGCCATTTTCAGACGGCTTATGCCTACACCAATGATCTTGCCCCTCAGACAGTTCTGGAATTGGCTCAGGCCCTGACCCGTGTGGATCAAACTGAAGCCACCCCAGTTACTCTGGCCGGCCCGACCAAGGTCCCTCCAGTGGAGGTAAACCGTCCTCCAATGGCCGCTTCAGTGGCGGCCAAGATTGACCTCCTTCGTCGGGCCAATGCAGTGGCTCGGGGGCTCTCCCCCAAGGTGCGTCAAGTAAAGGTTATTTATCAGGATAGACACCAACGTCTGGCGATAATCAACTCTGATGGCCAATGGCTTGAGGGGGAAAGGACCTACGTTGTTCTTGCTGTTCAAGTGGTGGCTGCTGATGGCGAGACTGTTCAAACCGGCTATGAATCCACCGGAGGAACCACCGGCCTTGAGCTCTTTGAGAGCCATCCCCCGGAGGAGGTGGCTCAGGTGGCCGCCCAGCGAGCCCTGCTGATGCTTTCAGCCCGTCGCGCTCCGGGTGGGGTGATGCCGGTGGTCCTTTCGGCCCAGGCCGGTGGGACCATGATCCACGAAGCCGTGGGGCATGGCCTGGAGGCTGATCTGGCCGGGGAGGGTTTTTCTGTGTATGCCGGCAAATTGGGAGAACAGGTGGCCTCTCCCCTGATTACGGTGATCGATGACGCCACCTTGCTTTATCAGCGGGGTTCATATCAATTTGATGACGAGGGGATCTTCTCTCGCAAAGTGGTCCTGATAGAAAATGGCCTTCTTAAGGACTTCCTCTACGATCGGGTCTCGGCCATGAAAGCTGGTCGGAAATCCAATGGTCATGGCCGCCGGCAATCATACCGGTTTCGTCCCATTCCCCGCATGGCTAACACCTATATAGCCCCCGGAGAGGAGTCTCCAGAGAGCATAATCCGTGACACCCATCGGGGGCTTTTGGTTAAAAAGATGGGCGGTGGACAGGTGGACACCATCAACGGCAACTTCGTCTTCGAGGTGGCTGAGGGTTATCTTATTGAGAATGGTGTTGTGGGAGAGCCGGTCCGGGGAGCCACTCTCACTGGCAATGGCCCTGAAGTTCTTAAGATAATAGACAAAGTAGGTAACGATCTGGGCTGGGGAATTGGTACCTGTGGTAAGGACGGACAAGGAGTTCCCGTGGCTGACGCCCAGCCGACCCTTAGGATTCCGGAAATGGTAGTCGGCGGGGCAGTGGAGAGATGATTCTCGAAGTCCGGGCCTTAAAACTTATCCTTGAGCGGAAGGGGAACTCCGTTGTTCTGGTAGATGACCTAAACTTTACCCTTGGTGCCGGAAAGACCCTCTGCCTGGTGGGGGAGAGCGGTTGTGGCAAGAGCCTCACGGCCCTGGCCATTATGGGACTCCTTCCACCGGGGATAAAGCGTCTCTCTGGGCAGATTATCTTTGCCGGCCAGGATCTCACCAGTCTTTCTTCTGAGGCCTTAAGGCGGCTTCGGGGGGCCAGGATGGCCATGATCTTTCAGGAGCCGATGACGGCTCTCAATCCGGTCTTTACTATTGGCGAGCAGATTGCCGAGGTCATTGAGACCCACGAGGGGCGCCGTCGCTCAGAGGCCCTGGCCCGGGCCCTTGAGCTCCTCAAGGCTGTAGGTGTTCCTGCCGCTGAGGAGCGTCTTCATGCCTACCCTCACGAACTCTCCGGAGGCCTGCGTCAGCGGGCCATGATCGCCATGGCCTTGGCCTGCTCTCCTGAGCTTATTATTGCCGATGAGCCCACCACGGCCCTTGATGTTACGGTTCAGGCTCAAATTCTTGATCTTTTGCGTCAATTACGGAAAGAAAAAGGGCTGTCGCTTCTTCTTATCACTCATAATCTAGGAGTGGTGGCCGAGATGGCCGATGAGGTAGCGGTTATGTATGCCGGTCACCTGGTGGAAGTGGCAAAAACCAAAGATCTATTTGAGCGTCCTCTTCATCCTTACACCATGGGGCTTATGGCCTCGCTGCCTGGCCCTAAGGAAAGACTCTCGCCTATCGCTGGTCAAGTTCCTCCCCCGGGAGCCTGGCCGGAAGGTTGCCGCTTCCGAGGCCGCTGCCGCTATGAAGAAGAGCTTTGTCTGGTGCCCCCTGAACTTCGAGAAATTAGCCCGGGCCACCACAGCCGCTGCCATCTGGCCGGAAGATTCCTTGTCTCAGGGGGAAAGACCAATGCCTGAGGCCCTGAGGGTTAAGGATCTCTGGAAAACCTATTCTGTCAGTCGAGGGCTCTTTGATCGGCGGAGGCGTTCTTTAGTGGCTCTGGCCGGTGTTTCCTTTTCGGTCAAGAGGGGAGAGGTGCTTGGTCTGGTAGGGGAGAGTGGCTGCGGGAAATCCACCCTGGGCCGAATTATTGTGGCCCTTGAATCACCAGACAGGGGAGAGGTGATCATCGGGGGGCAAAGAATCCACCAGGGCCAAGCCCTGCCGGGTCTGAGACGAAAGGTCCAGATAGTTTTTCAAGACCCTTTCTCTTCTCTTAACCCCCGCCAGAAGGTCCGGGATATCTTGGCCGAACCTTTTGTCGTTCATAAGGTTTTAAAGGGCCGGGCCCTTTCAGAGCGGGTGGCCGATCTTCTCTTAATGGTCGGTCTTCCTCCGGAGGCTGCCTCCCGATACCCTCATGAATTCTCCGGCGGACAGCGGCAGAGGATCGGTATCGCCCGGGCCTTGGCTCTTTCCCCGGAAGTCATTGTTCTTGATGAACCTACTAGTGCCCTTGATGTCTCCGTCCAGGCTCAGATTCTAAACCTCTTAAAAGACTTAAAAGAAGAACTTTCTCTGACTTATATTTTTATTTCTCACGATCTTCCGGTGGTAGAGTTTATGAGTGACCGGATAGCTGTCATGTATATGGGACATCTGATGGAAATTTTTCCCAAAAATTTCAAGGGCCCTTTGCATCCTTATACCGAGACTCTTCTTGCCGCCATCCCGGTTCCACGACCTGGTTACCAAAAAACAAGGCCAGTCTTTGGCGAACCGCCCAGCCCCTTAGAGCTCCCTGCGGGGTGTCCCTTTGTTAGTCGTTGCCAAGAGAAGGCCTCTGTCTGCCAACGAAAGGCCCCGGTGCTAAAAGAGGTGGGCCCCAACCACTTGGTAGCCTGCTTTGCCAGGGAGAGGGAATGATCCACATCGATGGCTCCTATGGCGAGGGTGGAGGCCAGATTTTGCGTTCGGCCCTTGCTCTGTCAATTATTACCGGAAGACCATTTGTGATAGACAACATACGGGCGAGTCGCAAAAAACCAGGGCTCCGGCCTCAACATCGGGCCTGTGTTAAGGCGGCGGCTGCCATCTCCGGGGCCGAAGTAAAAGGGGCGGAGATAGGTTCTCTGAGACTCCAATTCTCTCCAGGGAGTCCAAGATCAGGCACCTTTCGTTTTGAAGTGGGTACCGCAGGGGCCACAGGATTGGTCCTCCAGACAGTCTACCTCCCCCTTTCTCTGGCTAGGAATGCCAGTAGGGTAAGGATTACCGGCGGCACCCACGTGCCTATGGCTCCCTGCTATCATTATTTGTCTTTAGTATTTACCCCCATGATCTCTCTCATGGGCCTTGACCTTAAGGTTAATCTTATTCGCTGGGGATTTTATCCGGTCGGGGGAGGGGAGATAGAGGCAAAAATCAATCCTGTAAAGGAACTAAGACCCCTCTGGCTTCTTGAAGACTTCCGGCCCTCAAGAATCGAGGCCCTTTCGGTAGTGGCAGAGAGCCTGCCTAAGCATATCTCCAAACGGCAGGCTTTAAGACTCCAAAGAGGCCTTGAGGCTTTAGGCATTGATCATCAAGTAAGATCTCTTAGGGTGAAGAGTTCGGGGCCCGGTACGATGGTCTTTGTGCTGGCTGAGTCTGAGAGCTCCCGGGCGGGGTTTACAGCCATCGGCATCAAGGGCAAACCCGCTGAGGTCGTGGCCGAGGAGGCCCTTGGGGCCCTGACCATCTTTTTGGAAACGGGCGCCCCTGTTGATGAACATCTGGCCGATCAACTTATTCTTCCGGCGGCACTTGCCGCCGGTGAGACTCGCTATCGGACCTCACGGATCACTCGCCATCTTTTGACAAATCTTTGGGTGATCCGGCACTTTTTGGAAATAGATTTTGAAATCCATGGCCGGGAGGGAACCCCTGGAGAGATAGTGATCCGGGGAGGCCTTACTTGACAGGCAAGCTTTGGTCTTATTAATTAGTTTCCTTGCTAGCGGAAGCGCCAGGGGCACTGGTGGCCCCCCCGGACTTCAAATCCGGTGTGCCGTCTGAGAAAGGCGGCAGGTGGGTTCGATTCCCATGCGCTTCCGCCATTTTTTCGATAGATTCGCAAGTCACACAACACTAGAATCACCAGGGGACAGTCCAGAGACAAATACCCATCATCCATTGATGCTCCAGGAATGTACAGTTTAGAATTCCTCTAAACTGTACAGAATTTGAAATTTTTGATCCCGATTACGGGCGATTATTCCTGATTTTTTCGATCGCCTCTACCGGCCGGAAGTCGCCGACTTAGGCGGGTTCATCAAAAAGCTGCTTAAGTTTGTCGGCGGCAAGGTGGACTTAACGGTCTGTGATCCTCGGGTCTGAATGCCCGGCAAACGCCTGGACAAGATAGATGGTTTTCCCCGGGCCACCGGCGGAACGTATTCCCAGCCGACCTCTCCGGCGTATCTTATGAGAGCGTCCTGGACGGCCATTCTTTCCGAACCGAGAGCTGCCATCTTTATGGTTTTCTCTAATTTTCTCTAGTTTTACTTTTTGGGTCATTTTCCTCAGGAGCAATAAGTTTGAGCTTGGGAAAATAAAAACTATAACGTTTGGCATCCCTGGTAAGAAGAACATAGCCACGCACGGCGGCATGGGCACCAATGTAGAAATCTGGAAGTGGAGAGGTTTTCTTGCCTCTTCGCTTTCTATAAAGGAGAAAACATTTTCCCGCCAAAAAAGCAGCTTCCCAGGGAAGCTCTTCCCTAACGAAAACCTCAGGTGGGAGAGCCTCTTTCTCAAATCTGATAGAAATCTCCGCGTAGATTATGGG
The DNA here is from genome assembly GCF_011207455.1 of Thermosulfuriphilus ammonigenes. Taxonomy (GTDB): domain Bacteria; phylum Desulfobacterota; class Thermodesulfobacteria; order Thermodesulfobacteriales; family ST65; genus Thermosulfuriphilus; species Thermosulfuriphilus ammonigenes. The sequence continues at coordinate 2,201,700 of NZ_CP048877.1, forward strand.
ATTGATTATCAGCGTGTCTTTTTCCGCATATTCAGCCAGCTTCCGTGAAGACCACTCAAACCACTCCGGATCCTCGGTAAATATGTCCAGGATGACATTTGAGTCCACCAGAACGGGCATCAATCCTCTCCACGGGTGAGGGCCATAATCTCATCGGTGGAAAGCTTGACCGCCCCGCGACCTCTCATGTGCTTTATAAGAAGCTCCCCTTTGCCGGGAAGGCTTTTCTTCACTAACTTGAGCCCCCCCTCTTCCGGAACAAATTCCACCTCCGGCCCCGGCCACAATCCAAACTTCTCGCGCCACTTTTTGGGAATGGTAACTTGCCCCTTGGCCGTTATTCTCATAATCCCACCTCAAGGTAAGAATTTTTTACTCGGCTAAGGCCCGCATTTGCGCTGCAATTTTTCGTCAAAGGTTAAAATTTTTCCTTTTTGTTTTTGAGCTTTTACACACAGGAAACAATCAAGCAAGCTGAGGCCTTTTGATCCCAAAAATAAGTTGAAAGCTTCAAGAAGCAGCTTTTTATCTTTATTAACCACACCTTTATAAAGCAGAAGGTCTTTAAGGGCCTCTGCGGCTTCTTTTGCAGGAATACTATAGGTTAGGGTGAGCACATAAAAAGTTTCTAGGAAAACTTCCGGCAGGATAACGGCTTTCTCTTGGCCTTGTTTTAAGGTTTCAAAGAAAGGGCGAATCGCCTGATATTGTTCTTCAACGTCGGCCAGAAGATAACGCAAAAGGACATTGGTATCAGGGAAGGTTACGGTATTCATCCGCTACTTTTTGCCAGGCGATCTCACGCTCTTTCTCGTGGGAAAGAGGCTTCCTGACATACTTTTTGAATATTCCGCCCACATCTCTAACCGGTTCAAGGATGATCTTTCCTTCTATTACTCTGAACCGCACCATATTTGTACCGAGAAGCTCCCGTATCTTTTTGGGGATGGTAACCTGCCCTTTTGAAGTAATCTTTACCAGCGCTTCCATACCTTACTCCAAAGAAAAATTCTTACTTTCAATCTTAACCCTTATCTTCCCGGTCATCAAATGGTGGAACAGGGTCTTGAGTTCTTTCTTCAGATGGCCGGCAATTCGGCTCACAGCGTCTTTGTTAATCTTGACCTTGAAAAGCCCAGCTGTAATAGTTTTTACCTCCCGTATTGCCCTCTAGAGATACTGCTTGTAGCGCTCAAAGACCTCCGTAATGAAAGTTCCTTTTTGGTCCTGAGGGGCCCGGAGTTGTTTGATCTTGCCCATCTGAGTAAATTATGATGATTAGCCTTACCCAACTATATTTTGTGAGAAAGATTTAAAACACTTCCACACCACAGTTGCGGGCGGCTTTCTGGAGGGCCTGATCCAGGGTGGCCAGGGGTAGCCCCAAACGCATAGCCAGATTTAGATAGGCCGCGTCGTAAACGCTCAACCCTTCCTCTCGGGCCAGGAGCAAAATTTCACCCCAAACCCTTAAAATGGTATCCCCCTCCACCTGAATGGGCAGTTCCTGAAGGAGGGAAAGAAAATTTTCCACCTCCGCCCGGGTGAGTCTCCTGCGGCGTTCGGCCATCAACAGGGCGTTGGCCACCTCAAGCGGCCAGATGGAAGGCACCCAGGCCCTTCCCTCACCAAGAGCATCCAAGACCTTTTCGGAGTAGAGATCTCCTTCGTCTTCCAGAGCCCAGGCTACGGTTACAGAGGCATCCAATACAAATTCCTGCTTCACATTCGTCCCTCTTCAATCAGCTCTTTAATATCAAGCCCGTTTAATCTGTGTCTGTGCTTTTTCCGGAACTTTTTAATCTCCTCTATGACTTCTTCCACTTTTCGTCTTCTTTGAGGAGCTACGGGCTCTATCACCGCCACCGGAACTCCGCGCCGGGTAATTACAAACCTCTCCCCCCGAGCTACACGATCCAAAAGTTCAGAGAATTTGGTTCTGGCCTCATAAACCCCTATAATGGCCATACCCGCGCCTCCATTTGACTAGTCTTAGACTAGTTTAAATGGAAGATCCGGTTTGTTCAATACCGCCTAAAGGTCAGGGGCTGCGCGGTTTATCTTCTCCGCCTCCTTCAACCTCGAAGGAGCTAGCACCTCTTCCTCGCTTTTCGGGGCCACCTAGCGCGAAGGGAGAGATTGTAGTCGTTTTGGGTGGCTTCCTCCTTGGTGATGACCTTAAGCCCTCTCTTTCCTGCCGGTTTAGATAAACTTCGGCTATTTCAGAGATGGCGCTTCCGGGCAGAAAATTCTTGGGCCGACCTTTTTGTAAAGATGGGGGCATTTGTGAGAAGGATCTCCCCCGGACGGCGATTCTTTTATTGATGATCTGTGGGATACTTACGGGAAGCGGTTTTCCTTTTTCCGGTGGATTAGCTGGACTATTGCCTCTGAGTAAAAGCAGAAGATCATTCCCAAAACGCTAGAGAAGGTGGTTACCCAGAAGAGGAGAAGATGGACTTTGGGCCATCGATAGAAAAAAAGATCGAGGATGAAAAGAATCAGTCCCAAATGGATGAGAGAAGAGCCCAAACGAAGCCAATACCCTCTTTTTTCAAAGTGAAGGCGCTGACTTCCCAAAAGGGCCAGAATCAAAACCAGAGTCTGAAGGAGAAGGGAGGCCAGAAGAACCACTAAGAGGGCCATCTTGACCCCAAGACTAAGGCTGATCACCAGGACGCCTATCATTAGGGCTAAAGAGAAGTAGCTGAGCCACTGAAGAGGAAAAAGCCGTTTGGGAATACAGATGCCCAATACAAGAACTAGGGCGATCAGAAAGGGAGACACTAGGCGATTCATCCTCTCCATGAAGTGTATCTGAACTACAGGAGGGGCCAGGTGTACTTCGGCGTATTTATAGGCGAACATGGCATAGATACAGATCAGGGAGATGACAAAAAGAAGCAGGGTAGTGATCAAGATGAGATAAAAGTCGTAGGAAAACTTTGTCTTCATAGGCCTTTATCCATTTATTGCATAGTGTGCTGACCGGGAAAGAAGAAAGAGGCCAAGAAGGTGAAGACCATGGCCCCAAAGCAGAGAATTCCCAAAAAGGCTGAGAAATGCCACATCCATCGTCGGTGGATATACAGCCTTATATGGAGATAAGCGCTGAAAATGACCCACATCATAATGGAGGCGGCGATTTTAGGGTCCCACCACCAGTTTGGCCCCCAGGCTTTAAGAGCCCAAGGATAACCAAGGAGCATTCCTAAAGTGAGCAGGAAGAAGGCCAGCTTGGCCATAGAGTAGCTCATGGCCTCTATGGCCATCTGTCGGCGAAAGAGCATGAAAAGGCTACAGATAAAAACCACGCTTATGGCCGCATAAGAAAGAAAAAGGAGTGGGGGGTGAAACCACATGTATTCGGCATTGTAGTAAAAGACCATTTTGGAATAAAGCCTCATAAAGAGCCCCAGCTGGGCCATAGGAGCCAGATTTTGATTAAACCAGGGAGAAATTTCCTCGAAAAAGCGAGGCAGAGGCCTGGCGAAGGGATTGGCCCAAATGGCCATGATCCCTATCTGAATGGCCAACCCTAGGAGAAGGGCCCCTCGAAACCGGTGGTCTGAAAGACGCCTGTGGGCGTAAAGGGCCATAAAGGCATAACTCATGAACCAAAAATAATATTTTTCGTTTTCAATCCAAAGTGGGAGGATATATCGGGGGGGAGAAGAGGGGTTGTAAAGGGGGAGACCATAGGGAGATTTCTGATTGAGGTTAGAGAGATAGTGATTTAGCCATTTGGCAACCTCGTCAGGAAGCACAAGAGGAAGATGAAGATATATTTGGTAGTGAAGCCAAATGAACCAGAAGAAGCCGAGAAGAAAAACTCCTACCCCGGCTACAAGAATACCCAAGGAGAGTCTTTCGGCTACCGGGCGCGGGGAGAGAAGATTTACAGCACCCCAAAGGCCACTAGCACCCCCTACAGCTAAAAGGGCCCCCAACAATAGGCTTCCTACGGTTTTAAAGGTTTCCATCGGAATAAGGTCTTCCATAAGAGAGGCATTTTAACAGCCCCTCCGGTTCTTCCAAGAAAAAACAGCCCTGGCTCGAGTCCTTTGCTGGCCAAATGGAAGAAGTCATTTTAAGGTATAAGAACCTTTTTTCGCTTCAGAGGCGAAGATGGATCAAGAAACCACGGCCCGCTTCTTTAAAGCCCTGGGAGACATTAATCGCTTACGAATTGTCTTTTTCCTCCTCCAGGGAGAGCGCTCTGTGGGACGATTAGTTGAAGAACTTGGCCTTTCTCAACCTCTGGTCTCCCACCATCTCAAGGAGCTCAAAATGGGAGGAGTAGTCAAAACCAGGCGAAAAGGCCCCTTTATTTATTACAGCCTCAAGGATCCCCGGCGAATGTTAGAGATTCTTGAACAGGTCAAAAGGATTACCACCGGAGGGAACCATGGCTCTTAAGTACCAAGAATTAATTAAAGACCTAAGTCTAGAGGAAATCAAAGACCTCTTTTTGGCCCTGGCCTCACAGGTTTTTTCTCTTCTGGATGAGGAGTCTCAAAAGGAGATTGTCCTTCGGATGTTTGGCCATGAGGAGGGACAGATACCCTCGATGGTTTATTATTGACTGGCTAAGTGTCTTGACGCGGGAGTTGACCCGCGTTCCATGTGTCAGAGGCTGGTATCCACTGTAGATATAAGGAGAAAACTCTCCCAGGTGGCTCCAGAGGCCATAGTCAGCCTTTTTGAGGATTGGCTTGAAGAGCTAGAAGAGGCCATTTTAAACCATATTAAAGAGTATCCTACTATTTCTGATGAAGAGCTGGCTGAACAACTGAAGATCTCAAAGGAAGGGGTGACCTTTCTCCTTGACCGGATGGTCAAGGAAGGAAAGATTCGTTCTATTCCCTGATTTTTGTCCTTCCCAAAGATGAGCGCCTGAATTTTTCTTTTGATTTTTATAAATATATTTTTATATTCTTATATAAATTTCCGAAGGTAGGGAGGTAACTATGAGGTTTTTGATCCTTATTTCCTCGGATAATCCAGAGGTGGTCTGGAATGCCTTCCGAATCTCTAACCTCATTCTGGATCAGGGAGATCAGGCCTCGGTATTTTTAAATGGTCCTTCGGTGGCCTACCAAAAAATAGATTCTCAAAGGTTTCCTATCAGGAAATTGGCCAGGGATTTAGTCCTCAAAGGTGGTCATCTTTGGGCTTGAGGTAAGTCTATGGCCATCCACGGGGTGGGTGAGGACGACTGCTTACGGAAGGGGACTCAGAAACTTCTCTACGACCTCTCTAAAGAGGCCGAAAAAATAATCTCTTATTAGGAAGGAACACTGGGTAAGCTCTGCTGAAAGTCCAAAGAAAACCTTCCCGGGGTCTTCGGGAAGAAAAGTAATTGTTTTATCTGTGGGAAGCCTCTGCTTTACCTCAATGAAGGCCGATGGCTTCACTGCACGCTCTGTAACCAGGCGGTATTAGCCCACATCTTTTGCCCGGAAGGCCACTTTGTCTGCGAAAGCTGCCATAGAGAGCTGGCCGTAAAGGTAGCCCTTAAAATAGCAAAGGCCAATACCAGGCCGGACCCTATAGCGGTTACCACGGAGGTTCTAAAACGGACCAGTATTCCCATGCTTGGTTGCCACCACGCTTTTATAGCAGCCTTTTCTCTTCTTTCAGCCCTTAAGGCAGCAGGCCTCCCGGTTCCCCATGACGCTTTTGAGGAAGTTTCCCAGAGGACAGGGGCCCAAGCCATAAGCGGATACTGTGGTCTTACAGGGATTTGCGGCCTGATACCGTCCCTTGGAGCCTGCTTGTCCTTTCTCGTTGGGGCTCGTTGCGGGACGAAAAGAGAACAAAAGATGGTAATGGAATTTAATCTTCGCCTCCTTGAAAAGATATATCTCTTGCCTGCTCCAAGTTGCTGTAAGGCCTATATGTGGGCTGGTCTCGAGGAGGCAGTGTTTTTCTTCTCAAAAAGTTTTTCCCTTAAAGGACTCTTGTTTTCAAAACCCCTTTGTGAATTTTACAAAGACCATCCTCACGGATGTCCGGGGAGAAATTGCCCTTATTTTCCGACCTAACTGGTAAAAAAATCTTATCTTTTTCCGGTAAAAGCGAAAAATCAATCGATTTTTTTCTTTAAAGCTGCTTATATTAATTTTATTTTCAGGAATAGATTCCTAAAATGAGGAGAGTAGGGATGAAAAGATTTGGCGAAAAGTTTCCTCAGTATGATCCTTTAGAGGTCTATCAGCTTTTTGTTCCCGTTAGAGAGAAGGGGATCTTCGAGCACTATCGCCTGGCCAGGGAAAGCCTTCAGTACGTGGAGGACAGTCCTTTTGGGGGGCCGGAAGAGGGCCTCATAGCCCTTGAAAAGGAGGAGATTCCCGAAGAGCTCAAGTTATCTGTGGTGGCTGTGGCCCCCACGGCCACGGTCTATCCCATAACTGGTGATGAGGAGGGGCTTGCCGAAAGCATTAAAAAGACCCTGGCTTATTTCAACTATTATGTGGTGGAGCTTGGGGTAAATATCCTCACCGGTCAAGAATACTCTATACCCGAGTTCCTTTTAAGTGTGGGCCTTAGAGCTGATTCTCAAGAGTCCACCGCTGCTGTAGCCCATGATCTTTTTCCAAAGGATATCATTAAAAGGGTAGAGATAGTATCCGGTAAAATATCTCTTAACCTCAGCAAAGCCTTGACTTTTATCCCCAGTCCTTGGGGGAAAGTGGCCTCCGAGATTGTCTCCGAGATTCTACCTATAGAAATTAATCCCATCGAGTTTAATTGGGGTTATGATAAATACGAAATTGACGCCGCCGGCCGAAACAATTATCGAATTTACTGGAAAATCTACAAGACCAAAAATGTTCAAGCTTTTAACCCTCTCCTTACAGTAAGGGCCAAGAAAACAGCCAAGAGGATATCGGCCAGAGTAACAGCTCGTTATCGGATTAAGAGCGGTTGGTTTAGTAGCCTGGTAAAGGCCACTTTACCCCGGGAAGTTCCCATTTGGCCTCCGGTGTGAAGAAAGATCGCCTAAGAGAGGGGCCATGGTCTCTGGTTTCTGAGAACTTCAGATTAAGATTTGATGACAAATATTTTCTGAGAAACAATTTAACTTTGTTTGAATATCGCCACTCCTTATGCTATTCAATTAAAATATGGCACTAAGGCGACAGAGTCGAAGAAGATCCCGCCCCAAATCCCTAAATTGGTTTCTGATCTTGGGTCTTTTGGGAGCTATTTTTCTTATCTGGAACCTCTTTAGTCCTTATGGGCTTCTTCGTTATTATCAGCTTAAGGCCCGGGTAGCTGAGCTCTCTCAAGAAGTGGCGCTCCTGCGTCAGGATTGCCAGGATCTTAAGCAGCGTATTACTCTCCTTAAGAATGATCGAACCTATATTGAGAAGGTTGCCCGTCAGCGCTATGGTTTGGTTAAAAACAACGAAATCCTCTATCAGTTTCCCCAAAAATAATCCTCCAGGATCATCCCTATGTTAACGCTTAAAAAGGTTAGAGAGTTTAAGGAGTATCTGGAAAGCGGCCAATTTATGGAAGACTTTGACTACCGGACTCCTGATGGTCAGGCAGAGATGCTGGATATGATCGAGACCCTTTTTGAGATCTGCGAGTTGGCCGATGAGATTCTCACCAAAAGACTCTATCAACAGATGGCCGGTACCGTAGAAAAACCCACAGGGTTTACCCCTCTTGGAAAAAAAGAAGATGACTAACTGAGTTATGCCTTATTTTATCCGGGCCCGGACCTATTTTCGCTATGCGGGGGAAGAGCTGGCCCGGGCCAAGGAGCACTTTACTGAGGGGAGGTACCAAGAGGCTATATCTCTGGCGCGGGCGGCCGTTCTCTCGGCCTTAAAGGCCCTTTATGCCATAAATTATCCCCAGGCTCCCAATGGGCCGCCTGCTGAGGAGGAACTCCTTTCTGCCCTTGACCTCTGGCAAGATCCGGAACTCTCGGTTCGGATAAAAGAAATAGCCAAGAGTTTGGAAAAACTTACCTTGGAGCCAGCAGATCGTCCTCAGGCCGAGAGAGCCATCAGGCTGGCTTCAGACGTTGTTTCCCTCACTAAGAAGGCCTTGGGCCCTCTTCTGCCGCCACTGATGTCTAAATTCTAGCGTTCGATCCAGTAGTTGGGAGCCTCCTTAGTGATGATTACATCATGAACGTGGCTCTCTCTTAACCCCGCGGGGGTAATTTTGATGAATTTTGCCTTTTGACGAAGCTCCTCGATGGTCCGGCAACCAAGATAGCCCATACCGGATCGCAACCCTCCCACTAGTTGGAAGATAGTTGCCGCCAGGGGGCCTCTATAAGGCACCCGTCCTTCAACCCCTTCGGGGACAAGCTTGGAAGGTTCATCGAGCTGACCGTATCGTTCGCGACTCCCTTGACTTTTACGCATGGCTTCAAGAGAACCCATCCCTCGATAGACCTTATAGGTCCGTCCCTGAAAAAGGACTACCTCACCGGGACTCTCATCCGTGCCGGCAAAAAGAGAACCAATCATTACCGCATGGGCCCCTGCACCAATGGCTTTGGTAATGTCTCCCGAAAACTTCACTCCCCCATCGGCAATTACCGGAACATTGTGCTGGTTGGCCACCCGGGCGCAGTCGCTAATGGCAGTCAACTGGGGGACTCCAACTCCGGCGACAATGCGGGTAGTACATATGGACCCTGGGCCCACTCCCACTTTGATCCCATCGGCCCCAGCCTCAATAAGGGCCTTGGCCCCCTCAGCCGTGGCTACATTGCCAGCGATAAGTTGACAATCAGGGAAATGGGCCTTTATCTCCCTGACCGTTTCGATGACGTTTTGAGAGTGTCCATGGGCCGAATCGACAACAATAAGATCACACCCGGCCTTAAGGAGGGCCTCCACGTGGGCTAGTCTTTCCGCCCCCACTCCTACAGCAGCTCCCACCCGAAGACGACCAAGATCATCCTTGCAGGCATTAGGATACTTCTTCAGTTTTTCGATATCTTTTATGGTGATCAGGCCTTTGAGACACCCGCTCTCATCAACTACCAAAAGTTTTTCTATTCGGTGTTTGTGAAGAAGATGCTTTGACTCCTCTAGGGTGATCCCCGGTGGGGCGGTGACCAAATTCTCCGTTGTCATTACCTCTTTGACCGGGCGATCAAGATCTGTCTCAAAGCGGAGATCGCGGTTGGTAACGATGCCTACCAGGCGGCGCTTGTCATCCACTACCGGAACACCAGAGATCCGGAACTCAGACATAAGATTGAGAACCTCGCGGATCTTGGTTTCCGGAGTAACAGTTACCGGGTCGATAATCATGCCGCTTTCGCTCTTTTTGACCCGCTCGACCTCTCGGCACTGCTCCTCAATGCTCATGTTGCGATGGATGACCCCGATTCCCCCTTCACGGGCAATACTTATGGCCGTGCGACTTTCGGTTACTGTATCCATGGCCGCAGAAAGAAGGGGGATGTTGAGCTTTATCCCCGGGGTAATATAGGTGGAAACATCGACCTCTTTGGGTAAGACGGCTGAGGCCGCCGGGACCAACAGAAGGTCGTCAAAGGTATAACCCTCCCTGATTTCTTCAGGATTCAACATTATCTTGCCCCCCTGAAGGCTTTAGCTTTTAATCTGTGGCGAATGTGCCCCGAGCGATTTTTGGCCTTGGGCCAGAGATAGTAAAATGCCTTCCAGGATACCGGCATCACTGATCATCATCTCTCCAAGCCCAAGGTGCTCCAGGATCTTCAAGTAAATAAAGATGCCGGGGAGAATAATATCTTCTCGTCCAGGTTCAAGTCCTTTTAGGTGACGTCGGTCGGAGAGACTGAGATCCTTGATTCGGGAGAAAAGATTTAAGAGGGCCTCCCGCTTCACCCGGTAGCCCTGAATTCGGTCAGGATCATAGTGTTCCATCTGAAGCTGAAGGGCAGCGATACAGGTAGCTGTCCCTCCGGTGGCTACCAGGGAGTCTATAGGTAGAAGATCATTCCGGGGAAGCTCTTGGAGGCGTTCCTCGATAGCTTCTTCCAGAGCCTTTATCTCGGTATCCAGAGGAGGATCCTCATGAAGGAGACGTTCAGTGAGAGTGACCGCCCCAAGTTCCAGGCTAATGGTCTTGAGGGCCTTTCCAGCCTCAGCCAAAATGAATTCGGTAGAGCCTCCGCCGACATCAACTGTCAGAACCCGGTTCAAGTCTTTGGGAAGGGCAGCCAGAACCCCCTTTAGGGAGAGTTCGGCCTCTTTCTGGGGGTCAATGATTTGGATCTTTAACCCTAGCAACCTTTCGGCCTGGCGCTTAAATTCGATGGCGTTTCGAGCCTTGCGAAAGACAGCCGTTCCAGCGGCCAGGTAATCGGTTACCCGATAAAAACTCATGGCCTCTTCAAAGCGTCTTAGGCTTTCAAGGCCCCGACCGAAGGCCGCTGTTGAGATCTCGCCTGTTTCCGCCAATCCCTCTCCCAAACGGGTATTCTCCCGATCGCGGTAAAGGGTTCGAATTTGTCCGTTTATTACTTGGCCGATGAGAAGGCGGAAGGTCTGGGTTCCTAAATCAAGGGCGGCCAGAATAGGATGAGAGAGACGCTCTTTTAGATCTTTGCCCACCTTGAATATGACCCGGCGGCGCGGTGGAAGATCTTGACGCTTGCCGGTCTTAGGGTTGATAAAGACTCGAGCCTTTTGAGGGCGAACAATAAAACGGCCAAACCCTCTTATCTCCACCCGTTCCCCCTGGATCACGGCCTGGGTGAGCCGGGCAAAGATCTGATCAAGTATCTCCTCTAGATCCTTTTTCAGGTATTCGGGAAACTTCTCCGCTAGTCGATTGACTAAATCCTTCTTGACCATGGCTCAGATGATGCCCTTTCTTGAAAGAAGCAGGCCAAATGCCTGGTTGCGTTGGATTTAGTTAACAAACTGGGGAGCCAAATAACCTATACCAGAAAAGGTTACTGCCTGAGATACAGCCCCGGCTCCCTCACTAAAGAGGCTTTTGAGCAGAGAAAAGCGTTCCTTGGGAGGATAGACCAGCTCTACGGCACCAGTAATCCCAGCCATCTGAGCAGCAGCCTCCACCGCCGAGTCTAGATTACCAAGTTCGTCGATCAATCCGCGCTCCTTTGCCTCTCGGCCGGTGAAGATACGTCCGTCAGCCAGCTGGCGAACCTCCTCCAAAGGAAGCTTTCTGGCCTCGGCCACAGCAGCCATAAACTGGCGATGAACTTCGGACAGAAGACCCTGGATAAGGGTCTTCTCTTCCGGAGTTAACTCTCTGGTGACTGGGGTGAGGTCTTTGAAACGCCCGCTTTTTAAGGTTGTGGCTCCAATGCCAAGTTTTTTCATAAGTCCAGCAAGATTGGGGAGCTTCATAATTACGCCAATGCTTCCGGTGATAGTCCCCGGATTGGCATAGATCTTTTCTGCTCCCAGGGCAATATAATATCCTCCTGAGGCGGCCACCGAGCCCATGGAGGCCACAGTAGGCTTAATCTCCGAAAGCTCCCTTAGGGCCTGATAGATCTCCTGAGAGGCTCCCACACTTCCTCCAGGACTCTCGATGCGGACCACCACCGCCTTTATGTCCTCACGGTCCCTGAAGGCGCGAATATCTTTAAGTATGCGGTCACTGTTGGAAATAAGGCCCTTGATTTCGATTATCCCAACCCGGTCGGCCGTGGGAAGGACTGGGGCCCCTCTTGAAAAGAGGAACCCCAGAATAAAAATCAGGACAATAAGAAAGAGAAATAGAGCCCCTAAAAAGGCCAGCCCGATGACAATGGGACTGCTTCTCACCTCTAGCTTGCCTTTCCCTTAAACGGGGGCCATGGTCATTTATTTCTTTCCGCTAGTCAGACCTTCTTTTAAAAGGGCCCCCAAGGTCGTTGTGGCCCCGGAACTCTCTTTAACGTAGTCAAGGTAATAGGATCTCTCCTCATCTTCGGCCATTCGCCGAATAGAAAGACCCATTTTACGTCTTTCCGGATCAAGGTTGATAACCTTAGCCGTTACCTTGTCTCCAACTTCATAGGTACCCACAGCAGATTTAAGGCGCTTGTCTGAAAGCTCAGAGACATGAATGAGCCCCTCAATACCTTCTTCAATCTCTACAAAGACACCGAAGTCAGTCACGTTAGTTACCGTACCCGTGACTTTGGTGCCTACAGGATACTTTTCTTCTACAGATTCCCAGGGGTCTGGGGTGAGCTGTTTTATACCTAAAGAGAACCGCTCCTTTTCTCGATCTATGTTGAGGACTACAGCCTGGATGGTGTCTCCCACCTTGTATTTATCGGCCGGGTGTCGCAGTCTGCGGCTCCAGGAAATGTCAGAGATATGAATAAATCCGTCTATTCCCTCCATTATGCCTACGAAAAGACCAAAATCGGTGATGTTTTTGATGGTGGTCTCAATGGTTGTCCCCGGAGGGAATTTCTCCATAACGATGTCCCAGGGATTGGGTTCTACCTGTTTAAGAGAGAGGGAGATCCTCCGGGCTTCCGGATCCAGGCCGATGACAGCTACAGTAACCACGTCTCCCACCTGAAGAACATCTTTAGGATGGCGGACCTTTTTGGTCCAGGACATCTCGGAGATATGGATCAGGCCTTCGACTCCAGGCTCAAGTTCGACAAAGGCTCCATAGTCTGTAAGGTTGACCACCTTCCCCTGAACCTTGGAACCAAGGGGATACTTTTCTTCTACAGATTCCCAGGGGTCTGGGGTGAGCTGTTTTATCCCCAGGGAAATCTTCCGTTTTTCTCGATCGAACTTAAGAACCTTAACAGTAATCTTATCCCCGACCTTAAAGAGATGGCCCGGGTGTTCAACACGCCCCCAAGATATATCAGAGACGTGTAAGAGACCGTCTATCCCGCCAAGATCCACAAAGACACCGTAGTCAGTAATATTTTTGACCACTCCTTCACGTACCTGTCCCTCTTCCAGGCTGGCCAAAGTCTCTTCCTGCTTTCTCTTCAGCTCCTCTTCTAAGAGTTCTCTTCGGGAGACAACGACGTTGTCTCTTTTGCGATTGTATTTAAGGACCTTGAAGTTAGTCTCAAGTCCAATAAGAACCTCCGGATCTCTGACGGGGCGTATATCAGCCTGTGAGAAGGGCAAAAAGGCCCTTACTCCACCTAGATCTACAGAGAACCCTCCTTTTATCCTTTCCAGGATGATCCCCTCAATAGGAGTACCCTCCTTGTGGGCCTCCTGGATCTTTTCCCAAGTTTGGATACGAATGGCCTTGCGGTACGAAAGGCGCATAAGACCATCCTTGCCGCTCAGGCGTTCGATCATTACCGGAATCTCGTCGCCCTCCTGGATGGTCAAGGTGCCGTTGGGGGTCTTAAACTCTCGGGCCGGAATCTGCCCTTCACATTTGTAGCCTACATCGACCATGACCCATTCTTGGTCGATACGGACAACCTTACCTGGCAGGATCTCCCCGGCATGAAGCTCTGGCAGCCCCTGCTCAAGGAGGGATTCAAAACTCTGGCTCAGCTCTTCATCCTGCCCAGAAGAGCTGAGGTTTTGGGTTTGATCTACCATTTCCATCAACATTGGACCTCCTTAGAATTTAAAAACGTCTCCTTATACCAGAGCCCCCCTGATAATTCAACGTTAACTGGAGAGCTTGCAGAAGGAAGGGATTTTCTCCTCTATAAGTCTTAATATTTGCTCTAAAACCTCTTCGATTTTGAGGCCTGTGGTGTCGATGATCACGGCCTCCGGGGCTGGCTTTAAAGGGGCCAAACGGCGACAGCTATCGTTTTTATCTCGGAGACGCTGCTGCCGGAGGACTTCTTCATAGGAAATTTCTTCCCCCCGCTGTTTAAGCTCCAGCCAACGTCTTCTGGCCCGCTCTTCATCTGAGGCAGTAATGAAGAATTTGGCTTCCGCCTCTGGAAAGACCACCGTACCGGTATCGCGTCCCTCGGCTACTATTCCCCCCTTTTGGCCCATCTGACGCTGGAGCTCGGTGAGATAGGCCCTCACTTGGGGGTGGGCTGAAACCTTAGAGGCCGCTAGAGACACTTCGGGGGTGCGGATCTGGTTGGTGACATCTTCTCCATTGAGAAAGACCGCTGCTCCCTGTTGGCCTGGTCTTAGTTCCAGTCGGAGTCCGTCAAGAATAGAAGAGACGGCTTCTTGGCTCCCGGGATCTATCCCCACTCTCAGGGCTGCCAGACCCACGGCCCGATACATGGCTCCAGTATCCAGATAAGTGTAACCCAGTCTCTGGGCCAGGAGTCTGGCCACCGTGGACTTTCCGGCCCCGCTTGGTCCATCAATGGTGATGACCAGCCCCTTCACTGAAGAATCTCCCTCAGTTCTTTGATCAATCTTTGGTTTTCTTCAGGAAGGCCCACGGTGATCCGGATACAATTTTCAAAACCATAAGAATCCATCGGCCTGACAATAACCCCTTGGTGTAGAAGGGCCTCGTACACAGGTCTCGCTGGTCGGCGCAGATCTACCAGAATAAAGTTCGTCTGGGTTGGGTAGGGGAGGAGCCCCAAGGCAACAAGTTCTCGATTTAAGAAGTCCACTCCCTCCCATATAATTCTTTGAACCCGGCTCAGATAGTTGCGATCCTTCAGCGTGGCCGTTGCCGCTACCTGAGCCATCAGGTTGGTATTAAAAGGCTGGCGGATTTTTTCCAGAATGGTGGCTATCTTCGGAGCCATTACCCCATAGCCAATTCGCAGTCCGGCCAGACCATAGGCCTTGGAGAAGGTCCTTAAAACAATAATTCTTTCGTCATCCCGGAAAAATGACAGCCCAGAGACCACCTCCTGGTCTCTAACAAACTCAAAGTAGGCTTCATCAAGAACCAGCAGCACATTAAGGGGAAGATCGGCCAAGAAAGACTCCAGCTCGCCGATCTTCAGAGCGGTCCCGGTAGGATTATTAGGGTTGTCCAGGAAAATTATTTTGGTTTTTGAGGTAACGGCCCGAAGGATCCCCCCCAGATCATGGCGCATTTCCTTAAGGGGCACGGAGATGGCCTTTCCGCCGGCTATCCGAACGAATCTCTCATACATCAAAAAGGTGGGCCGACTGATAATGATTTCCTCTTCCTCAGAAACAAAGGCCCGGATCAGAAAATCAATGATCTCGTTTGATCCATTGCCAATGACCACCTCTCGGGGAGAAAGCCCCAGGGTTTCTTTAAGGGCCTCCCGGAGCTCAAAGGCTGCTCCGTCTGGATAGCGGTTGACTGTGGGGGCTGTTTTGATGATGGCTTCAAGGGCCTGAGGAGAAGGTCCAAGAGGATTTTCATTTGAGGCCAGTTTGATAATTTCCCCCTTAAGGCCGAGCTCACGCCTTAGTTCTTCGATGGGTTTCCCAGGACGGTAGGCAGGAACCTGTTGAAGGTAGGGTTTGGCTTCCATGGCAGGGTAAATAACACCACCTTCTTTCTCCTGGCAAGTCGTCGTTGAAAAATCCAGAACTCCTTTTGGTTTTACGTCTTAAAAAGGGAGGTTGACGGCTGTTGTTAGCTCACTTGGCCTGAAGAAGACCTTGAAGGGAGTAAAATCTAGGAGGCTAGCGGCTGTCTTTTGAATCTTAATCCGGGCTTGGGTCTTATTAAGATAAGGCCTCTTATATTCCTTGAAAGTTTAAGGGAAAAAGAAAGGGGGAGCGATACGCTCCCCCTCTTCTTGTCGTTAGCCACCGAGGCAGGCCTTGATGTCTTCATCAGGGGTGGAGATGGGCTTTATTTGGTAGTTTTCCACCAAGAAGTTAAGGACGTTGGGGGTGATAAAGGCTGGCAGGCTGGGGCCAAGACGGATGTTTTTGATCCCCAGATAGAGGAGGGAGAGAAGGATAGCTACAGCCTTTTGCTCATACCAGGAGACAATCAGGGAAAGGGGCAGTTCATTAACGTCCACGTTGAAGGCCTTAGCCAGGGCCAAAGCTATCTGGACGGCGGAATAGGCATCGTTACACTGGCCGATGTCAAGGAGCCTGGGGATGCCGCCAATGTCGCCTAAATCTTTATCAAAGAAGCGGAACTTACCACAGGCTAAGGTAAGAATGATGCAATCCTGGGGCACCTTTTCTACAAACTCGGTGTAATAGTTGCGGACCGGTTTGGCCCCGTCACAACCGCCCACCAAGAAGAAGTGTTTTACGGCTCCGCCCTTCACAGCCTCGATGACCTTGTCAGCCACCGAGAGGACAGCGTTTCGAGCAAATCCGGTAAGCACGGTTTTGCCCTCTTTGTCCTCGGTGAAGCCCTCCATGGATTCGGCCATCTGGATGACCGGGGTGAAGTCAAGCTCCTTGAGGTGCTTGACTCCCGGGAAGCCTACCGGCCCTAGGGTGAAGACCCGGTCCTTGTATGTTTCTTTGGGAGGAACGAGACAATTGGTGGTCATGACAATGGGGCCCGGGAAATCAGCGAACTCCTTTGTCTGATTCTGCCAGGCCGTTCCATAGTGGCCATAGAGGTGGGGATACTTCTTCTTGAGCCCGGGATAGCCGTGGGCCGGAAGCATCTCTCCGTGGGTGTAGACATAAATTCCCTTGCCTTCGGTCTGCTTAAGAAGGGCCTCTAAGTCTTTGAGATCGTGGCCGGAGACCAAGATGGCCTTCCCCTTCTTGTGTCCTAGGGGCACCGGAGTGGGCTCAGGATGGCCAAAGGTAGAGGTGTGGGCTGCATCCAGAAGCTCCATGGTTCGGAGGTTAATCTCTCCTACCTTAAGGGCGATGCCTACCCAGTCGTTAAGAGAGAGGTCATCACGGGTGAGGTTGGCCATGGCCTCGTGCATGAAGGCGTAAACCTTGGTGTCTTCTTGACCTAGTTCTTGGGCGTGGTAGGCGTAGGCAGCTACCCCTTTTAAACCATAGAGGGTGGTCAGCTTGAGAGAAAAAATGTCTTGATCTTTGGCCTTCTCCGGTCGAAGCTCTACTTCATCTCCCTGTTTGATAAGTTCTTCCATGCTCTGGGCCGGGACAAAAGCGGCTGGGCCGGAGAAGTCAGTCTTTCCGCCGGCGGCCTTGACCTTTTCTTTAAGGCGGTCCCGAAGTTCTACGGCCTTAAAAATATAGTCTTTGATGCGCTCAGGGTCGAAATTGACGTTGGTCAGGGTGGAAAAGAGGGCCTCGCAGGTAAAGACATCCGCCTCTTTGTCTTCCACTCCCACCTTACGGCCCTCATTGGCCACCTCACTTAAGCCCTGAAGGGCATAAACCAGTAGATCCTGCAAGAGATCAACCTCTTCCGTCTTGCCGCAGACTCCGATCTTGGTGCAGGCCTGGCCCTTGGCGGTTTGTTCGCACTGATTACAGAACATACTTACACCTCCTTGTTTTTGATGGTGGATCTAAGGTAGGATATCGGACGACTTATCTCTTTGATATAGGTCAAAACTTTGAAAGGCAAGAACTTTTTTCTTCAAATACCTCTTTTTGAAGGTCTTCCGGAAGAAAATTTATCTCTTCTCCGAAAGATAGCTCAAGAGAAGAGATATCCGGCCAAAACGCTTGTTTTTTCCGAAGGAGACGAGGCTACAGGCTTCTATGTGGTTATTTCGGGACGGGTAAAAATTTTTAAGGTCTCGGCCAGTGGTAAAGAGCAGATTCTGCACATATTCGGCCCTGGAGAGCCCTTCGGAGAGGTGGCCGTCTTTGCGGGGATGAATTTTCCTGCCTACGCCCAGACCCTTGAGGAAAGCCACCTGCTTTATTTTCCCCGAAAAGATTTTGTCCGCCTCATTGAACAGGAGCCTTCTTTAGCCCTCAACATGCTGGCGGTGCTTTCCCGGCGTCTTCGTCAGTTTGCAGCCATGATAGAGGCGCTGGCCTTAAAGGAGGTCTCTGAGAGGTTGGCAGCCTACTTGTTGCTTTTGGCCGAGCGCCAGGGAAGGGAGCTGGTAGAGCTTGAGATCAACAAGGGACAGCTGGCTTCTCTCCTGGGTACCACTCCTGAGACCATCTCCCGGGTCTTTACTCGATTGGCCAGAGAGGGCTATGTGGAGATGGAAGGGCGCCGCATCCACCTTCGGGCCAAAGAGGCCCTTCAGGAGCTGGCGGCCGGGTTAAGGCGCCTTTGATTAAGTTTGCCTTCTTCTGCAAATTTTGCATCTTTCATCAGTAAATCTCCACCTAAGGGGCTCTAGTAGCCACTGTGTGTGGCTGATCTTTAGCCTCTCTTCTTTGGCAAGGTCTTTGCTTTTCCTGGGAGTTAAAAGCTCAGGAGGTGTCCCATGAGACGAATTCTTTCCCTGGCTCTTGTCCTTGGTCTTTGGATTTCTCTCAGTGCCTGTGTGACTACCCAGCAGAATGCAGCCACTTACCAAGGAGCTGGTGCCGGAGCGGTCATTGGTGCTGCCGCTGGAGCTCTGCTCGATCATCACAATCCCTGGCGGGGAGCGGTTATCGGAGGTGCTCTTGGGGCAGCCTTTGGGGGCACCCTGGCTGATATTTCCAGCCAGGCCAGCTATCAGGCGGCTAGAACCAATCAGCAGGTAGTTTATAGGCAGGGGCCTACAGTGGTTGAAGCCACACCCGTGCCTGCCACCCACAACGCCGAGACTACTTGTCGCAAGGTCCGTAAAAGGATCTGGAGAAATGGGACCCTTATTACCGATAGAATAGAAGAGGTCTGTGAGGGCCAGAAGAAGGAATATACCTACTAGTTAAGTAATAATCAGCGCCTCTCCCCAAAACCTCCTCCACCCCTCCCCCGAAAGGGGGAGGGTTTTTTGTTTTAAGTGATATGTTCTAGCCTCTGCCAAGAAGGCAAATGGGGTTTCTCTTTAAGGAATCTTTTTCTTCTGCCCGGGCCAGACAGCATGAAGGGGTATTAAAATATCTCCCATCTCCCGAACCTTCTGGGCACTTTCCCAGGCTAAAATGGCATCAAGGTGGACCCCAGGGGCTACAGCTGGCCCCACTTGAGGAAAGTTGGCCTCGTTACAGCAGAAGCCAGTAATAACTGCTGTTCCCGAGGAGGTATTTACCAGAACCGTTTGACCACCGGCGGTGTGTCCCGGAGTAGGAACAACCCTTATTCCGGAGTAGATTTCTTCCTCTCCGTCTATCACCACGACCTCCCTTACTCCCTCCAGGACATCTGGATAATAACGGTGGTCGATGGGATGAGGATTCTGCCAGAATTCGTACTCCCTTCTCTGGACATAAACAGTGGCCCGAGGACAGCGGTTGTCATTTTCGCAGTGGTCATTGTGAAGGTGGGTGTGAATGATGATGTCTATGTCTTCTGGGCGGAGGCCAACTCGGGCCAGGGCCTGATCAAACTCCAGAATCTCCCATCCATAAGAGGTAGCTACCTCCTCCGGGACGACGAACTGCTCAAGTCCGGTGTCAATGAGAATGTTCTTGTCTGCTCCTTTGAGAACAAAGACATAGATGGGGATCCAGATACGTCTTCCGTAACCTCGTAAGTAAGTCATTATACCCTGATCTGTCTCGTTAGCTCCAACTACCAAGGGATAAATGGTGTATTCCGTCATGATCCATCCCTCCTTTCAGTGGAAAGATAAGTTCAAGTGAAATTTTTTCTAGAGATATTTTTGTAAATGGAGCCTACACTCAAGCCAGCTTTATAAAAATTTTGTAAATAAAAAGTTCGAGACCCCTTCGGTTTGACAGAGAGGAACAAAAGGCCAATTTTTTTCTCGAAAAAAGAAGAGGGGGGATCGCTTATGGAGCTTTATCTCATGCAACATGGACGACCTCTCCCTGAGGCCGAAGATCCCGAAAGGAGATTGAGCCCTGACGGCCAGATAGAGGTAAGGACTACAGCTCGAGCCATGAAAAATTTGGGTATTTTGCCAGATCTCATCCTGGCTAGCCCCAAGGCCCGGGCCAGAGAGACGGCTGAAATTGTGGCTGATACCCTAGGTTATGACCTGAATAAAATTGCCATTCATCAAGAGTTTAAACCTTTAAGCCCACCTTCAGAGTCGGTGGCTGTGCTCAAAGGATACCGATCTGCCAACCGGATCCTGGTGGTAGGCCACCTTCCTTCGGTGGCCGAGATAGTTTCCTATCTGGTGGCGGGAGTCCCTGGGCTTAAGATCCACTTCAAGATGGCCGGACTTTGCGCCCTGGCCACCTCTGACCTTTCTCCGGGTTCAGCAGAGCTTCTTTGGCACCTGTGGCCGGAGCATCTTCTTCTTATCGCCCGTTAAGGTTACCAGGCTAAAGGGGCCTTCCAGCTTTCTTTAAGGGAGAAGATGTCCTCGCCCAGGAGATCTTCTCCCCGCCAGGTGATTTTAAGGAACGGTTCTTCTATTATCCGTCCAATGCAAGAGACTGTCTGGCCGGCAAAGAGGGCTTCAAAATCGGCAACTTTGCTCGGGGAAACGGTGACTACTATTCGACTGGCCGACTCGGAAAAGAGCAAGTAGTCGGGGCGCGGTTTTCCCTCATAAGGGAGGTCGTCCAGAGAGATCTCCATACCCAGCCCTCCAGAGAAGGCACATTCGGCCAAGGCAACCGCCAGACCACCATCTGAGCAGTCATGGGCCGAGGCCACCAGCTGCTTCCTTATTGCCTCTCCTAGGGCCAAATAGCGTTGGCGGGCCTCTTGGGCCCAAACGTGAGGCACCAGGCCTCCTTTAAGGCCCAGATGAAGGAAGTACTCCGAGCCCCCAAGTTCCTCCCGGGTGGTTCCCAAGATATAGACCAGATCCCCCGGTCTTTTGGCCTCCATGGTCTGAGCCTTGCGGATATCAGGCACCCTTGCCACTACCGAGAAGAGCAGGGTGGGGGGGATGGAGATCTTGAGGCTTCCATCGGGCAATACCTGGCCTACCTGATAGGGGTTATCTTCGGTTGAAAGCCCCAACCCGGCAGCCAGATAGTCGTTTTTCATGCTGTCTTTTCCAGAGATGCAAGGGACACCGAAGGTGGTTGTCAGGTCATAGAGGGCCTGGTTGGCCCTGACAAGTTGGGCCAGCTTATGATGTCCATCGGGAGTTTTTTCGCTTTGGATAGGGTCGCACCAGCAGAAGTTGTCTAAGCCGGCCATGTGTTCCAAATCTCCCCCTACGCAGACAGCATTTCGGATGGCCTCATCGATCGCGTTAGCCGCCATCCAGTAGGTGTCAAAATCAGAGAACTTGGGACAGATCCCGTGAGCGACAGCCACTCCCTCAAAGGAGTCTAGCTCTGGTCTGAGGACAGCCGCATCGCTTGGTCCGTCGGCGGTGATTCCTACCAGGGGCTTAATCACACTGCCTCCCTGGACTTCATGATCGTACTGGCGAACGACGTATTCCTTAGAACAGACGTTAAGTCGTCCGAGAATACAGTGAAGAAGCTCGGCAAGGGAATTAGGCTCTGGTGGAGAGACATCTTTTGCCGGCGGCGGGTCCCAGACGGCGGTGAGCTCTAGTTTGGGAACACCTTTGTGGAGAAACTCAAGGTCCAGGAGGGCAACGGTCTGGCCATCATACTTGACGTGGAATCTGCCCGAGTCGGTGAATTGGCCGAGAACAGTAACCTCGACCTGCATCTTCTCAGCCAATTCAAGAAAACGTTGGATCTTGTCGGGCGGTACGGCCACGGTAATTCGTTCTTGAGCCTCGGAGAGGAGGATTTCCCAGGGCTGAAGGCCGGCATACTTAAGAGGGGCCCGGGCCAGATCGATCTCAGCTCCACCAGACTCCCGGGCCATCTCTCCCACAGAGGAAGAAAGCCCACCGGCGCCATTGTCCGTAATAGAGGTGTAGAGGCATTCATCTCTGGCTAACAGAAGAAAATCGGTCATCTTTTTCTGGGTGATGGGATCACCTATTTGGACAGCGGTAGCCGGACTGCCTTCGTGCAACTCCTCCGAGGAAAAGGTGGCTCCGTGTATTCCATCCTTGCCGATTCGTCCTCCACACATAACCACCAGATCCCCGGGCCGGGCCCCTTTGATATGGGAAGGCTCCTCACAGACCTCCGCCGGCATTATCCCTCCGGTACCACAGAAGACCAGGGGTTTGCCGAGATATCGGTCATCGAAGACAATCGAACCGTTAACGGTGGGAATTCCGCTTTTGTTTCCTCCGTGTTCCACCCCTTCTCTCACCCCTTCAAATATCCGTTTGGGGTGAAGAAGTCTGGGGGGAAGGGGACGATCCCAGTCAGGAGGGGCGAAGCAGAAAACGTCGGTATTAAATATCAGGCTGGCCCCCTTACCCGTGCAGAAGGGGTCACGGTTTACCCCAACAATGCCCGTAAGGGCTCCACCATAGGGGTCAAGGGCTGAAGGGCTGTTATGGGTCTCGACCTTGAAGGCCAGACTCAGGCGGTCATTCAACCTGATAACTCCGGCGTTATCTACGAAGACGGAGAGACAAAAGTCTTTTTCTCCCTTGGCCTTTCGGATCTCCTCTGTGGCCCGGACAATATAGGTCTTAAAAAGACTATCTATGACCGTGGTCTGGCCTGTGGTTTTATCAGTGTAAGTGATTCGGGCATTAAAGATCTTGTGTTTACAGTGTTCGGACCAGGTCTGGGCCAGGGATTCAAGTTCTACATCAGTGAGACGGTGATCCAAACCATAGCGTTTTCTTTCGGCAACCACTTCCGGTCTCCGGAAGAAGTCTCTTATGGTCTGCATCTCTTGGAGGTTGAGGGCCAGCAACCTTTCGCGGGAGAGCCTGAGAAGTTCTTCATCACTAAGAAGGTTAAGATCAAAGTATTCTACTTTAATGGTGGTCTCTTCCTGAACCTTAGGGGGAGGGGTTAAGAGGCCTTTCTGGAAGTCGAACTCTTCTCGGGAGACAATCCACCAACGCTGGATAAGCTCATTGGCCAGGAGTTCACGGGCGATACGTTGGCAGTCTTCTCGGGAAAGGTCTCCTTTAAGAAGATATTGGGTGGCCGTGTAGATGGTCTCCTGGGGAGCGAGCTCTCGTTTAAGGAGGATCTCTAAGGCCTCTCGGGCCACACGCCCTTCGTTGTCGGTTACACCCGGGCGGAAGCCTACCTGAATGAGCCAGTCAAAATCTTTGGCCAGGGGACGATCAATGGCCACTGTCTGGGTGACCGGATCGTGCAGGGCCTCTTTGGCCAAGGCCTCGAGGGCCGTTTGGTCAATATCGGCCTCGATCTGATAGATCTTAATGGTCCGACATTCTTGGGCCGGCAAGTAGAGGTCTTCACGGATCCGACGAAGCACCTTCTCCCCAAAGGCATCTCGAAGATGATCCTTAAGGGCCACCTCTATGCGAGCAAGCATTTTATCCCTCCTGTTGATATGGAGATGATCGCCCTCCGAGAGGGCCAATGGTCCAGAGGATAGCCTAAGGCTGGAGTAATTGCTAGGGGAGCCTCTAAGGGGAGCGGGGCCTTATGGCCCCGCCGTCGTAGTTATCAATAGGCCTCTTCGTAGCTTAAGTCTTCTTCCCGGACTTTTTCCTTAAAAAGATTATATGTCCAGGCCTGGTAAGCGATGACAATAGGCACAAAGACCAGGGCCACTCCAGTCATGATCTTTAGGGTCAGGGGGCTGGAGGAGGCGTTGTAAATGGTCAAAGAGGCCTCAGGGGTAAGACTTGAAGGAAGAAGGCGAGGGTAGAGGCCACCTAGACCGAAAAAAGTAGCTGAGACGATAGTCAGGCAGGAGGCAAACCAGGCCTTCCAGTAGGCCTCTTTGCTCAGAAACACCCGGATAAGGACAAGCCCCACTACGGCCAGGGCAGGAATGACAAAAAGTATGGGATAACGAAGATAGTTGTCATAAAGGTCGGTGGCGAACCAGGTGGCCACCAAAAAGACGGCGGCTATTATTAGCTCAAGAGGCCAAAGTCTGGCAGCCAAAGAGGCCCCGCGCCTGGAGAGCTCTCCGTTGCTCTTTGCAGCCAGCCAGAGACTTCCGTGAACGAGAAAAAGCATCACAAACAGCACTCCTCCCAGCAATCCGTAGGGGTTAAGGAGGGTTAAGAGTCCGCCATGAAAGATCCCTTCTTTGTCGATGGGCAGGCCTTTGAAGATGTTTGCAAAGGCTACACCTAAAAGGAGGGCCGGAATAAAACTTCCTATTACTAGACAGAAATCCCAGAGGGAACGCCAGCCAGGGCTATCCACCTTACCCCTGAATTCAAAGGCTACTCCCCGAACAATAAGGGCAAAGAGCAGGAGGAGAAGGGCGGTATAAAGACCACTGAACATTACGGCGTAGGCCTTGGGGAAGGCGGCGAAGGTGGCTCCACCTGCGGTTATCAGCCAGACCTCGTTACCATCCCAGAAGGGACCCATGGTGTTATAGACTATCCGGCGTTCGGTATCGTTCTTGGCTACCACGGGCATTAGGCTGCCTAGACCTAGATCAAAACCGTCAAGCATAAAATAGACGGCCCAAAGCACTCCCCAGAGGATAAACCATATGGTTTCAAACATGTCTTTCCCTCCTTTCCTTTAGGCGGTAACCGGAGCTACCTGGCTGGATTCTTCTGGAGACTCTGGTCCCTTCTTGGCAAACTTGGCCAGAAGGTAGAAGTCCACCGCTCCCAAAAAGCCGTAAAGAAGAATAAAGGCCACCAAGGACGGCCAGACTTGGGAGGCAGTTATCGGACTTACGGCTTCACTGGTCTTCATTAAGCCATAGACTATCCAGGGTTGTCGGCCGACTTCAGCCACCACCCAACCAGCCTCAAGGGCAATGTATGGTAAAGGTATGGCGTAAAGCATAACCTTGAGGTAGCCCCGGCTCTCAAGGAGCCGATTTCTCTTAAACCAGCCTATAATCGTAAGAAGAGCAAAGAGAAAACCTAAACCGACCATGGTTCTAAAGGCCAAAAAAGTCAGGGTGACA
Source organism: Thermosulfuriphilus ammonigenes (assembly GCF_011207455.1). Taxonomy (GTDB): domain Bacteria; phylum Desulfobacterota; class Thermodesulfobacteria; order Thermodesulfobacteriales; family ST65; genus Thermosulfuriphilus; species Thermosulfuriphilus ammonigenes. The sequence goes on from NZ_CP048877.1 coordinate 2,226,465, forward strand.
GGGGGGCGCTCTTCGGGAGGAAATTCTTTAAGCCCTTTGACCTCGGCTCCAGGGTCATGATAGGCCAACAGGGACAGAGCTCCTGGGATAGGCAGTAGCTCAAGGGCATTGCTTTCATTCTTCTCATCCGGGATCAGGAAGAGAAAAAGCGGAGCCCCTTTTTTGGTCTCCCAGAGAGACTCCATAGCCGCCAGCTTGGTGGGCTGGATTTTAGCTACTTCGGATCCGTGGATATGGCCCTGGAAGACCTCAAGCAGGGAAAAGATGAGGGCAAAGGTCAAGGCTACCCGGAAGGATTTGGTGAAAAAAGAGATGTGTTGTCTTCGCAAGAGATGATAGGCGCTTACCCCCATGACAAAGAATCCAGAGAGAATGTAAGCCCCACTTACGGTATGAAAAAATTCCTGCCAACCGAAAGGGTTGGTAACCACAGCCATAAAATTATCTAGCTCGGCCCGTCCGTTACGAATGACGTATCCTACGGGGTGCTGCATCCAGCCATTGGCCAGAAGAATCCACAGGGCGGAGATATTAGAGGCCAAGGCCACCAGCCAGATGGTCAGGCAGTGAAGTCGAGGAGAGAGTTTGCGCCAGCCAAAATGCCAGACAGCGATGAAGGTGGATTCCAGAAAAAAGGCCAAAGTAGCCTCAATGGCCAGAAGGGAGCCAAAAATATCACCCACGTATTCTGAGTAGCGGGACCAGTTAGTCCCAAACTGGAACTCTAGAGTAATTCCCGTAACGACTCCTAAGGCGAAGTTAATAAGAAAAAGCTTCCCCCAGAATTTGGCCATTCTCTTGTATTCTTCATCACCGGTTTTGACATAAATGGTCTCAAAGATGGCCGTGAGGATGGAAAGCCCCAGGGTTAAAGGGACAAATAAGAAGTGAAACATGCTGGCCACGGCAAATTGGAAACGGGAAAGCATTACGACATCCATAAGGCCCTCCTAGAGTAAAAATTTTTTATAAAAAGACAGCTCCCCTTCTGAAGGGGCTTTTAGAGACGACCACCCACCAGTTTGTCTTTAAAAAATTAGGCTCATCTTGGTGGCGGTAAAGGGTATTGTGAATATTAGACATCTAAGACCTTATTTATCTTCTTTTTGAGAAAAAATATATTAAATCTTTTGACCTCGGGATTCGGCCAGAAGTTTGTCAAAGGTGGCCTCCTGCAATGTTTCCCTGAGCCTCCTGCGAGCCTTTTCCCAGACATTATGAACCGGGCAGACCTGACTACGAGAGCAGCTTTCTGGTCGGATCACACACTCATTAAGAAAAATCTCTCCAGAGACGGCCTCAACCACCTCAAGGAGAGAGAGAGCCGCAGGATCCTTAAGAAGACGATAACCCCCCCGGGCCCCTTGGAGGATTTCAATGATCCCTGCCAGGGAGAGTTGCTGGGCGATCTTGGCCAGGAAAGGATCCGGTATTTCCATGGCCCGGGCCACCTCCTTTCGGCTGACCACCCTCCCCGGACTTTGCCCGGCGAGGTAAAGAATACAACGTATGGCATATTCTCCGGCGCGGGTAAGTCGCATAAATAAGATATTTAAGATTTTTTTTGTCTTATATATGTGCCCAACCTACCTGTCAAGGATTAATTTTATTCCCTGAAGACTCAATGACCTTTGACTTTTTCTTTAGGTGCCTTGTACCTTTTGGAAGAAAGATAAACTACCTGGTTGCGGCCTTTATTTTTGGCCTCATAGAGGGCTCGATCGGCCAGGTTGATAACCTCTTTTAAATTTTGACTGTCTCCAGGAAACTCCGCCACCCCAATGGAGATGCTTACTCGAGCACTTTTCTCCTCCCAACTGAAGGAGGCCATCTCTACATGCTTTCGGATACGTTCGGCCACCTGGCAGGCTAGCGGTGCTGGCGTATCCGTTAGAAGAATTAAGATCTCTTCTCCTCCGTATCGAATGGCCAGATCCTCTGCCCGGAGTTCCTTTTTAATGATGGAAGATATTTGAACCAGAACTCGATCACCGAAGCCGTGGCCGTAAGTGTCGTTTATGACCTTGAAGTGGTCGACATCAGCCATGAGGACTCCTATAGAGGTTTGCCGCCGAATGGCTCCAGCTACCATTTGGGGAACAAACTCCTCCAATACCCGGCGATTGTAAAGGCCAGTAAGGGTGTCTCGAAGAGATATCTCCTGGAGCCTTCGGGCAAAACGTTTGGCTTCTATGATAGGAGCTGCCTCCTGAAGATAGGCTACCACCTTATCTAAAATAATCCCTCGAGTCTGTTCTAGATGATAGGAGGCCGGAAATAGAAAATGGACAATGCCAATGACTTTACCCCCGACAAACATAGGAAGACAAAGATAGTTTATGAAGTTCTCTGGGAAGTAGTTACAGGTTTCAGAAAAATGGAAGGATGAGGCCCGACTAGCACTCCTGAAAACCCGGCACAAAGCGGGGTTATTGAGAACTTCCATGTTTTCAATTTCTTCCTTGGCCTCTGGTGGCTCAACTACTACTGCCTTGAGGCGTTGGCCACTATCTGAGACTTCATAGATGATAAAATTGTGAAGGTTAAACTTTTGCTTGAAGACCTCGGCTAGGCGTTGATAGATTCCTTGAGCGTCTTCGTCGGTTTCTATGGCCTGTCTGAAGGCGGCCAATTCCCCTAGTTCAAAGACTAACTCGTTTATAGCTCCAGCCAGTAAAGAGATCTCGTTTTCTCCGCGGGCAGCTACAGCCACCTCATCTTCTGGTTCCCGAAGCTTTTTCCCTACAAAACGGGAAATTTCTCGGACCTCTTCCCTTAAGTGATTTAAGGGATGAAATATTCCCTTTTGGATTAGAAAGATAGTGGCGCCAATGGAAACAATAAAGAAACCAACGCTGGGAGGTATTTGATTAAAGATGATAGCCCTTTGTCTGGTCGAGACAAAAGACAGATCGGCCAGACGGATGTACACGGCAATATTACGTCCTGAGAAGTCTTTTATGGGCGCACCTATCAGGGTGTAATGAGAAACTTCGATCTGGCTTCGCCTTTTTAAGGCCTGCCTTAAAAAGGCATTTGATACCAAGGAAGAGAAGGGCTCCGGCAGGGGAGATACAGCCCAGAACTCTCCTAACCGATGATAGTTTCGCGGAGCAGCCGTGGCGTTTATCTCCCGATGAAGATAAAGGGCATTTACGATGTTTTTCCTCTTGCGAAGCCAAAAGGTAAGGTCAGCCAGGTTAGAGAAGACCTCCACACTTCCAAGAAACAATCCTTCTTGATCATATATCGGCACCACTCCCCGGGCGGCTATTCCCATACGACCGGCCTCTATACCCCAGACGGCGGTACCGGTAGACAGGACAGTGACCACTGAATGACGGAAATCAGATAGATCGTCACCAAATATTTCCGGACGCCAGACTCTCAAAAAGGAGATTCCTGGAGGGATATGAAAGTGGATATAACGGGGGATGACTCCACTCTGGTTTATACTGGCTGAGGCCTCTCTGGTGGCTGAAAGAAGCCCCAGACGATCACGCCTCTTAAGGGCCTTTCTTATGTCTGGAAACTGGGCCAGAAGTCTGGCCAGCTGTTGGTTTTCTCGGGCCTTTTCGGCAAAAAAGGCCAAGTCTTCTCGGAGTTCCTGGATCTGGAGAGAAATAAAATTTCTCTTCTGGGCCTCTACCTCTTTAAAGGTATGGTAAAGGGCTATGGCAAAACCCAGGGAGAAGAAGAAACATATAGGAAAGAGGACCTTGATTTCCAGGGATAATTTCTTGATTTTAGGCTGAAGTTTCATAAAAAACTGAAAACTTAAACTTTTTAATATAAATTTTCGGTAAAAAATAAGCAGAAATAAAAAATGTTAAAATATTGGTAATTTACAAGATTTGGCGGTTTGTTCTTGATCTTGTTTGTGGCTTCTTGGTCAGATCAGATAGGTCTTACAGATTAAGAGTAAGCTATGGAAAAAAGAATTTATGTCGGCACCTGTGGCTTCAATATCTCGCTGGCCAGGTATGTACGTCTTTTTGATGCCCTGGAGGTAAATAGCACCTTTTATCGTTTCCCTACAGAAAGAAGCCTTAAAAACTGGCAGAAGATTTTCTCCCAGGCTCAGGGCTTTTTTCTCTCCCTTAAAGCCTACCAGGGGCTGACCCATCCGATATCATCTCCCACCTGGCGACGTTCGAGCCTTACCCGGGAAGAACTTCAAGCCCTTTCTGAAAGAGTGGGCTGTTTAAAACTCACCCCGGAGACAGAGGAGTTTGTCTCCCGAAGTATGAAGTTAATTGCTCGTTTGAAAGCGGATTTTTGGCTTTTTCAACTCCCTAAAAGTTGTAAAGAGAGAGCTGGGGGAATCAAAGCCTTCTTTGAATCCCTGAAAGACAAGTTCGAAACAACCCCCCTTCTTGGTCTGGAGATCCGTTGGTCTGACCCTGATCTTCTTGAAGAACTGAACCGAACCCTTTCCGTGCTTCCAGTCTTTGACCCTTTTATAAATGCTGACCTTACGGAGAGATTTTTTCCCCGGCTATCGACACTCTACCTCCGGCTCCATGGTGGCTATGAGCGTGGCCGAATTAACTACGACAAATCTTATAGTGACCAGGAACTCCTTTGGCTCAGGGGGATGCTCCAAGACTCTGCTGCCGAGAGAATTTTTGTTCTTTTTAACAATTTGCGTATGTATGAAGATGCCCAGAGATTTAAAGACTTAATTACCCTTTAGACCCCCTTTAAATTATTATTTTCCCCTAGTGAGCTCTTCCACCCGCTGGACCAGCTGGGAGACCTGAAGGGCCAGGGAAACACATTGTTTGCCCTCCAAACAGGCCTCTGCCTCGGGAACCTCCAGTCTGGTCTTAAGGACCTCTCCGCCACGCTCGAGGGTTACCAGCCAGGTATTGGTCTCCTGGTCAAAGTCAACCTTGACATCTATATTGCACTGTCCAATCTGGGGATAAATTTCTTGGATTTTCTGGCAAAGAGTTTCCCTGTCTATTTGCATCTGCCCACCTCCTGTCTTTTTTAAAAAGATAATGATTCTCCACCTAACGAATCAATTGAAAAATGGAGAAGAAAGTCTATTTGCCACAGGAGACAACAGGAAGGCGATAGGGACGTCGCTTGGGGCGGTAGCCCGTGATGGTTTCAATCTGTTGGGGGGTGAAGGTCTTGCGGATCTTTATTATAGCCCTAAGACCACCTCGGGTAATTCGATCACAGTTTCTTTTTAACTGATCCAGGATCTCCTCAACAGCTTTTAGATCCATTTCAGGCTGGCTCATGAGTTCCATAAGCTGAGCATTGACCATGTCGTTCATGCTTTGATAGCGCATGAGGGTGAGGTTGAAGCGTTGCATTATTGTCTGAAAGTGCTCCTTTTGTTTGCCTTTTATTTTCAGTTCTGGGGCCAAATCAAGGTATCCTTGGAGCTCACAAAGGCTGGATTTAATTACAAAGTCTGAGGCACCACAGCCTATATAGCCATCGCTTGGTTTACGCCAGCATTCTTGCCAGAGAGTCCCCCTGTTTTGAGGGGCCTGAACCTGAGCCGCTACTCCTCCCTGGAGCCAAAAGAAGAGAAAAATAAAGATGGCCCCGAGGGGCTGAACCAACCGGATCCTCGAGGCCACAAAGAGGATATTTTTGTTCTTGCCTGAAAGCTTGGGACTTTGCTCTCGCATTACTATAGCCTGGGAGTTAACCTCCGGGCCTTGGAGAGCTGCTCTTCCGTTAAGACCTCACGAGCCTGTCGTACATATTCCAGGGAGCGAATCAATAGCCCGCGGCAGGTATCTTGGAGTTCGTTTACCGTTTTATTAATCTTATCCGGAGTTACATCTGGCTGGGCCATGGAACTAATAAGATCCAAAGAGAGGAGCTGAAGTCGGGCCCTTTTTTCCATTAACAGAGTTTGAAACTCAAAACGAATGTTTTTAAGGGCCTCATATTGCTTTTTGGAAAGCTTTAGAAAATCTTTGGCGGCCAGGTAGCTATTTAGCTCTTTAATGACGTTATAAAGAATGAGCCCCGGGGCCGGACATCCCGTCTCCCCTAAGGCCTCTACATCTATGTTTTCCCAACACTTGCCAACCAGACACAATTTTTGAGGGTGTTTCTTAGCAGCGGTGGCCGGGGCGAAGTGGCTTCCAGCAACCACCAAGGCAAGGGTAAGAACTATTACCATCAATAATCTTCTCATATTATTCCCCTCCTTTTAGCTATTCCTCTTTGGCGGCTATTTCTATGGCTTTAGCCCTCTGCTCCGGTGTCAGCAGACTGCGGGCAGTAAAAACGGCCTTGGCTGCATCTTTTAAGGTTGCCCAGCAGAGCTCTTCTATCCTGCTGACTTTTTCCTGAAGGGGTTTCTTACCCGGCCTTTCCTTCATCATTTGTTCGATTAACTCTAAAGTAACAACCTGAAGCTCAGCCCGATTTCTCACCATTTCTATCTGAAAGTCGTGTCTAAGCTTTTCTAACTTTTCTAACTGTTCACTGGTAAGTCCTAATTCATTAGCTAATTCTATGTAACTGTTAAGCTCCTTAAGAGTGTTTTGAATAAATAGAGCTGGAGTCGGACAACCCATTCGGCCTAATTGTGTAACTCCTAACTCCTTCCAGCAACTACCCAGTAAACAAGGTTTTTCCTCCTCTTTGATAGCCTTTGTTGGATTAACTGTTATAAGGCTAACAGTTACAAACATCATTAGAAAAATTATTAAACTCTTCCTTCTCACAGGCTACCTCCTTTTAGGAAATCTTTAGGAAAATTATGATTAATTATATTGCCTTATTTTTCTTGAGAAAATGATAGGAAAAGGAGATACAATTGTCAAGAAAAATGAAAATTGCAACTACCTCTCTGCTAGAGGCCCAAAATTCTTTATTTCGGTGGTTTCAAAGAGAGATCTTTTCTTTCAGATCATCTTTTCGCCCGGAATGAGCCTCCCTGGTCAACCCGTTAATATCTCGATAATCTGCTTTTTTAAATCAGATTAAATTTTAGGAGGAAATTGTGAACCAAGAGAAACGTCGCTGGCTTAAAGGTTTTGTCTTCGGTTTTGCTCCCGGTCTTGTTGTCGCTACCGCGGCCAAGCTTGACCTCTTCTCCCACCTTAAAGGGCCCAGAAACCTTGAAGAGATTGTAAAAGAGACTGGTCTGTCGGCTAGACCTTTGAGAATGATTCTTGATGCCCTTTGCGCTCTCGGACTCCTGAAAAAGGAAAGGAGCTTTTATTTCTTAAGCCCCGATCTGGATGAATTTTTAGGACGGGGGGATATTTTTTCCTACGAAGCCTATCTTAGCCATGGTTTTAACTTGGTTAAAGGGTGGTTAAGGCTTCCTGAAGCCATCTCTGGCGGCCATCCAGAGCCGCAGGGACCTGATCCGGAATTTTTTACCCATCTTACCCGAGGTCTTCTGGCGGTTAACTGGCCTGAGGCCACGGAGCTGGCTGGCCAGCTTAAGTCTCGTGGCTACCAGCGTCTTCTTGATGTAGGAGCCGGCTCCTGTCTTTGGAGTGCTGCCCTATTGAAGGAGCTACCTTCAGCTCGGGCCTGGGCTATAGATTTTCCTCAGGTGCTTGATGGATCAGCCCAAGAGATTGTCCGGCATCTTCATTTGGAAGACAGGTTTGTATTCTTACCAGGGAATTACTGGAAGATATCCTGGGGAGAAGGTTATGATCTTATCATCTTAGGCCATATCTGCCATTCTCTGGGCCCGGAGGAAAACGTCACTCTTTTTAAGAAGGCCCGCCAATCTCTTGCCAGAGACGGTGAGCTGGTCATCATTGAATTTATTCCTGACGAGGGCCGCTGTAGCCCTCTGTTCCCCCTTATTTTTGCTCTCAACATGCTTCTTCACACTGACTCTGGAGACACTTATACGGCCTCCGAATACCAGGATTTTCTGGCCCGGGCCGGTCTTAAGATCAGTGAGAGATTATATCTTGACCAGGGCCACGGGAGCCAGGTCATCGTGGCTCGACCTGAGTGAAGTAAGGTCTGAGGGAAGAGGCCAACTTTTCTGGCGGCATAATAATGAGCTCGGCCCCTAAAAGGCGCTGGATAAAGTAATCATCGGTGCGATAGGCAGGGTAGAGATTCTGCCTGGTGATGATCCGAAGGTGAGGGGAAAACCAGGGTAGGGAGTGGTTCCGGGGAGAAAGATAAAGGGCCAAATTAAAGGTGCCATATCCCAGGGCCTGATAACCCTTGAGGATGGCAGAAAGCCCCCGGGCTAAGTTATCAAGGTCTTCAAACGACAGGGGGTCCTCTTCGGCTATGATTCCTAAAACCTCATTGCTTCCTAGGGGAGAGAAAGACGCCAGGAAGGAAACCCGACCCATCCTGGCCAAAAAACGGACTCCTTGGCTCTCTTCCTCCCTTACCAGGGCCTCCCAGTAATTCTGTCCCCATTTAAGATAAAAGGCCAGGGAGGCCTCCAATACTCTGGCCACAAATGGCGGGGATTCGCGGGAAATATAGACCTGAAAGTGGGGGTGAATCAGGCTGGCCCCAGCCGGAGGAAGATAGTTGGCACACACAGCCGCTATCTGGGCCTCTCCATCCCTTCCAAAGACCCGGTTTATGAAAAACAGCGAGGCCTCAAGGGCCTCTTCCAGTAAGCTTGCTGAGAAGTCTTGGAGCTCGCGGTAGTGGGCCTCCCCCACCGCTACCACCGCATGATATAAACCCACGGGGAAGAGGTTAGGAAAGAGAGTGCACTCTCCCCTGATGACCCGTCCATCGGGTATGAGATCTTCCGGGTATCGTGGAGTAGCCGAGCGAACTTTCTCCGGACACATAAAGCACTGGCTTCGGCCCTCTTCGGCCAGTCGTTTTACCAGATCCCAGTCGTGTTCTCCAAAAAAGAGGCGCTTTTTGTCTTCCAGGATGGGGTTGAAGATAGCCTGATGGCCGAGAAGGGGATCCCAGCGGATTTCAACCTCCTGCTCTTCAAGGGCAAAGTTCTTCAGGGGGTTATGAAAGAGGCGGCGGTGGCGCTCCTGGCGGAAGAGGATCATCTGTAGCCTCCTTAAGGGACCTGTTTCCCAACAAAGATAGAAGACGGGCCAAAAGGTGGCAAGCCTGGAGGACTTTGGAGTAAAGAGAAAGGAGAAAACATTCTTAAATAAAAAGGAGGTCTTATGGAAAGAGAGGATCGAGAAAAGATTAAAGAAATGGTTCTTCGGGCCTTCTCTTTTCGGCACGCCTGTAAAGAGTTTGACCCCGAGAGAAAGATCTCCGAGGACGATTTTGCCTTTATCTTGGAGGCGGCTCGACTGTCGCCAAGCTCTTTTGGTTTTGAACCTTGGTTCTTTTTGGTGGTTCAGGATCCTGATCTGCGTGAGAGGCTTCGAGAATTTACCTGGGGTGGGGAGAGACAGATCCCCACCTGTAGCCATTTGGTGATCTGTCTGGCCAGAAAGGGCTATTTCATGCGTTATGATAGCGGCTACATTTCCTACATGATGGAGGAAGTCCAAAAATTGCCTCCAGAGATAAGGGATCTTAAGCGTCAAAAATATCGGGAGTTTCAGGAAAACGACTTTCGGCTCCTGGAGAGTGAGCGGGCTCTATTTGACTGGTCCTGTAAGCAGACCTATATCGCTTTGGCCAATATGATGACAGCAGCGGCCATGATTGGCATAGATTCCTGCCCTATGGAGGGATTTAATCCGCAGAAGATTGATCAGATTCTTAAAGACCACCTGGGCATTGAGATTGACAAATTTGGGGTGGCCTATATGGTGGCCTTTGGCTATCGGTTGAAAGATCCTCGCCCCAAGACGAGGCAGACCCTTGAGCAGATAGTCAAATGGTATCCTTAAAGTTAGAGCGGTCATTTTTTGCTAGACGCTCGGGCCCCTTCCTTCTGCGACGGCCAGACACTGAGGAGAGATTACGTATCCTGGCTGAGGCCTCCAGGTTTGATTTGGCCGGTTCCTGTCATCGGGGCCCTGACGGCCGTGGCCGCCGCCGTGGTCCAGGGAATCGCTGGATCTATCCAGTCACCCTTCCTAATGGTCGCCGAATAACCCTTTTTAAAACCTTAGTCTCTAACGTCTGCGTCAGTGATTGTGCCTATTGCCCTCTGCGGGCCGATCAAGATCCGCAGCGGGTAAGCCTGAGCCCTAAGGAAATTGTAGCTATATTTATGGATTACCTCAGGCGGGGGTGGGTCAACGGAATCTTTATCAGCTCGGGTATCGTCGGTGATCCCGACACCACTATGGAGATTCTCATTCAAGTGGGCCGTATCTTGCGCTTTAAAGAGGGGTACCGGGGTTACCTTCACCTAAAGATTATCCCCGGTGCCAGTCAGGCAGCCATTGAGGAAACGGTCCAACTGGCTGATGCGGTTTCTATCAACATAGAGACTGCTGGTCTAAGAAACTTTAAACGTCTTAGCCAACGGAAAGATTATTTTCGGGATATCATTGCCCCCCTTAAGTATATTGCCCACCTCAGAGAGAGACTTAAAGACCGAGGCCAACGCCTTTCTCAAACCACCCAGTTTGTGGTCGGGGCTGCTGGAGAGACGGATCAAGAGATCCTGGCCTATTTAGAAGGCCTTTACCGCCGTCTTTCCCTCAATAGAGTTTATTTTTCTGCCTATCAGCCTGGGGCCGGTCGGCCTGATCTTCCGGGTGAAAGCTTGGCCACCAAGACGGATCTCCTCACCAGAGAACACAGACTCTATCAGGTGGATTTTTTGGTTCGCAAATATGGCTTCTCCGTGGCCGAGATCCCCTTAAATGAGAAGGGATTTCTACCCCTTGATCGAGATCCTAAAGAAGCCTGGGCCCAGGCTAATCCTGGTTTCTTTCCGGTAAATATTAACCGGGCCTCCCGGGAAGAGCTGCTTCGGGTCCCTGGCCTCGGACCGACTCTGGTTTCCCGAATCATTCGCCGAAGACGAGAGACTCGTCTAAAGAGCCTTAAGGGCTTGTGTCATCAAACGTGGCTCCTCAAAAAGGCCGCTCCCTATGTGACCTTTTAAGTACCCTCCGGTTTATGATGCCTTTTGGAGCCTTCCCAAAGGGAGATCATCTTGTATCTTGTGGAGCAGCAGAGGTAAGAAGTCCATGCCCCGGATACTTATCATCAGACCGAGTGCGATTGGTGATGTGGTGATGGCCTCAGCCATGCTGCCGGCGATCAAAAAGGCCTGGCCTCAGGTCTCGGTCTCCTGGGTCCTTGAACCGCATCTCTTAGATCTTCTGCGTTACCACCCGGCTATTGAAGAGGTTATCCCCTGGCCAAAGGCCAAGTGGCTTTCTCTCCTCCGGCAAGGGCGTTTTGTCCGGCTCTTAAAAGAACTTGTGTTTTTCTCCCGTCTTCTTCGCGAGCGGGAATACGATATGGCCCTGGAGACCACCGGGCTTTTAAAAGGGCGGCTTCTGGCCTATCTTTCTGGGGCTAGGGAACGGGTTGGTTTTGAATCCCGGGAGCCAGGACGCTTTTTGATGACCAGAGTCATCTCCCGTGGGCCTCAAAACCACTGGATAAGTTCCGAGTACCGCTATCTTCTTGAATCTCTGGGGATAGATACAGAGGATTTTCGTCCCTTCCTCTATCTACCGGGTGAACTTCGGGAAAGGGTAAGAGAATCCCTATTCAGATCGGGGATAAGAGAGGAGGCTTTTATTCTTTTCTGTCCCTTTACCACCCGTCCTCAGAAGCACTGGTTTCTTCAGCGCTGGATAGATCTGGCCCGGGTTATACGGGAGCGTTTATCTATGCCGGTGGTGCTTCTGGGGGGAGTAGGCGACCGGGAGTTGGCCCAAAAGTTTGGGCCTCTGGTTATCAACCTGGTGGGCCAGACTTCGCTTCTTGAAAGTGCGGCTGTGGTTTCGCTGGCCCGGGTGGTGGTAGGGGTGGACACTGGTCTTACCCATATGGGGGTGGCCCTTGATCGCCCCACAGTGGCCCTTTTTGGGGCCACCAGGCCTTATCTACACACCATGTTTTCCAGGGTCCGCATTCTTTACCGACCAAGGCCCTGTTCCCCCTGCCGACGTCGTGTTACCTGTGATCACCGCTACCCCTGTATGCGAGAGATCACCGTCAGAGAGGTTTTGACAAAGGTGACGGAACTCATCGAAGGAGATCATGGGGCTTAGGGTTTTACACGTAGAGATGGGGCGCCATCTTTATGGGGGGGCCCTGCAGGTTTTTTATCTTCTTCGGGGGCTGGCTGAAAGGGGCTACGAGAATATTCTCGTCTGTCAGCAGGGAAGTAGAATTCAGGATTTGGCCCGCGGGATAGCCCGGATAAAACCTATTGAGTGTCTGGGAGATCCTGATCCTCGCCTTCTTTGGCATCTGTTGACCATTATTCGTACGGAAGCTCCGGATATTTTTCATGTCCACAGCCGGCGGGGAGCCGATTTTTGGGGAGCCCTGGCGGCCAGGCTCACCAGGGCCAGGGCTGTTATCACCCGGCGCGTTGACAACCCGGAGCCAGTATGGATGGCCCGCTGGCGTTATGGCTCCTTTGCTCGGGTGATCACCATCTCCGAGGGGATAAAAAAGGTTCTCATGCGGGAGGGGATACCTGAAGAAAAAATCAGCTGTGTCCTCAGCGCCATTGATGTAGATCATTATGCCCGCCAGGCGGATCGGGGCTGGTTTGCCAGAGAGTTTTCCATCTCTCCCAAAGAACTGGCTGTGGGCATGGTGGCCCAATTTATCCCTCGCAAGGGTCATCAACTTTTGGTGACGGCGGCCCGGGGTATCATCTCCCGGAGAAAGGATGTGCGTTTTGTTCTCTGTGGTCGCGGTCCTTTGGAGAAGGAAATCCGGGACCAGGTGGTCAGGTGGGGGCTTGAAGGGCACTTTATCTTTGCCGGCTTCAGGGAGGATTTGCCCCGGGTTCTTCCGTGTTTTGATCTTTTGGTTCATCCGGCCTTTATGGAGGGCCTGGGGGTGGGGCTTGTCCAGGCGGCGGCTGCCGGGGTCCCTATTGTGGCCACCCGGGTAGGGGGAATCCCGGAGATTGTCCAGCACGGAGTAAACGGTCTTATCATCCCTCCGGGAGATGTGCGAGCCCTTGAAGAGGCCATAATGGAACTCTTGAATGATGGACCTAAACGAAAGAAGATGGCCCGGGCCGGAAGACGAATCGCTCGGGAAAGGTTTTCCCTTGAAAAGATGATCGAAGGAAATATCAAAGTCTATGAATCACTTATCCACAGCCGATAGGCATCCAGACCGACCGCTGGTGGCCATCTTTGCCTCTTTTTCTGGCCGCGGCGGGGTAGAGCGGATGCTTGTCAATTTGGCTGAAGGCCTGCTGGAACTGGGCTGCCGGGTAGATATTCTGGCCGTCAAGGATCGTAGTGAGTATCTCCAGGATCTGCCTGCTGGGGTAAGACTTATTCGACTAGGGACCACTCATACCTACGCCGCCCTTTTTCCCTTGGCCCAGTATATTCAGAGCCTGCGTCCGGCGGCCCTTCTTTCGGCCAAGAATCGGGCCAATCAGGTGGCTGTGGCTGCCAAGATTATGGCCCGGGTGCCCGTAAGGGTCGTCCTGCGCATGGGCACAACCACTTCGGCGGCCCTTAAGCAAAAATCCTCTCTAAGATTATGGTGGTGGTCGCTGGGAATGCGAATCACCTATCCCCGGGCCGATGCGGTCATTGCTGTCTCCAAGGGAGTGGCCGAGGATCTACGCCGATTGGCCCGGGTGCCAGAGAACAAGCTCAAGGTGGTGGCCAATCCGGTGATCACCCCTAGGCTGTTTGCTCTGGCCAAATCTCCCGCAACCCATCCCTGGCTAAAAGACAAGGACAGACCGGTGATTCTGGCTGCTGGCCGTCTTACCAGGCAGAAGGATTTCCCTACCCTGATCAGAGCCTTTGCCCAGGTTCGCCGCCAAATTCCCTCGCGCCTGATCATTCTCGGAGAGGGGGAAGATCGTTCTGTTCTTGAGTCCTTGATAAAGGACCTTGGCCTTGAAGGGCAGGTTGATCTGCCAGGATTTGTCCAGAATCCTTATGCCTATATGAGCCGGGCCGATATTTTCGTCCTTTCATCCCTTTGGGAGGGCTCCCCCAATGTGCTCACGGAGGCCCTGGCCTTAGGGGTTCCTTCTGTGGCCACGGATTGCCCCAGCGGCCCCCGGGAGATTCTGGCCGAAGGGCGTTACGGGGAGTTAGTTCCCATGGGTAATGCCTCCGCCCTGGCCCAAGCGATCTTGAGGACTTTAAGATCCCCCCTTCCTAGGGATTTGCTTAAGGAAGCCGTTCAGGAGTATCATCTGCGGTTCAGTGCCCAGAGATATCTGAAGATTCTTCTCGGGGAGGACTGATGCTTCTTTCCTTACGTTACAATTTCCTCTTTATCCACATCGCCAAGACCGGGGGAACCAGTGTTCGCTCGGCCCTGAACCGTTATGTCTGGCGGGATCCTTATCGGATTCTTTATTTCATATGTAGCCGTTTGAGCCACCTAAGTGGTCATCGCCTGGGGGTCAAATTTCCCCGTCATGCCAAGGCCATCGCTGCCCAAGAGATGCTCCCCAGAGAGCTCTTTGAACGCCTTTTTAAGTTCGCTTTTGTTCGTAACCCCTGGGACCTCCAGGTAAGTTCTTATCATCATATTCGCCGGGAGAGGCCCCACCTTCTTCAAGGTATTCCAGATTTTGAGTCTTTTTTGCGCTGGAAATTTGATCCCCGGCGGCCTTACCATTACATAATTGATACCTCTATCCAGCTTCAGTCTGATTATCTTATAGACCTTCATGGCAATATCATTGTGGATTTTATTGGTCGCTACGAACGCTTAGAGGAAGATTTTCAGGAGATCTGTCACCGGATTGGCATAAAGCCGCCACCTCTTCCCCATAAAAGGCGGGCCAAAGACCGCCGTCCCTATCAAGAGTATTACACTCCAGAGACGGCCGAACTGGTAGCCAAACACTTTCAGCGGGACATAGAGATGTTTGGTTACACCTTTGACTAAAGGGCCGGTCTTTTGCGGCGATTCTTAAGTTCTAGCTTCCAGAGGAAGCCAATGAGACTGTCTCCATAAGAGATGGCCTTGCGGGGAAGCTGAAAGGGGTCTTCTCCGGGACAGGCCGCCCCCCGGACACAAGTGGTCGCTGAGATATAACCGGCCTCCCTTACGGCGGCTACCGCTCGGAGGTCATAACTCCCGTAAGGATAACAGAAGTGTCTTATCTCCCGGCCCAGAAGGGCCTCCAGGGCCTCCTTGCTGCCAAAGATTTCTTCCCGGAGACGTCGATCATCGGTTTCAGCCAGCCGGATATGATTTATTCCGTGAGATCCAAAGTCCACTCCCTCCCGGGAGAGCCTGAGAATTTCTTCCCGACCGAGAAGCGGAGGGCAGGGACGACCATCGGCGGCAAACCATTGGGCCTTCTGGCCGATGAGCCCCGAGAGGAGATAGACAATGGCCGGAAAACCGTAGCGTTTGAGAACAGGAAAGGCATACTGGGAGAAGTTTAGATAGCCGTCGTCAAAAGTAAGGACAACAGTCCGGTGCGGCGCATGCCCTCTTTTAAGGCTCCAGAGAGCCTCATCAAGGCTTATTACCCGGTAGCGTAAGATCTTAAGAAGGGCCATCTGAGCAGTGAAGCGGCGAAAATGACAATAGGTTGAACGATGATCCTTCATGGGAGAGAAGTCACCAATCTGGTGATACATGAGTATGGAGATGCCCTTGGCCATCAGAGCCACCTCCTCTCCTCAAGAAGCTCCCGGTAAAGGGCCAGATATTGCTCGACTACTCTCTCCCGAGAGAACTCCTCCTTCAGACGACGGCGACCGGCTTTAACCAGCTCTTTAGCTAAGGTCTGATCCTTTAAGACAGTAAGCACTCCCTCAGCCAGGGCCCGGGGCTGGCCGCAAGGAACCTGCCAGACATCTTCTCCATGTCGAGTGATCTCCAAGGCTCCTCTGAACCGGGTAACGACAATGGGCCGTTCAAGGGCCCAGGCCTCAAGAATTACGTTGCCCAGGGTCTCAAGCTCCAGAGAGGGGAAGACAATAAGATCAGCCAGTTCCAGATAGGGTTCGGGGTGGGGTTGCCAGCCAGTCCAGATAATTCGGTCTTCTAGGCCTAAGGCCCGGGCTAATCCCTTCAGGGATGGGCCTAGGGGGCCGTCTCCAATCATTAAAAGAAAAAGCGGGCGTTGATCTACCTGGCGGGGCAGCCGCTCCATGGCCTCCAGGAGAAAGCGGTGCCCCTTGACCTCGATGAATCGGCCGGCGGTGGCCAAAATCAGGGCATCATCCGGAAGCCCCAGATCTTGACGCAACCTCTTTAGCTCCTCAGGGGGGGTCTTCTTTGGAGGATCAATAAAGTTTCCGATGTGATAGATCCGGCGGGCGGGGAAACCTCCGGCTACCAGATAATCACAGATTCCACGGGTGTTTCCTACCCAGGCGTGGGCATGGCGAAAGCTATCCAGCTTGTAGTAGCCCCCCAGGCGGGCGATGTGCACAGGGCCGCCTTTGTTTAGCCTGGTCAGCCGGGTGGCCCGTCCCATGTAGGTCTGGACGATATCTGGGTTGAGACGGGAGATAAGACGGGAGACAGCCCAGCGGGAGACCGGATCCCAGACAGTGCGAAATGGAAGTTCATAGAGAGCGATGTCCTGCGGCACCTGGGTAATGACCTCACTTTTATTTCTCAGCCCCAACCAGACCCGGCAGCCTCCTTCATTTAGGGCCGCGGTGAGGCGGAGGAAGAATCGCTCTGCCCCTCCCAGGCTTTTACTGGCTATAAGGTGTAAGGAGCTGACCTGACTGATCATCTCTTCGGTTGAACCGGGGCTTTAGGATGGATAAATGGCCCTTCAAGATAGATAGTCTTGGTTGGACAGGCGGAAAGACAGCGCAGACACCGAATACATTCTGGACTATCAAGCTCCTCGGGGATCTTAAGCCCGAGGGGACATATCTGCTGGCAAAGGTTACAGGATAGGCAATCTTTTTTTTGCCACCGGAGCCGGACAAGGCCGTATCTCTGGATAAGACCGTAAATCGCCCCCAGGGGGCATAAGGTGCGACAGAAAGGCCGGAAAAAGAAGATAGCCCCAACGGTAATGATCACGGCGATAACAAACTTGTTGAGGAAGAGAAGCCCGATCATCTGCCGGATCTCTGACTTCCAGAGGACATGGGGAATCCCGGCCTCAATGGTGCCGGCCGGACAGATATATTTGCAAAACCAGACCTGTCCGTAGCCAAAGCGATCCACCACCAGGGCCGGAAGAATAAAAACAAAAAAAATTAGAGTTAAGTATTTTCCGTAGGCCAGGGCCCGCGGAAGAATGAATTTTCTTCCCGGCAGACGCCACAGGAGTTCCTGGAAAAGGCCAAAGGGACAGAGCCAGCCACAGACAAATCTTCCTAAAAGGAGACCGTAGAGCAGCAGGGTTCCCAAGACATAAAAACCGGGCCTGGAGAGCCCATACACCCTGATCTCAGAAGCAAACCCTTGGAGACTTCCCAAAGGACAGGCCCAGAGGGCCGCCGGGCATGAATAGCAGTTAAGACCCGGGAAACAAATCCCCTTAAGGCGTCCTAAATAGATGGTTCCTGTGGAGAGAAAACCAAAATAGGCGTTGGCCAGCAGGGTCATGAGAAGCTGGATCCGAAGGCGCAGTCGATCCATGGGCTAGCCGATTCCTATGCAACTCAGACACAGCTGAGTGGCCCTCTTTACAACCTCGTCATACTCTCCCAGAAAAAGCCCTAAGGCTATCATTCCTAAGGCCAGGGCCAGGAGGAGAATTCTTCTCATGGGTTAAGTCGTTCCCGGACAGAGCTAATCTTGTCATCAAGGTGGACAACTTTATCTCGTCGGTCATCAATCTTAATGGCCGTGTAGACCCGCTGGCAACCTCGTTTAAAAGGGAGCTCATGGATTCTGCGGGCTAGGTCAAGAAGAGTGGAAACATCTCCCTCTACAATGGTGCCCATGTCGGTCATTTTAAAGGGTATTCCTTCGGCCTCAAGAAATCGAATGATGTCAACTACGTATTCCCCCAGACTGGTGGTTCCCGTGCCCAGAGGAATGACACTAATCTCCATCAGGGCCATGATTTAAACACCTCCAAGTTTTAGAATTCATAGACCTTAAACCCAGCCTGCCTTAAGGCCGCCGCTGTCACCCCCAGTGGATCAAGACCACAACTCGGGCTGCGGGACTTAAGGATGGCCCCTCGGATTTTAAGGGTTTGGGCCAGCTTTAAAACTTCTCTGGCTCCCCGGATAAAGGCCTCGCTGACATCCTCTCCTTGATTATTCAGGACTTGGGCCCTGCCTAAAAGCACCGCCAGACCATCCCCTCCTTTTATTTCGGCCGGCCTCCGGGGGGTAGGAAGACCGCCAAGTTGTTCGGGACAGACAGGGACAAGTCGCAAGTGTTTAATGAGACCATAGAGGGGAGGGTAGCTTTTACTTTGACCGTCGTAGCGGCAGTTTACTCCGAGAAGGCAGGCACTTATCAGGAAGGTATCAGAGGATCTCCACTGAAGGCTGGTCATCTTTCCGCTGGACTACCTCACCGATTACGTAGGCCTTCTCGCCCAGGGCCTTGAGCTGAAGAAGGGCGTCATCGATCTCCTCTGGAGGAAGAACTATGACCATACCAATGCCACAGTTAAAGGTTCGGTACATCTCTTCCTGGGGAACCCGGCCCTTTTCTTGAATAAAACGGAAGATGGCCGGCACCTCCCAAGAGTCCTTATGAATGACGGCCTTGGTGCTTTGGGGAAGGATGCGGGAGAGGTTATCGTAGAAACCACCCCCGGTGATGTGAGCGATACCCCGGACGTTGTATCCTTTAAGGAGGTGGAGGATAGGTTCCGCATATATCCTGGTGGGACGGAGGAGTTCTTCGGCCACCGAGGCGTTGATTTCGGGCACAAAATCCTGAGGGCCAAGGCCAAGCTCCTCAAAGAAGAGCTTTCTTACCAGAGAAAACCCGTTGCTGTGGAGGCCAGAGGAGGCCAAACCCAGAATTCGGTCTCCTACGGAAATCTCAGAACCATCGATGATTTTGTCCCTTTCTACCACCCCGACAACAAAGCCGGCCAGGTCATAGTCTCCCGGCTGATACATTCCGGGCATCTCTGCTGTCTCGCCTCCAAGCAGAGCGCAACCGGCCGCTTTGCATCCCTGGACAATACCCTCAATAATAGCCAAGGCAGTCTCTTGTTCCAGACGCCCGCAGGCTAAGTAATCAAGAAAGAACAGGGGTTCGGCCCCGCAAACCAGGATGTCATTGACACACATGGCCACCAGATCAATGCCTATAGTCTGGTGGCGGTTGGCCATGATGGCCACCTTGATTTTGGTGCCTACCCCATCGGTAGAGGATACCAGGATGGGTTGATGGTACTTTTCGGTATCCAGGGCAAAGAGTCCGGCGAAGCCTCCTAAGGGGGCCAGGACTCCCCGTCGGTGGGTGGAGGCCGCCAGGGGTTTTATGGATTCAACCAAACGGTTGGCAGCTTCAATATCCACCCCGGCCTCTTTATAGCGAGACATCAGGCCTCCTTTTTCCGCACGCTAATAAGCGTAAAGCTTTCCATAGGGCCGGTGGGTGGCCGGCTGAATCTTCTCAAAGGGTACACTTAAGATTTCTTTTAGATCTAAATTGAAGTCCTGACAATACTCTCGGAGGTACCCCTCAAGAAGACGGTAGTCATTTTCATCGGCCTTGGTCGGAGAGAGTCCTTTACCAAGCTGTTCTTTGGGAGCCCCTCCCCGGATGTAGATGGTCCCTCCGTGCATACCCGTGCCCAGATAGATGCCGGCAATGGGTCTCTGAGGATAGATACTATTTATCCCTAGAAGGATAATGATCCCTCCGGCCATATATTCACCCAGAAAGTCTCCGGCCTTGCCCCCGATAATAATTACCGGAATTTTGTCCATGTAAGCCTTCATGTGGATTCCCACCCTATAGCCTACATCTTGACGGACATGGATCTTGCCTCCCCGCATTGCGTATCCCAGGACATCTCCAGCCATCCCGTGGACGATAATCTTCCCATCGTCCATGGTGTTTCCTGCACCGTCCTGGACGTTTCCATAGACGGTTACCCGGGGGCCCTTCATAAAGGCTCCCAGATCCTGCCCCGGGGTGCCGAAGATATCCATCGTAATGGGGCCAGAGAGGCCGTCGGCCAGATAACGGTGGCCATTAACATTACGGAGGACAAACTCTCTTTCTCCCTGGGCCACGGCCTGGCGGATCATCTTATTAAGGACTCGATAATGAATGTTCTTAGCGTCTATTTCCATGACAGGACTCCTGTCTAGGATTCACTTGTTTTCCGGAAGGATACAGGCCTTGTAAAGAGGGCTGTCTTCCGGAAGCAGATAGGTACGCTGATTGGGAATGACTCCGGGCTCAAGTTCTACAATGAGAGGCTCTCCAGCCTTGGGGGCCCAGATGTGTTCGGGGTCAGGGCAGATGGCCCGGATGGCACTCTCCTCACTGGCCATAAAGACCATATCTCCCTTCTCGGCCGCCACCAGTGGTCTTAGCTTTACCCGGTCATTAAGACCTACCAGACCGCCATTGTAGGCAAAAAGGATAGCAAAAGGGCCATTTAAGAGGGCGCTTCCATAAACGGCCCTGATGGCCGTAAGGAGCTCTCTTTTTTCGGGATCCATCCGATCTATCTCCTCCCAGAAGGGAGGAGCAAAGACCATACAGGCCATCTCCATCGGGAGCTGGTGTCTTCTGATGAGAAGATCAAGAAGATAGGCCACCACCTCGGTATCTGTAAGGAGGGTGCAGTGATAGCCAAACATCTCCAGGTAGCGTTTATTTATGCCATAGGAAGAGAGCTCTCCATTGTGAACAATGGACCAATCAAGGATAGTAAATGGGTGAGCTCCTCCCCACCAACCGGGTGTGTTGGTCGGGAAGCGATTGTGGGCTGTCCAGATATAACCGGCGTACTCATCTATCCGGTAAAATTCGGCGATCTCATCGGGAAAACCCACCCCTTTGAACGCCCCCATGTTTTTGCCCGAGGAGAAAACATAGGCCCCGGAGACATCACGGTTGATCTGCATGACTACCGAGACCATGTAATCATCTTCGGCCTGAGTGCCCTCACATAGGTCCCGGAGCTCCCCTTCATAGCGAGGTTTGACAAAATAGCGGCGAAGGATAGGGGGCTTTTCAATCCTCCTTACCGGGCGGGTGGGAATTTTTTCTTCATGAACCATATAGGTATGCTCTTTGAGGACGGCCTCGGCCTCTTTTAGATCGGCCTTACTTTCGGCCATGATGTGGATGGCATAATAGTCTTTGAAGTCAGGGTAGATGCCATAGGCGGCATAGCCGGCCCCCAGTCCGTTGCCCCGTTCCTTCTGACAGGAAATGGAGCAAACAATGGTCTCTCCCTTTACCCGGTGGCCCTTACGGTGAATAAGGCCGGCGAGACCACAGCCTGAGATGCTTTTCTCAAAGTGGAAACTCTGCATTTTTTCTCCCCTATTCACCAGCATGCTTTACTCCCAGAAGGCGGAGTTCGGTCTCCGTAAGCCCTACAGCCCGGAGTTTTTCCCGATTGCCTCGAAGGCTTTCAATGGCGTTAATGCCCATGGCTCCCAGCATTTCCTGGATTTCGTGCCCCCAACCTTTAACCAGATTGGAGAGCTTCTCAAAAGCAGTGTCAGGATCGAGACGTTTGATAAGCTCGGGTTGGTTAGTAGCGATCCCCCAGGGGCACTTGCCGGTAAAACAGCGCTGACACATGGTGCAACCGACAGCGATAAGGGCCGCTGTGCCGATATAGACGGCGTCAGCCCCCAGAGCGATGGCCTTAACCACGTCGGCGCTACAGCGGATCCCTCCAGAAATAACGATGGAAGCCTGGTTACGAATACCTTCCTGACGCAGACGCTCATCAACCTGGGCCAGGGCTAGCTCGATGGGGATTCCCACATAGTCGCGAAACATGGTCGGAGCGGCTCCGGTGCCCCCTTTAAAGCCATCAAGGACGATAACATCCGCCCCGGCCCGAACCATACCGCTGGCAATGGCCGGAGCATTGTGCACGGCGGCAATCTTAACAAAGACCAACTTTTTGTAATCAGTAGCCTCCTTGAGGGCATAGATGAGCTGTCTGAGATCCTCAATAGAGTAAATGTCATGATGAGGGGCTGGAGAGAGGGCATCTGAGCCTACGGGGATCATCCGTGTTTTAGAGATCTCTTCAGTGACCTTCTCGCCTGGAAGATGGCCACCGATACCGGGTTTAGCCCCTTGGCCAATCTTGATCTCTATAGCCACTCCGGCGTTGAGGTAATCCACATGGAGACCAAAACGCCCTGAGGCACACTGAACAATAGTCCAAGGGCCATATTCGTAGAGAGAGGCATGAAGACCACCTTCTCCGGTATTGTAGAGGATATTGAGCTCCTTAGCCGCTCGGGCCAGACCTTGATGGACATGGAGGCTGATGGCCCCATAGGACATAGCCGCAAAGAGGATAGGGTAGTCAATTCTTATCTGGGGAGCGAGTTTGGTCTTTAAACGATAACGCCCCTCTTCGTAGGTTATGTCGAGAGAATCGGGTTTTGAACCCAGATAAGTTCGTAGCTCCATTGGCTCCCGAAGGGGATCAATAGAAGGATTGGTTACTTGGCTGGCATCAAGGACCAGGTGGTCCCAGTAGATTTTAAAGGGCATGGCGTTTCCGGTGGCCGCCAGGAGGACCCCACCGGTGTCGGCCTGCTTGTAGATGTTTTTAATAAACCAAGGGCTCCAGTGGGCATGTTCCCGGAAATCCGAGGGATAACGTCGAATGAAAAGGGCTTCTGTGGGACACATCACCTCACAGCGGTGACAACCGACGCATTTGGTGTGGTCGGCAGTAAGGATCTCCTTTTTCTTGTCATAGGCGTGAACCTCGTAGGAACACTCCCGGATGCAGCGTTTGCACTTAATGCACCGGTCCTCAAGGCGCTCCACATAAAAATCCGGATAGAACTTGGCAAAGGAGACGATCTTTTTCTTCTTTTTTGTGGCCATCTCTCCCCCTACTAAGAGGACTCTTAAAGTGGACGGAAGTTATAAAATAACAGCCGGTGGTGTCAAGGGTAGGGGAAGGATTTTTCTCTATTCTTGGAGAAGACGGGTTATAACCTGGCGTAGTTCTTCGATGTCGAAGGGTTTGCTGAGAATATAGTCGGCCTTCTTTTCGTGGGCCAACTCTTCAGCATAGTAACCAAAGCCGGTAATGGCGATTACCGGAACCTCCGGATGCTCCCGTTTGATAATGGTTATGAGGCCAATCCCAGAAACATAGGGCATGGTGAGGTCGGTGATTACTAAATCAAACTGGCCTTCTTTTAAGGCCTTCATACCTTTTAGACCATCTTCAGCAGTAATTACCTCATAGCCGACATATTGAAGGTAATCTCTCAACATAGAAAGAACTTCTAAATCATCTTCTACCACTAAAATTCGCTTATTATCGGCCATAGGCTACTCCATGATTTACTTAGTTATTGCTCAATTCTAAAAAACCTTTAGAAATAAAAAGATAAAAAATCTTTGGATAACCAATACTTTTAACAAAAAATCTACCAAATTGCCAATATCCAGAAAGATTGAGTTTTAGGGTCTAAAAAGTTGGCCATCTCTCTAAATGATGTGGGGTTAGCCGGAACCACGGAAAGAATCTAAAAACGCTTATATTATTTTTCAATCGTCTAAAATCCCTGGGGGCTTTAAAATTTCTTTTTAGCTGGCTTCTTGTGGCCATTTGGTGGTCGTGCTAGAAATAAAAACCGTTTTTCCCTTAAGCTCCCGGTTAAAGCAAGGAGGCACCTATGGCCATAACTAAAGAAGAGGTTCTTCATGTAGCCCATCTGGCCCGTCTTGAATTCTCCAGTGAAGAAATTGAAGTTTTTACCCGGCAACTGGCGGAGATCTTGGAGTATGTTAAGCAGCTAGATAGCCTTGATACGGCCCAAATTCCTCCTACCACCCATGCCTTGGCCCTGACCAACGCCTTTAGAGACGATGAGGTCTGTCCCTCCATAGATATAGAGAAGACCCTGGCTAATGCTCCCGAAAGGGAAGGGCGCTTTTTTGTCGTTCCCCGGGTGATCAAATCCTAAGCGAGGAGGAGGCAATGGAACCCTTCCGTCTGACTATGCACGAACTTCTGGATCTCCTTAGATCCGGCCAGATAACCTCTGAAGAGGCTACCAGAAGCGTCCTTGAACGGATAGAGGCCGTTGATCCCCAAGTGAAGGCCTATATTACGGTCTGTGCTGAGGAGGCCTTGGGTGCAGCTCGACAGGCTGATGAGGCCAGGGCTCGGGGGAAGGAGGCCCCTCTTCTTGGATGTCCTATCTCCATAAAAGATGTCATCTGCACTCAAGGAATACGAACTACCTGTGGCTCTAAAATGTTAGAGAACTTTATCCCACCCTATGATGCCACGGTTGTTGAGAGACTTAAGGCCGCCGGGGCAGTGATTGTGGGCAAGACCAACATGGACGAATTTGCCATGGGATCCTCCACCGAGAACTCGGCCTTCTTCCCTACGGCCAATCCCTGGGATCTTTCTCGTATCCCCGGAGGATCAAGCGGCGGCTCTGCAGCGGCAGTGGCTGCCGATGAGTGCCTGGCTTCGCTTGGTTCAGACACCGGAGGATCTATCCGGCAACCTGCCTCCCACTGCGGCATTGTGGGCCTTAAGCCCACCTATGGCCGGGTCTCCCGTTTTGGCCTGGTGGCCTTTGCCTCCTCCCTGGACCAAATCGGCCCGATGACCAAGGATGTCACCGATGCCGCTTTACTTCTTTCGGTAATTTCCGGCTATGATGCCAAAGACTCCACCTCGGTGGCCGAACCAGTTCCAGATTACCGCCAGTTTCTCAAGGTGGATCTTAAAGGTCTTAAAATAGGCGTCCCTAGGGAGTATTTCATCCCCGGTATGGATCAAGAAGTGGAAAGTGCCGTCAAAGAGGCCCTCATCATAATGGAAAAAGAGGGGGCCGAGTTGGTGGAGATCTCCCTTCCCCACAGTCAGTATGCCGTTGCCGCCTACTATATAATTGCCCCGGCTGAGGCCAGCTCTAATTTGGCCCGATATGATGGAGTCAAATACGGTTTCAGGGCCCAGGAATACACGGATCTTTTATCTCTATACAAAAAGACCCGCTCAGAGGGATTTGGGGCAGAGGTCAAGCGGCGGATCATGCTCGGTACTTATGCCCTTTCGGCTGGCTATTATGATGCCTTCTATCTTAAGGCCAGTCGAGTCCGAACCCTAATCGTTGAGGACTTTAAAAAGGCCTTTGCCCTCTGTGATGTCATCGCCACCCCAGTGGCTCCTACTCCGGCCTTTGCTCGGGGTGAGAAACTGGATGATCCTCTGCAGATGTATCTCTCGGATGTCTTCACGATTGCCACCAATCTGGCCGGAATTCCCGGAATCTCTATCCCCTGTGGTTTTAGTAAAGAAGGCTTGCCGATCGGTCTTCAGCTCATGGCCCCCCATTTTGAAGAAGGACGTCTCCTTCAGGTAGCTTACTCTTTTGAACAACTGACTGATTTCCACCGGCGAAGGCCATCCCTTTAGTCAAGAAAATGGCCATATTTGTCGAAACTATCAGAGGAAAAGTTCAATCGTCAGTCCTTAGGGGTCAAAGAGGAGGGCCTTTTTGCAGAAGATACCCATCAGTTTAGCCCGTGAAGGTATGATCTTGGCTAAAGAGGTGACCGATTCGGCCGGGCGGGTTCTGTGCGGTCCGGGCACCGAACTTAGCCAGCGCCTTCTTGACCGCCTGGCCAACATGGGGGTTCAATTTGTGGTGGTTGAGGGGCATCCGGTGGCCATGCCGGGAGAAAAGAGCCTGGAGGAGAGACTGGCCGAGCTAGAAAGACGCTTTGAAAAGGTAGCTGGAGATCCGGTTTTAGCGATGCTCAAGGAGGTCATTCAGGAGACCATGATGGAAAAGGGGTAGGGAGATGGAAGAAAAAAAGATTCAGATCAAAAAAAGACTTAAGAACCTTCAGTCCCTCCCCACCCTTCCCACCATAATTACCAAGCTCACCAAGATGGTTGCCGACGAAAAGACTACCGCTGTTCAGCTGGGAGCGGTAATTGAGAAGGATCAGGTTCTTACCAGCAAGCTTCTAAAGATGGTCAACTCGGCCTTTTTTGGCTTCCCGAAGAGGATCTCCACGGTGGCTAATGCCATTGTGTTGCTGGGATTTAACGTCATAAAGACCTTGATAATCACCTCTTCTATCTTTGAGACCATGCAGAGTGAGGATGTTGGCCTCTGGGAACATTCCTTGGGCTGTGCCGCTGCCGCTGGAATTATGGCCCGAAGGCTGGAGATAAAAGATCCGGAGGAGGTTTCTACCGCGGCCCTTATCCATGATCTGGGCAAGGTGGTTCTCCGAACCGAGTTTCCAGAAGACTATGAGAAAATTGCCACTTTGGTTAAAGAAAAGGGGTTATATTTCTGGCAGGCAGAGCAGGCTATTCTGGGGGTTGATCACGCCACTATTGGTGGCTGGCTCACCAGACAATGGAATCTGCCCGATCGCCTGGTTGAGCCCATTGATTGCCATCATCATCCCTCGGAGGCCAAGCATTTTCCGGATGTGGCTGCTGTAGTTCATTTTGCTGATATACTAATTAAAGGCCTGGGGTATGGTTTCAGTGGTGATCCCTTTGTTCCCCCTCTTAATCCCCAGGCCTGGAAGGAACTCGGTTTCCGCCGAGAGGATCTTAAAGAGATCTTGGCTGAGCTCGATGACCGTTTAATGGAACTTCAGACCTTTACCCTGGAGATGCAGGCCCTTTAATGGCTCGGGTAAGCGTCATCACCAAA
Organism: Thermosulfuriphilus ammonigenes; assembly: GCF_011207455.1. Lineage (GTDB taxonomy): Bacteria > Desulfobacterota > Thermodesulfobacteria > Thermodesulfobacteriales > ST65 > Thermosulfuriphilus > Thermosulfuriphilus ammonigenes. The sequence goes on from NZ_CP048877.1 coordinate 2,253,308, forward strand.
GGATACCTTTCTGATCCTAAAGATCGTCTTCTGCTTGAGGCCAAGGGCTATCAGCTGGCCATAAAGGCTGACCTCCAGAGTGCTGTGGAGTCCCTTTTTAATGACCCGCCTGATCTTTTGATCATCGAGAAAGATCTGACCGGGGCCTTAGAGATCGAAGTCATCAAGGCCCTCAAAAACAATCTTCAGCTGGCCCTCCTGCCCATTATTTTAGTAGTGGGCGAAAATGATGTCTCCAGAGGGATAGACTGGGAAGCCTATCCGGTAGATGACTTTATCTGTCGTCATTCTCCGGTGGAACATCTCCTTAATCGGGTGGAGCTGGCCTTTGCCCGGGCCCATAGGGTGGCTGACAACAACCCCCTTACCAAATTGCCGGGGAACTCCTCTATCCTTAAGGCCATCCAGGAGGCTATCGAGGCCGGCAGGGCTGTAGTCATTGGCTATGTAGATATCGACAACTTCAAACCATATAACGATCGCTATGGTTTCGCCCGGGGAGATGAGGTTATTCGCATGTTGGCCCGGATCTTGGTCAACGTCATCACTGAGAAGGCCCCTCAGGCAAGCTTTGTCGGTCATGTGGGTGGGGATGATTTCGTTTTCATCTGTCCTCTGGAGGTGGCGGAGGAGGTGGCCCGGGAGGTCATCAGACACTTTGACTCCCTCATCAAACTCTTCGTAGATGAGGAAGACCTTGAGGCCGGGGAGTTTGTCTCCAAGGATCGTCAGGGAAACCTCAGGCGTTTTCCATTGCCAAGTATCTCTATCGCCATGGTGGTCAATCTTCCCGGGCGCTATTCCCATTATGGAGAGGTGGCTTCGGTGGCCGCTCAAATAAAAAAGGCGGTAAAAAAGATTCCTGGCTCAACCTACTTGCTGGATCGCCGTCAGGCGCCATCTGAACAGGAGACCTCCGGCTATCAGCATAGCCAGACTGAGGATCTGGCCCATAGTCAGGAATCCCAAGACAAAGCCTAGCTGGGGGTCAGGTTCTCGGAAAAACTCTACCAAAAAGCGGAGAAGGGCGTAGCTGATCAGAAAGACAGCCAGTTGGACTCCACTGGGCCATTTTTTCCGACGCGCCCGCCACATGATAGCCAAGAGGATCGGGCCTTCCAGAATGGCTTCATAGAGTTGAGAGGGGTGTCTGGGGAGTGGCCCTCCCTGGGGGAATACCATGGCCCAGGGAACCTGGCTTACCCGACCATAGAGTTCTCCATTTATAAAGTTGGCGATTCGTCCCAGCCCCAGGCCAATGGGTGCCGGAAGTACAAAACGATCCGCCCAAAAAAAGAAATCTTCATTGTGGCGCCTGCACCAGAGCCATCCGGCCAAGATGGCCCCCAGAAGGCCACCGTGAAAAGACATTCCTCCATGCCAAGTGGCCGGTATCTCCAGAGGGTGGGCGAGGTAGTAGTCTAGATTGTAGAATAAGACATAGCCAAGTCGAGCCCCGACCACCAGGCCGATAATCAGATAGAAGAGAAGGGAGTCAAGCCGGGTAATCCTTCTGGCCTCTCCTAGCCTGAGGAGTTCCCTTTTTACCAAGAGGTAGGCGCTCAGAAAGCCCACCACATACATCAGGCCGTACCAGCGGATAGAAAGAGGGCCGATACGGAAGATCTCCGGGTCGATCCGAGGGTAAGGAAGCATAGCTAAAGGGTGCCACGGGTGTGAGGGCTGTCAAGAGCGCCGGCGAACCCTGACTTTGGCCACAATCTTTTCGTAGTAGACCTGTTCTTTTTCAAGGTTAACCGGGCGCCGGCGCATCAGGTTGAGCTTGGTAATTAGAAGGTTGAGCTTTTTTATCTGCCGGTACTTGGTGCCTTCATCTTCTAGATGGTCGAGGAGGTCTTCGGTGGTCTTTATCTCCTTCATCAATTGGACTTCAGGGGGCAGATAACCAGCGTTTTTAAGGATCTTGTAAGCCATGCGCAGCTCTTCAGGCACGTGGGAGAGGTCTTCTAGAACCAAAGGTTTGCCCTTTCCTTCAAGATTCTCAAACTCTCCCCGCTCCATGGCTTCCTGAATACGACGTTCGGCGATCTTTTCAAAGACTTGCAAGATCCCCATTATGGCGATCACAGGCCTCCTTTTTTGATCTTCTGCTGAAGTTCAGCAAGCTTGGCCTCGACAAAGAAAAGCCGCTGACCAAAGGGCTTTCGCTCTATAAGTTTCTCATAGGCCGATAAGGCTGCTTGAATCTGGCCAGAGGCCTCCTGAACTCGGGCTAAGTCAAGATAGACAATTTCCTCAATTCCCTCTCCGAAGGAAAGGGCCTTCTGGTAATAAGAAGCGGCCTGGTGGTAATCTTCTTCGTCTTCATAAAGGTAGCCAAGCCCCAAAAGAAGAAAGGGCTGATTGGCCTTTGAGGCAGTCTTCAAGGCGGATTTAAGTTCTTCCTGGGCCTTTTTATACTGCTGATCTTGGCGATAACCCTCAGCAAGCATGATTCTAGCCAGGGTGGCGGCACCGGTGTGAGGATATTTCTTGACAATATCTTTAAGGACCTGGCGGTATTCTTGAGGGCTTTTGGCCTCGGCCGTGGTCAATCTCAGTGAGGCTTCGGCCGCCTGCTGGGCCTTTTGGTGATTGTAGAGCCCCCAAGCTGCGGCACCAATAACGGCCACAACGACAACAATAATAATCTCTCGGAGATACTTTTCGGCAAGTTTTACCCACCGCTGATGAAAAGACGGCTCCGGGCCCCTGGTACTGTCCTTCTCCATGGTCGCTCCTTATACATTACTTGGAACCAAAGTAGTCGTCCCAACGAAAGATAAGAGGTTTGGCCGCCTCGTCTTGGATAGCGCAGTCAACCACTTCACCAATAAAAAGAACGTGGTCTCCCGCCTCACAGGTAGAGACCACCTCACATTCGTAATAGGCAAAGGCCTCCTTGAGGACTGGCGACCCCTTTAGGGCACTAAGAAAATCTATCCCCTGAAATTTATCCTCCTGACGGCCGCTCTTGAATCCAAAGTGCTTGGCCAGATCTATCTGGCCCTCCTTAAGGGCATTAAGGCAAAAGTAGCCACTTTCTTGGATAAGCCCGTAAGTGTATCGCTGAGGGGCAATAGCCACCATCAGGTAGGCAGGTTTGAAGGAGACCTGACTTACCCAGGCTGCGGTCATGCCGTTGATTTTATCTTTGGCCCTTACGGTAACTACATAGACCCCCTGGGTTATACCCTTGGTGATGATTTGTTGTCTGCCCATGACCGCCTCCTAAATAATTTCTTCTGAGATCTTAGCGAAACAGGCCAGCAAATTCTAGAAAATCTTTCCAGATACCTCGCTTGTGTTCGGGAAACTCCTCAAGGAGGATCTGCTGCCATTTGGGAGCGGTTGGCCTTTTGAGAAGCTTCATGCCAGCCTCCTCTGGGGTCCGGTCTCCCTTTTTGAGGTTGCATTTACGGCAACAAAGGACCACGTTGCCCCAAACCGTTTTCCCTCCCCGGCTCTTGGGGATTATATGATCGATGGTCCGGTCTTTGGCCGAACGGACACTCCGACCACAATACTGGCAGGTGAAATTGTCACGAATAAAAAGATTAGCCCGGCTAAAGACCACTTCGGAGCGAGGTAAACGATCGTAGCGATTGAGAATGATGGCCTCCGGGGCCATAATGGCCAGGCTGGGACTGCGGATGAGCCGGCCGTTGTCGTAGAAGTTGGAGGCCTCAACCCACTCCTCCAGGGTGTGGGTAGTCCAATCTGGGGTGATTACCCGGGCATTGCCTTTGAAAAGCTGACAGATGGCCTTGAGCACAGTAGTTATCTGGATGGCCTGGTAATAACGATTAAGGACTAATACCTTTTCAGAAAGGATTCCATTTTTACTCATTTTCAATGCCAGTCATTCATTTGTAGCCTCAATTTTTGACATGTCAATAACCCGGCAAAGACGACAGTAAGGATCTGCCTCAGCTAACCTTTCTTTTTCTTAAAATCGACCAAGGGAAAAATTCCTGGGGAGACTTTTTTGAGATCTCTAAAGGGCCAAGATTGATGATTATCGACTCTAAAGCCCCTTTCTTGTTAAAAGAAGAAATAAATTTTTAATAAATCAAAGTTTTTCTAGCTTATAAAGTGAGATATTTGGAGATTTTGCCTTTTTAGGAATGTTTTCTTAAGAAAGTAAAAACATCATCGACTATAATGGCCTAATAACAAGGTGAATCGTCAACCATAATTATAAAAAAAAGTTGCAATTGTCTAATTAAGAGGCTAATTTTTGTGCCATGACTAAGCCGGAGTTTACTCTAGACAGGTGTTTGGGGTTCTTAGCCAATCGAGTCTATCGTTCCTTTCAGAAGGAGGTGGATCGTCTCCTTCAACCCCTGGGGCTGACCACCGCTCAGTTTTGTGTTTTAATGAAACTCTACAATCAGGACGGCATCACCCAAAGTGCTCTGGCTCAAAAACTCCACATAGAAAGCCCCACTTTAGTGCGCATTATTGATCGCTTGGAAGAGGCGGGGTTGGTAAGACGTCGGCCCTCACCAAAGGATCGCCGGGCTTATCGTATAGTCCTTACCAATCGGGGACGGGAGCTGGAAAAACAGCTTCGCAAAGTAGGGGAGACAGTCAGAAGCAAGGCTACCCGGGGGATGACAGAGCAGGAGTCAGAGAAGCTCAGAGATTACATGATGCTCGTTTGGGAAAACCTGGAGGCTCAAGATTAGTCACCCATGGCCTCCCTCTCTCTGCCTCATATAGATTTCCAACGTCTGGGGGAGCTGTTAAGTACCCAGTCCATTATTTCCTTTCTCAAAAGGACTGATCCGGTCGTTATTCTCTCCAGCCCCCTTTATTGGGGACCTTTGGCGGCAGTCATGCTTTTTCTTCTCATTCGCCGGGCCTACGCCACGGCCTGGCTTATATGCGGTGCTTTGGGATTGTGGGCCTTTATCTACTACGTATTACCCCGCACCGGCGGTCAAACAGATCTAAAGAGTATAGGGCTTTTTGTAGCTGGTGGTGTTGGGTTCCTCTCTGTTCTTTTCTACCTGGTCTTTGTCCGTTCTGACTAGCCTTGAACCGTTCGCAGAGGCTTATTGAGCTCTATCATTTGCTTCTGAATCATTTTGGCCCCCAGGGGTGGTGGCCGGCTAAGACCTCTTTTGAGGTCTGTGTGGGGGCTATCCTTACCCAGAACACCAACTGGCAGAACGTAGAAAAGGCTATAGCCAATCTCCGCCGTCAAGATCTTCTTGACCCCGAGGCCTTGTGGAGGGTGCCTACAGACCATCTGGCCCACCTTATTCGGCCAGCCGGATACTACAATCTGAAGGCCAGACGGCTCAAGAACTTTCTGGAGTTTGTTATGGAGGGCTGGCAGGGTGATCTTGAAGCCATGTTTGCCGAAGGCCTGTCGTTGCGGCCGCGGCTTTTGGCTGTCTCTGGTATTGGCCCGGAGACAGCGGATTCAATTCTCCTTTATGCCGGTCACCTGCCGATCTTCGTGGTGGACGCCTACACTAAGCGCATACTTCATCGTCACCTTCTTGTTCCTGAGGAGGCCGGTTACCAAGAGATTCAGGATTTTTTTATGGAGAACCTGCCAGAGGACGTTCAGCTTTATCAGGAATACCACGCCCTTTTGGTGGCCTTAGGGAAGAACTTTTGCCTAAAGGGCCGCCCCCGGTGTCCTCAATGTCCGGCAAAGGGGTGGTGAAGAATGATAGTTTCTTCTCGAGAAGCCCCCACAGAGATAAGCCAGACAGGTACTCCCGCCAGTTCCTCAATGCGTCGGATATAGTTTTGGGCCGCCGAGGGGAGTTCTTCAAAGGCCCGCACTCCGGAAATATCCTCAGACCAACCTTCGAGTTCTTCATAGATGGGTTGGGCCTGGGCCACCTGGTTGATGTTGGCCGGCATGGATCGGAAGATCTGGCCTTCATACTGATAGGCTGTGCATATTTTAAGGGACTTAAGGCCGGAGAGAACATCAAGCTTGGTAATAGCTAGGGCCGTAAGACCATTGAGGCGGACGGCCTCTCTAAGGACGACTATATCCAGCCAGCCACAGCGCCTTTTTCGACCGGTGGTGGAGCCAAACTCGGCCCCTTGGCGCTGGAGATGATCCCCGACCTCGTCAGTAAGTTCGGTAGGGAACGGGCCTCCACCGACCCTGGTGGTATAGGCCTTACAGATTCCCAGAACAACGTCAATCTTGGTGGGGCCAATACCGGCACCGCAGCAGGCTCCGCCGGCCACAGTGTTGGAGGAGGTCACAAAAGGATAAGTACCGTGGTCGATATCAAGTTGGGTGCCCTGGGCTCCCTCAAAGAGGATGCTCTTCCCGGCCTCCATGGCCTCGGCCAGCTTGACAGAGACGTTGGTTACATAAGGGGCCAGCTGTCTGCCGAAGGATAGATAAGTATCATAAATTGCTTCAAAGGGGAGAGGGTTAACTCCCAGGAACTTTTCCAGATAAAAGTTTTTTTCTTCCAGAACGTCACGAAGTTTTTCGGCAAAGAGATTCTCGTCTAAGAGATCAATAACTTTTATCCCCCGCCGGGCAATTTTGTCTTCATAGCAGGGACCAATGCCTCGGCCAGTGGTTCCAATGGCCTTTTTGCCCTTGCGGGCCTCTCGGCCGTGGTCAATAGCCTTGTGGTAGGGCATGATAAGATGAGCATTTTCACTTAAATAAAGTTTTCCCGGGGGTACCGGATAGCCTCGTTGATTAAGGGTTTCTATCTCCTTAAGAAGGACCTCGGGATCCACCACTACGCCGTTGCCGATAAGACAGGTTTTGTCGTCAGCATTGAGGATTCCCGAAGGGATGAGATGAAGGATGTATTTCTCTCCACCGACCACTAAGGTATGGCCGGCGTTGTTTCCACCCTGAAAACGAACAATTACCTGGGCCCTGGAGGTGAGCAGATCGACAATCTTGCCTTTACCTTCATCTCCCCACTGGGTTCCGACGACGATCACATTGGCCATGGATCTTTCCTCTTTCTGGTTTACTTTTCCGGCCAGTGAAGATACTTAATAGGATCCTGAAAGTCAAACAATGAATAGAAACGACTATCTTTATCTGATCGATGCCAGTTCTTATGTCTTCCGGGCCTATTTTGCCATAACCGGCCATCTTTCCAACCGTCGGGGGCTCCCAACAAAGGCCATCTACGGCTTTACCAACATGGTCTGGAAGGTTTTAAGGGAAAGGCGTCCCACTTATATGGCCCTGGTCTTTGACGCTCCGGGTCCCACCTTTCGCCACGAGATGTACGAGGCCTACAAGGCCAACCGTCCAGAGATGCCTGCGGATCTCATCCCTCAACTACCTTACATTAAAGAAATCGGTCAGGCCCTAGGGATCCCCATCCTGGAGATCGAGGGCTACGAGGCTGATGACATTATTGCTACTTTAGCCCGCAGGATAGACCATCAGGTGGTTATTATCTCTGGAGACAAAGATTTTCTCCAGCTTGTCTCCGACCGGGTCATAATTTGGGATCCGATGAAAAACATAATCTACGATCGAAAGGCTGTAGAAAGACGCTTTGGCCTCCCCCCTGAGAAACTTCTCGATGTTATGGCCCTTACGGGAGACTCCTCAGACAACATTCCTGGTGTCCCGGGTATCGGTGAGAAGACAGCCATTAAACTCATCCGGGAGTTTGGTTCCCTGGAGGCCCTCCTTGAAAGGGTTGAGGAGGTCTCTCGCCCTAGGTTAAGGGAACTCCTTAAGGCCCATGCCGAGGCCGCAAGGATCTCCAAGGAGCTGATCAGGCTCAAAGACAATGCTCCGGTGAGCCTGGATCTCTCGCACTATCGCCTCCGGGAGCCAGACTGGCCACGCCTGAGGGAGCTCTTCCGGGAGCTTGATTTTACCCGGCTCTTAAGGGAGCTACCTCCGGAGAAGACTATCTCTTATGATGATTATCATCTGGTAACCAGCGAAGAAGAGCTTAAGGACTTGGTGGCCCAGGCCCGTGGGGCCGCCCTCCTGGTTGTTGATCTTGAGGCCACAGATAAGGACCCTCTCCGAGCAGAGATTGTCGGGGTGGCCCTTTGTTTTTCTCCCCCCAAGGCCTATTATATCCCCGTGGGGCATAAGGTTTTAACCAGTCCCGATCAACTCTCCTTTGAGACGGTCAAGAGACACTTGGCCCCTCTTATAGAAGATGAGAGGGTTCCTGTAGTCGGTCAGAACATCAAGTATGATCTTATTCTCCTCCGCCGCCAGGGGATAGAGCTTAGAGGGTTGGCCGGTGATACTATGGTCGCCTCTTATCTGCTTGACCCCACCCGTCGCGCCCATAATCTGGACGATCTGGCCCAGGAATATCTGGGGCACAAGATGATCTCTTACCGAGAGTTGGTGGGCAAGGGCGGTAGTTTCGCCGATGTGGGCCTTGAGGAGGCCAAGATCTATGCCTGTGAGGATGCCCACGTGACCTACCTTCTCCATGAGAAGATGTGGCCCCTGCTTAAAGAACACTCCCTCTGGCCTCTTTTTATGGAGGTAGAAATTCCCTTAATTTATGTCTTGGCGGAGATGGAGATCGTCGGGGTCAAGATAGATCTCGTCTATCTCCGGGAGCTCTCGCGGGAGTTTGAAAGAAGGCTTCTTGAGCTTGAAGAGCGCATATATGCCCTGGCCGGAGAGGCCTTTAATATCAACTCTACCCGGCGTTTGGGATCAATTCTTTTTGATAAGTTGGGACTACCTCGCCTGAAAAAGACCAGGAAAAAGACGGGCTACTCCACAGATGTCGAAGTCTTGGAGGAGCTGGCGGCCCTTCACGAACTGCCTCGTTTGGTTCTTGAGTATCGGACTTTGGCCAAACTTAAGTCCACCTATGTTGATGCCTTGCCCCGGATGGTAAACCCCCTTGATGGTCGTCTCCACACTTCTTTTAACCAGACCGTTACGGCCACTGGCCGTCTCTCAAGCTCGGAGCCCAACCTTCAAAATATTCCTGTTCGCGGGGAAGAGGGAACCAAAATAAGACGGGCCTTTGTTCCCGAGGAGGGCCACCTTCTTCTTTCTGCAGATTATTCCCAGATTGATCTCAGGGTCCTGGCCCATTATTCCCAGGACCAAACTCTGGTTGAGGCCTTCGCCCGGGGGGAGGATATCCATGCCCGGACGGCCATGGAGATCTTTGGGGTTCCTCGAGAGATGGTCACTTCGGAGATGCGGCGAGTGGCCAAGACTATCAACTTTGGTATCGTTTATGGTATGAGCCCTTATGGCCTGGCCAAAGAGCTTAAAATTGGCCGTCGGGAGGCCGCTGCCTTTATCGAACGTTATTTTGAGAGATATCCCGGGGTGCGGGATTACATGCAGCAGATTGTAGCGGAGGCCCGAGAAAAGGGTTATGTGGCTACCATTTTCGGCCGAAAAAGATATCTGCCAGATATAAATAGTCCTAACCGGGCGGCCCGGGAGTTTGCCGAGCGAACAGCCATTAATACTCCCATTCAGGGGTCGGCGGCGGACATCATCAAACTGGCGATGATAGAAATCCATCGCTCCATAAAGAAAGAGGAAATGCCGGCCAAAATGATTCTCCAGGTTCACGATGAACTTCTTTTTGAAATCCCGGAGCCTCAGGTGGAAGATGTGGCCCGGCGTATTGTCGAACTCATGGAGACGGTGGTCACACTTCGGGTTCCTCTGAAAGTCAATGTCTCTTGGGGGAAGAGCTGGGCCGAGCTTAAATAATTTCGGAGGTGTCTCCTGACTTACTGGCGTAAGGCCGAAGACGGTCTAGAGAAGACGGAAGACTCCGATCTTATTCGGTCGGTCCTTGAAGAGGCCCGAGAGAAGGGGCTTTGGTTTGAGATCCTGGCCCCCGGGTTTCGTTCTGGTCCTACCGTCTTGATAGATCAAGGACCACGAGGGCTTGTTTTTGATAAGCCGCCCCGATGGCAGCCTATCTCTCGTAAGCTCCGGGTGGTTTTCCGAGACTCCAGTAATATCTGGCATCACTTTGAGAGTCATTTTCTCGGCCAGGATGAAAAAGGCCTTCGGCTGGCTTATCCTGAGCTTCTCTTCCGTCTAGAAAGAAGACAGTTCTACCGCATTGAGACCCCGGCTAAATCTCAGGCCCTTTATCACTACAAGGGAAAAGAGGGACGCGGGCGCATAAAGGACCTCTCCTTGGGGGGAATGGCCCTCACCGGATACAGTCTAGAAGTCCCTCTTCGGGAGTTTATGGAAGAGATCACCCTGGAGCTATGGCTCAATGAAACCACTCCTTACCCTCCTATATGTCTAGCCAAGGCAGAGGTGGTCAGACTGGTTGAAACCCAGGAGTTGAAACTCATGGGGGTCAAGTTTCATCTGACACTCCGGGAAGAAGAAGTCCTCCTTCAGTATATTCGCAAGCGAGAGGTTGAACTCCTTAAGCTGCGGCGGGAGGACTAATGGCCAGAAGGGTAGGGGTAGCCAATCTTCCTCTTCATGGAGGGCGGGCCCCCGGCTGGCTTTTTAATCGGATGGTCCGTTTGGCCCGGGCCATCTGTCTCCTGATCGTCGAAGATTATGGGCCAGAAGAGTTCTTGCGCCGCTTAGCTGATCCCTTCTGGTTTCAGGCCCTTGGCTGTGTGCTCGGTTTTGACTGGCATTCCTCAGGAGTAACTACTACCGTCTGTGGGGCTCTTAAGCTGGCCCTAAAGGACATTGGCCCGGAGGTAGGCATTTTTGTCTGTGGGGGGAAGGGGGCTACCTCCCGTAAGACTCCGGCTGAGATTGTGGCTGTTTGTGAAAAAGAGGCCCTCCCCCAGAGCTTTGTCTCCCTTGTTCAGGCCAGTCGGCTTTCGGCCAAGGTGGATAATACTGCCCTTCAGGATGGCTACACCCTTTATCATCATAGCTTCTTCTTTACCCGTTCCGGTCTTTGGGCGGTGGTTCAGCAGGGAATGAACGAGACAGCAGGTTTTGCCCGGCGCTATCACTGGTTGGCCGAAAAAGTCCGGGATTTTGTCTGTGAACCACACGCGGCCATATGTGCTCAGGAAGTGGCCCGTCCCCTTAATCTGGTGGCCTCCGAGAGTGCTCTGGCCCGGGAGGTCATTACCGCCCTGGCCAGAGAGCATCCGGAGGCCAACCTTCGGACTCTTTTGGGCCTTAAGCGTCTTGATCTTCCGGCCCGGCATGGGATCAAGGCCTCTGATCTTTTGCCCCGGGGGATGGAAAAGATTCTCATCCGCACTTATGAAGCCCAGCCCCAGAGTTTTGAGGGGCTTCTTTCTATAAAAGGGCTGGGCCCTAAGGCCTTAAGGGCCCTGGCCCTTACCGCCGAAGTGGTTCACGGAGTTCCGGTCTCAAGGCGGGATCCGGCCCGATATGCCTTTGCCCATGGGGGAAAAGATGGTCATCCATTTCCGGTGGATCGTCAGGCCTACGACCAGACCACCGCCTTTCTGGAGGATGTCCTGGCCCGGGCCCGGCTGGGAGACAGGGATCGTTTGTCGGCCATCAGGCGTCTTTCTCAATGGCGGCTTTTTCCGTCTTAAAGAGGGGGGTGCTTTCACCCTCGCCGGGCCGTTCGAGATCTTCCAGTTCCTTTAGGTCCGGAAGGTCTGATAGATTTCGAAGCTCAAAGACCTCTAGGAAGTAATCAGTGGTTCCGTAAAGAAGCGGTCTTCCCAGAACTTCTTTGCGTCCGACAATCTTGATAAGTTTTCTCTCTAGGAGCATTTTAAGGGGAGCACTGCTGTCCACCCCCCGGATATCCTCTATTTCGGCCCGGGTGATAGGCTGGCGGTAGGCGACGATGGCTAAAGTCTCAAGGGCGGCCCGGGAGAGTTTTATTGGATTGGCCTGCCGGATGCGGACGACAAACTCGGCCAGATCCGGGGCTGTTTGAAAACGGAAACCTCCGGCCACCTCCCGAATCTCTATCCCCCGTCCCTGATACTCTGCTACCAGCTCCCTTAAGGCAGCTCTCAGGGCCGTTCGGGGAAACTCCGGGAAGCTTCGGGCCAATCTCTCCAGAGAAAGGGGGCCCTCAGCGGCGAAAAGAATGGCCTCAAGGGCCCGTTTAAGCCCAGCGGGAGTGAGTTCAGACATCTTAGCTCCTCCCCCAGGCCGGTCGTCTCTGGTTACTGGACTCCGGTGACAGGAGCTGAATCTCTAAGGCCGGGTATCCGAGGAGCCTTTCTATGGAGCGGGTAAGTTCCGGGCTGGGCTCTACGGAAAACTCCTCCGGTAGTTCAAGCTCCACCTGTCCCTTTTGGGGATAAACAATAGAAAGGCTCACCGGACAGCGTCCTGGATGGGCCAGAAGAATTTCTTTAAGTTCAGGAATTTCAGCTAGGGAGACCTTGGGGGCCTCTACCCGGATGGTCACTGAGGCCAGAATGGCCTTCTGGGCCTCATCTAGATGGATAACCTCATCAGCGATAATTTTAGCCCCTCTTTCATCTACGTTAACTCTTCCCTGGACAAGGACCGGGGCATCGGCCTCTATCAAGGGACGCATTCTTTGGTAGACTTCACTAAAGCAGACTACCTCCACTAGGCCATGACGATCCTCAAGGGAGACAAAACCCATTTTGTCCCCCCGTCTGGTGGTTATCTCTTTGACCTGGCGAATAATTCCTCCCAGACAAACCCGGCTGCCATCTCTCATCTCGGCAATTGTCTGGGTATTGATCCCCGAGACGCGAGAGAGCCACTCTTCATAGGGATCTATTGGGTGACCGCTGATGTAAAAGCCCAGGGCCTCTTTTTCATAGGCTAGAAGTTCTGCTTCGGCCCATTCGGGAATCTCCGGTAGCTTGAGACCTTCGCTGGCCATGGCTGAGGACCCGAGCTCAAAGAGGGAGAACTGTCCCTGTTCTTTAGCCTTTTGACGACGCTGGGCCAGATCCAGGGCTTGATCCAGAATTTCCATAAGTTGGGCCCTATGGGCCGAGAGAGAATCAAAGGCTCCGGCCTTGATAAGGGATTCGATTACCCGACGATTTACCTTTCGCAGATCCACCCGAAGACAGAAGTCCTCAAAAGAGGAAAAGGGGCCCTCTTTTCGGGCCTTAAGGATGGAATCAATGGCCCCTTCGCCCACATTCTTAATGGCTGCCAGACCAAATCGGATCTTGTCTCCAACTACTGTAAAATCTCGATCACTTTCGTTGATATCCGGGGGCAGAACTTCAATGCCCATGCGCCGGCATTCATTGACATATTTGACTACCTGATCGGCATCTCCCATTTCGTAGGAGAGGAGAGCGGCCATATAGGCCACAGGGAAGTGGGCCTTGAGATAGGCGGTCTGATAGGCGATAAGGGCATAGGCTGCCGAGTGGCTCTTGTTGAAGCCATAGCCGGCAAACTTTTCCATAAGATCAAATATCACCTCGGCCTTGTCCTTGGGAATGCCCCTTGCGATGGCCCCGGAGACGAAGCGTTCTCTTTGGGCGGCCATGATCTCCGGGACCTTTTTGCCCATGGCCCGCCGAAGGATGTCGGCCTCTCCCAGACTGTAGCCGGCCAGTTTGCTGGCAATCTTCATGACCTGTTCCTGATAGACAATGACTCCGTAGGTCTCTTTGAGGATCTCCTCCAGCTCGGGAACGATATAGCGTACCGGTTCAAGACCATGTTTGGCCTTGATGAACTGATCTACCATTCCGGATTCCAGGGGCCCCGGTCTGTAGAGGGCCACCAAGGCAATGAGGTCAGTGAACTGGGAGGGCTTCATACGGGTAAGCAGATCCCTCATTCCCGAGGATTCAAGCTGGAAGACTCCGGCGGTCTCCGCTTGGCAGAGAAGCCGGAAAGTCTGGGGATCATCAAGGGGAATCTTGTCTGGATCCACCTTTACCCCTTGATGCTTTTCTACCAGCTGACAGGCGGTGGCAATGATTGTCAGGGTCTTGAGGCCCAGGAAGTCAAACTTGATAAGGCCAATCTTTTCGATGGCCTTCATATCGTATTGGGTGATTATTTCATCCCGGTCGCCTTTCATCAGGGGAACATATTCCGTAAGGGGGGCATCAGAGATAACCACACCGGCGGCATGGGTGGAAGAGTGACGGGGAAGACCCTCTAGGACCCGGGCGATGGACAGGAGCTCGGCCACCCGGGGATCCTTTTCCGCCGCCTCTTTTAATCGAGGCTCCCGAGCGATGGCCTTATCCAGGGTGATTCCCAGCTCTTCGGGGATCATTTTGGCAATTCGATCTACTTCAGGATAGCTCATTCCCAAGGCCCGGCCGACGTCCCTAACCACGGCCCGGGCCTTCATCTGTCCAAAGGTGGCGATCTGGGCTACATAGTCAGCCCCGCCGTATTTCTGGTGGACATACTGGAGGACCTCCCCTCGCCGCCGCATGCAGAAATCTACATCAATGTCCGGAAGGCTCTTGCGCTCCAAGTTCAAAAAACGTTCGAACAAAAGACCGTATCGGAGGGGGTCGATGTTGGTGATGCCCATAGCGTAGGCCACCAGAGAGCCGGCCGCTGATCCCCGCCCTGGTCCCACCGGGATTCCTCTTTTCCGGGCCCAGGAGATAAAGTCGGCCACGATAAGGAAATAGCTGGCAAAGCCCATCTCCTTGATCACCGTGAGCTCAAGCTCTAGTCTCTGCCAGTAGAGGTGCTCGTCATCGGCCAGCCCTGGCCCCCGAGAAAGTTCCCTGAGCCTCCGTTTAAGCCCCTCCCGAGCCTGAATATCGAGCATCTCCTCATAGGTTTTCCCCTCCGGCCTGGGAAACCGCGGGAAATGATGCTGGCCGAGCTTGATCTCCAGATTACAGCGTTCGGCAATCTCTCTGGTGATAGAGACGGCCTCCGGGGCATAAGAGAAGCGCTGAAGCATCTCCTCCGGAGAGGTGAAGTAAAGTTTGTCAGTGGAGAAGCGGAGGCGGTTTTCATCTTGGATGGTCTTGTTGGTCTGGATGCAGAGAAGAACATCGTGAACCCGGGCGTCCTCGGCTCGAAGGTAGTGGCAATCATTGGTGGCTACCAGAGGAAGTCCCAGCTCTTGGGCTATTTCCATAAGCCCCTGATTGGCTATCTTTTGCTCCGGCAGATCGTTTTCCTGGATCTCAAGGTAAAAACGCCCCGGAAAGATACGGGCATATTCTTCAGCTAGCTTTCTGGCCTGTTTGAGGTTCCCCTGAAGGCAAGAGTGAGCCACCTCACCGTGAAGACAGGCTGACAGGGCAATAAGACCTTCATTGTATTCTCGAAGAAGCTCCTTATCTACCCGGGGTTTCCAGTAGAAGCCCTCGAAGTTGGCCAAGGTGATCAGACGAAGGAGGTTCTTGTAGCCCGTTTGGTTCATGCAAAGGAGGACCAGGTGGAATCCGGCCTCGTGGGCTCCTTTGGCCTTACGCTCTCGGCGAGAGCCAGGGGCTACATAGGCCTCACAGCCAATGATGGGCTTTATCCCCGCGGCCACAGCGGCCTCATAGAAGGGAATAGTTCCGAAAAGATTTCCGTGATCTGTCTTGGCGATAGCCTGATAACCGTATTCTTTAGCCTGGGAGAAAAGGGCTGGCAGCCTTATGGCTCCATCAAGAAGAGAAAATTCTGTGTGGAGATGAAGGTGGACAAAATTAGCCATGGTCCCTCCTCCTGGGGTTAGAGGGCTATTTTAACGGACCTGGCCCCGAAGGGGGAGGGGGCTTTAGGATCAATCCTTTTGTTGAGCCTCTTTCTCCTGGCACTCAGGGCAAAGACCGTAGAGAACCACCTGAGCCGAGATAAGTTTATAGCCCTGAAGCTCCTCCTGGGGGATGCTATTCATGGGAGGGGTGGTGAAAATGTCGATGATCTTATGGCACCCGAGACAGATAAGGTGGTTGTGGGGGCTGGTGTCCGGATCAAAACGTTTCTTGGATGGATCAATATGCAACTCTTGGACCAACCCGCGCTCTTTAAGGGCCTCAAGGGTATTGTAAACAGTGGCAAAGGACATGCTTGGAAACTGAGAGCGAACATGGCGATAAATATCTTCGGCCGAGGGGTGACTTTTATTACCCTCTAGGTACTCAAGAATAGCCAGCCTCTGGGGAGTCATCTTGAGACCTAAGCCACGATATTTTTCTATTTTTTCTTGGTTCATGGGGCTCTCCTTAATTAAGTTTTCTACCTTGCTGTCCCTTCTGTTTAGGACTTTCTTTTTTGTGAGAAGGTTTCAATATAAAGTCTTATATCAAATAAAAATCATTCTTACAAGTTTAAAATCAAAAAAATTTGTAACACACCTGATGAAAAAAAGCTAGATTTTAGGCCATCTTAGAAGAAGGAGAGTAAAAAATTTCCTACTATAGGGTACCTCCTTTAGAAAAATAAAGGAAAAGCCCAATAAGTCTTCTTTCTTAAAAGAGATATTTAGGAGTGTAAACACCAAAATAATTGCGGTGGTCAATTAAAGGAGAGAGATTTAACTTTTAGCCGCCAATGGAAAGAGCAGGCCCCAAAGAGATAGACGTTAGACAAATTGCCTCTCTTGAGGGCTTACTTAAGGATCTGATCCAACTCTATCTTCAGGCCTATGAGGAGATGCCTCAGTACGCCTTCCGGGACCCTAAAAGAATAAAGGGATATCTCCGCTGGCTTCTTAAACATTCGGCCGGGGGATTTTGGGTGGCCTTTGTCAACGGGCGTCCTGTTGGTCTTATTGCCGTTCAGCCAGATTGTCGCTTTCAGGGGGAAGAGATCCCCGAGATACATGAGTTTCTGGTGGCCCCGCCGTATCGCCATACCGGGGTAGCTGATTTGCTCCTCAAAGAGGCCCTGAACTTTCTGCGCCGTGGGGGCCATCGTCGGGTGGCCCTCTGGGTAGGAGAGGAGAACGAGAGGGCCAGGGAGTTTTATCGTCGCCACGGTTTTCAGGAGACTGCCAGGCAGGGGGTCTGGCGACGCATGGAGGCCGATTTATCCGGCCAGAAGATCGATTAGACGATCTAAGATCAGGTAAGCCTTTTCTGCTTCTTCTAGCTCCAGATATTCTTCTGGGGTGTGGCAGGGGGCAAGTTCTCCAGGGCCAAAGACAATGGGTTCAAGGCCGGCAGAGTGAAGATGGGCGGCATCGGTCCAGCTAGGCATTCCAGAGAAACGGGCCTCTTCCTTAAGGGCTTGACGATAGGCCTCAGCAAATTGGCGAACGAAGGGGGATTCTTTGTTCAGAGAAAAGGGCTCAGAGATGTCTTTGACTACGTAAGATACCGAGGGGTATCCATCCAGGACTTTCTTGATCTCCTCTATGACCGGGCCTGTTCCCTGGCCGGGGAGAACCCGAAAGTCAATCTCCAGGGTGCAGAGATCCGGAACCCGTAGTTCTCCATCGCCCCCAGAGATACGTTCCACATTCAGCCCTCCGGGGCCCACAAGGGGGTGTTCAGAATAAAGAAAGGGCAGTCTTTTTAGATGGCTGACCAGATCAATGGCCTTGTCAATAGCGTTCTCCCCTTCTAGATGGCAACTACCATGGGCCGACTTGCCACGAATATGGATCTCGAATTCGACCGATCCCCCTTCAGCAATGGCTAATTTAAGCTCTGTAGGTTCAAGGACTACGGCCCAGGGGGGAAGAGGCTCTTTAGATAAAGTGGCTGATCCTTGCCCCTCCCTCTCTTCATCCACGACAAAGGCAAAGGTTACGGGTAAGGGGGCCCCTTGCCGGAGCCTTTCCTCAAGGAGGAGGATCATGATGGCCACTCCGGCTTTGTCGTCACAGACTCCCAGACCTTCCAGACGCCCGTCCCTTATCCGAGGGGGAAATACTCCCAGCCAGTGAGGGACGGTGTCCACGTGGGCGGTGATGAGAAGGCGGTTGTCGGGAGATTCGTTGGCCAGAAGGTTGTAGAAACGGTCTGGTACCATCTGGCGTCGCAGGGGAATATTAAGTGGCTTTAGCCGGTTCCAGATGAACTCCAGAATAGCCCCTTCCTGACCACTGGGGCTAGGGATAGAGGCCAAAGTGAAAATGAGGTCTCGAAGCTTTTCTCTCAGGTGGTTCATTTAAGAATTATTCCTTTAATTTTTAGATGGATCGATACCTAAATTGTTTGAATTCTCTTGATCTTAAAGCCCTTGGGGAAAGCCTATTACTTTTTAGGTCATCAGGGGCCCGTCTTTGGCGAATGCCCATCTGGGCCGTTAAATTTCCCCCTTTATCAACTCCCCGGATATCTTCTTGCCAGTGAAGACCTGGCCTTTAATACCCCCAATCCTTCTTAGAAAACATCTTTTTTCAAAAAAAAGATGTTCGATAATCAGACGGCCGAGGGTCAAGTTTGTTTTTAGCGGGAGTATAGTCTGAATGAAGCGGTGATCAAGCCCGTTCCCTGGAAGTTTTTATAACCTCAGCCGATCGATCTGAAAAACCATGATTTTTTAACTTGTAAAATGTTTAGGAGTTTTTAATGATCAATATTAATGAATTATTTATAGAGAAAGAAACTAAATAAGGCTGATTTCAAAAAAGAATGAAAACAATCCTAGAAAATTCCTCAATAAGTGATTAAATAGTTTTAATCATTTTGAGCAATATCTTGGAATTTAAAGTCTCTGGTAAGGAGGTCTTTTGCAGGCTCTAAAATCTCCAGGGCATTCCCTCCTTAATCTTCTTCCTGTTCATTTAGGAGCTATTAATCAAGAAGGAAAGTTTGTCCTTTGGAATCCGGCCTCCGAGAGCGTTTTTGGTTACCGAGCCGAGGAGGTTTTGGGGCGTATGACCCCTTTTGATTTTCATGCCGACCCTGAGGAGGCCAAACTGGTACTTGAGACTACCATGGAGAAAGGCTTCTTCCGGGGGCTGGTGCGTCTGAAGCGCAAAGACGGTTCTATTTTTCCGGCTCATCTTGAGGTTGTAAGGCGGAACGATCAATCTGGGGCCTATCAGGGCATGGTAGCGGTAGCCGTGGATCTTTCTCCATACCTTGAGGGGCAAAGAGCCGTTCAGGAAAGCGAGGAGAAGTACCGCATCGTCTTTGATAATGCCCCTCTGGGGCTTTTTTTCTTTGATAGGGAGGGAAACATCAAAACCTGCAATGATGCCCTGGTGCGTATTATAGGCTCCAGCCGTGAGGAGATCCTAAAACTCAACGTCTTTGAGCTTCCCAACCCCAAGGTGACTGCCGCAGCCAAGAGGGCTCTGTCTGGAGAACGGGCCTCCTATGAGGGAGAATACCTCTCGGTTACCAGTGGAAGACTTATTTTTATTAGGGCCGAGGCCGTGCCTGTCTATTCCCAGGGAGAGGTCATCGGGGCTGTTTCCCTGGTGGAGGACATTACCGAGCGTAAACTCACTGAGGAAAGACTCCGCCAGAGTGAGTCTCGCCTAAGGGCCATCATTGAGGCCCTACCTGATATGATCTTCCGCCTAGACAAAGATGGAGTCTTTCTGGACTTTCACGCCAAAGAAGAAGACAAACTCTATGTTCCTCCCCAGGAGATCATAGGGGCCAGTGTGGTTGATCTTCTGCCTCAGGGCCTGGCCCAATTGACCTTGGAGAAAATCTCCCGGGTTCTCTCCTCTGGTCGAATGGAGGTCTTTGAATACCAGCTTCCCAGTCGATTAGGAGGCCTCTTTATTTACGAGGCCCGATTGACCCCCTGTGGCCCGGAAGAGGTCCTGGGAATCGTCCGTGACATTACAGAACAGAAGAGAATGGAGGAGGAGATTATCAGGGCCCAGAAGCTGGAATCGCTGGCTGTGCTGGCCGGAGGCATCGCCCACGACTTCAACAATATCCTTACGGCCCTTTTGGGCAATCTTTCTCTGGCTCGGATTTTCTCTCAAGACAACGAGAAGGTTCAGAGGATCCTCGAAAAGGTTGAGCGCTCCTGTCTAAGGGCCAAATCCCTTACCCAGCAACTTCTCACCTTCTCCAAGGGTGGAGATCCGGTTAAGGAAGTGGTGGATCTCAAAGAGCTTATTCGGGAGGTGGCCGAGTTCGTTCTGGCCGGTTCCAATGTTGGCTATCAGTTAGATTTGGCTGAGGATCTTCTTCCGGTAGAAGTGGATCGTGATCAGATCGGCCAGGTGTTAAATAATCTCCTTCTTAATGCCGACCAGGCTATGCCCGAAGGGGGACTTATTCGAGTAAAGGCCCGCAATGTGGAGATAGATGCTGACTCCAGGCTTCCCCTTTCTCCCGGACGCTATGTGGAGATATCGGTAAGGGATCAGGGGGTTGGCATTCCTAAGAAATATTTGGACAAGATATTTGATCCCTTCTTCACCACCAAAAAGAAGGGAAGTGGCCTGGGATTGGCCACTGCCTACTCTATTGTCCGGAAGCATCAGGGCCACATTATGGTTCGCTCCCGTCCCGGGCAGGGAAGCTGTTTTTATGTCTATCTGCCGGCTACTGAAGCCACCCTGGTCCCGGGAAGGGAGGAACCATTACTTTATCGCGGCCAGGGGCTTGTTCTCATCATGGACGATGAAGATATGGTTCGGGAAAGTCTGCGGGAGATGCTTTTTCTTTTGGGCTATGAAGTTGAAGAAGCCAGTGACGGCCGGCAGGCCCTTGAGGTCTATCAGGCCGCCTTGGCTGCCGGTCGCCCCCATGATCTGCTGATTATGGATCTTACGGTCCCTGGGGGTATGGGGGGAAAGGAGGCGGTTCGGGAGATCCTAAAAATAAACCCTCGGGCCAAGGTTATCGTCTCCAGCGGCTACTCTACCGATCCGGTTCTGGCCAATTACCAACGTTATGGTTTCTGTGGCATGATTGCCAAACCATACAAGTTGGATGAATTAAGCCAGATCATCGCCCAGGTCTTAAACAACCCCTGCAAGCCTCACCTCAATAAAGGGGAGGGCTGTGGACGATAAAAAGACGTAAGCTCCCGGCCCCGGTGTTCTTGACCGCGTGCTCTTCCCCGGGAGGAACGAGGATGTAGTCTCCCGGCCCTATAGATTGCCAGGTGCCGTTGACATAGGCCACTCCCTCTCCCTCCAGCACATAGATAGAATCGGCCTGGGTTTCATGGGTGTGAATCGGAATTTCTACCTCCGGTGAAATATCCAAAATGGAGACACTCATCGCGGGGCTTTTCTGAGCATCGATGAGCAGGGCTAATTTGACCCCGGCGAACTTGGGATGGTCCTGAAAACGGATCTCCTCAGCAGTAAAGAAGTAGGCCATGTTTACCTCCTGGCTTCTTTAAGCTGGCCTTTTATCTTTAGCACATGGACCTGATAGCTGCCAATCTGTCTTCCTAGTTCATCGAGATAAGGGGTCTCGCAGAGGGCCAGGAGGTTTCCGTCGGGAGAGAGGGCCAGATGGAAAAAGACCGGTCCTCTGGTGGGATAGTAGCCAATAAGCTTCTCTAAACCACCGCCAGGTCTGGTGGTTTTAAAGACGAAAACCCCGTACTGGTGGCTGGCCTCTCGGCCTCTGGCCGAAGCCCCGGCCGCCGTGGCCAGAACCTTTCCCCGCGCGTCGCTGGCCAGGCCCTGGAACCGAAAAGGGGCGGAAAAACGCCAGAGAATGTGGCCGCGGGGGTTTACCGCCCAGATGGTATTGGCGTTGGGATGGGGGCCAGCCGGTCGGTTGCCAGAGACATTCAGCCCATAGGGAATGCTTGAGGTGTCGGTCTGGAAGTAAATCTCTCGTCGGGGAGAGATAAGACTGTAACTGGACATGGCTGACACCGGAAGCCCTCCTACCATGATCGGGGTCCCTAAGGCCAAGATCTTAGAGGGTTTTATCTTTTTTAAGTCGATGATAAAACCGCGACCGTCTGAGGTGGCTACTACGGCAAATTCCCCCTGAGGATCAACGGCCACTGATTCCCAGACTGAAACCCGATCATAGTAGGGACGAAGGGGCGGAATCCGATAACGCCCCACCTCTTTCCCCCTTTGGCCATCAAGGACATAGATGGTCCCCGGTGTGTAAGGATACTCAGGAGGTAGCTGATCAGAAGGCAGGGTGGAAACCACGGCGACTCTCAGGCCCTTTTTATCGGAGTCGGCGTAGATAAGGGAAAGCTCAGCCGGCCCTTCCCGGGGCCAGGCCCAGCGTAGGCGCCCGCTGGGGCTAAGGCGATAGACCCTCGAAAGACGTCGCCAGTAGCCTCTTTTTTTGTCTGGCCAGGAGTGAATCCCCAGGACCAGGAGGTCACCGTCCTCAAGGACTTTTAGCCGATAGCATCCGGGCTGGCGGTAGATACCGTAGATGTCTCCTTTTTCTGGAGGGGTTCCTGGGAGAAGATCGTCTGCCAGGCGGAAGCGCCACCGGGGATGGCCGTCAGTGGCCGAGACGGCATATATGAAGCCATCGGGGCTCTGCTCCCCAAAGTAGATGGTCCTCCCGTCCTGAGAGAAGGCCACCCTTTTGACCATGGCCTCGGGGATCCTTTTTTGCCAAAGAATGCGTCCGTCTTTAGTGCTGGTAACAATGAGTCGGCCAAGGAAGGTTCCTACGGCCAGAAGACCTCCATCGGGGGAGAAGGCCAGAAAGGCATCCGGGAGGTGTCCGGCCCGGACATAGAAAGAGACGTCCTCAAGGGGAATGCGGAAGAGAAGGGAGATCCCCGGAACCCTGGGGGAGAAGTTCTCTCCGGCTACGGCTCCGGAGAAGAGGACCTGGGAGAGCCAGATAGAGATCAGCAAGATTAAAACAAAAGGACCTTTTCTCAAAGGTAGAACCTCACCAGGGCATAAAAAGGTCTTAGAGAGGTAAGATAGAGAATTTCCTGCTGATAGAGCCAAAAAAGTATCTTCAGACCGGCCACTCCCCCGGCGAAGACTAAAAGCCCCACACTGGCGGCCACCTCTCCCGGCCTCCAGGTAAGGCGTCGGTAGCTATTTCGGGGAGCCAAAGGATCAAAGCCCCGCGTCAGCAGGGCCTCAGCCACCTCCCTTGAGCGCCTGACCGCCCCGGCCATCACGGGCAGAATTACCTGAAGCTCGGTGATCAGGGTTTTTTTAAGGCCTCGGGCCAGGGGGCGATAACCCTTAAGCCTCATTGCTGCCCGGACATTGGCCATCTCTTCTGAGACTACAGGTAAAAATCTTATGGCCATAACGGCCAGAAAGGAGAGACCATAAGGAATGCGGAGCCCCACCAGCCCCCAGAAGAGACGGTCGGGAGGAGTGGAGAGACACAGGGCCAGTCCGGCCATAAGGCCGCTTATGAATCTAAGTGACTGGATCAGTCCGTAAAACACTCCCTGCTTATAGATGTACAGCCCTCCGATATGTAAACCGGCGATCTCAACCGGCGGCATGAGGGTCAGGATAACCGTCCGGGGAAAACGCTGATAAAAGAGCCCCTGACTGAACATAAGCCCCCAGACGGTGAAAAAAATAAAGATTAGGGCCAATCTTATCCGGGGCCAGCTAGGGCGGGCCAGAAGAAAGGCTCCGGTGGCCACTGTGGCCAAAAGACCGAGGCTAAAGGGCTGATCCAAACTTATGGCCAGCAAAGAGACCGAAAGGGTGAAGAAGAGTTTTGTTCGAGGGTCGAGATCTTTAAGCATGATCCAACTGATTAGCCAGAAAAAATTTCTACCATTTCTTATGCCCTCTTACCAGCCTTAACCATTGACAAGAAGAAAAGGGAATGTTCCCTCTTTTCTTTACTTTAGAAGAGTTCTTAAAAAGGAGGAGGGAATGAAAACCAGAATAACCATTCGGGCCAAGGCTGAAGATGCCAAATTCATAGGCACCTCTATGGGGGGAGCCCTGGTGGTGCTCAAGGATGCCTTAAGTGGTGAGATCCTCAGTCGAGGAATGATAAAGGGGAGCACAGGAAATACACAACGCATTATGAAGACCCCTTGGGCAAGGGGAAATCGTCTCTCTGACGAAAAGACGGCGGCCTTTGTGGCGGAGCTTGATCTTGACGAACCCCGACTGGTGGAAATCGTTGTCCATGCCCCTTACGGTCAGCCACAGGCTTTAGCCCGGGCCAGCGTAACCACCTGGGTGGTGCCAGGTAAGGATATCCTTGGTGACGGTATTGTCATCGACTTCCCGGGACTAGTCGTCAGGGTCTGTGAGCCGCCGGCCCATACATTCCTTAAGGTTCCGGCCAGTTTGACCCTCAGGGTAAGTGTTACACCCATGTGCGGTTGTCCGGTAGATATGAAGACTTTTTGGCCCCCCGACGCCTATGAGGTGGCCACCTACCTTAAAAAAGATGGCCAGTTAAGGGAAATCCTCCCTCTTTCCTTCTGTCAGAAAACAAATTGTTTTGCCACGGACCTTACCCTGGAGGAGACCGGAGACTACGAGTTTATCGTTTACGCCTATGATCCTAAAACAGGGAATACCGGAGTGGATAAGACCACAGTGGTGGTTACCAAATAGAAAAACTTGACATGAGATTCCCTTCTGGTATCTGGCTTTAAAAAACTGTTTTCCCTTAAGGCCCGGGTGCCTCTTTTAAGGGGAGGTTAAACGGGAAGTCCGGTGCAAGTCCGGCGCTGGCCCGCAACCGTGACCGGGGACGAACGCCGCTAGGCCCGGAGGGGCAAGCCTTCGGGTGACAGGCCACTGGGGCCGGAAGGCCCCGGGAAGGCGCGGCAAGTAGGTTGATCCGGAAGCCGGGAGACCGGCCCGCGGCCTTTCTAAACGAAGGGAGCGGGCTTCGAGGCTTAAGGCCCTCTCCTGAACGGGGCTCCTGTCAGTCTCCTTTCAGGCCACGCCTCCTGCCCCTCCCAGGTGCTTACGGGAGAACCTAATGAAGCGGCGTTTAATTTACTACACCTCTTCGGGAACAGAGCTGGTCAGCCTTTCAGCAGCGGCTAAGCGTCTAAAAAGGGAGGGTATTCCCCTTGAGGTGGTAGCCAGGAGCCGTCTTGACGTCTTTGACCGGCGTCAGGTGGCCAGGCTGGTCAGTCTGGGCCGGGAAGCCGAGGCGGTGATCATCTGCCCTCATGGCGGGGAAGACTCTGTCCCCGGCTGTAGAGATCTCCTGGCCGGGGCCAGTAAAGCCCTGATCCATATTCAGCCCACTGGCGGAAGCGACGATGACCTGGCCCTGGCTCAGAGTTACTGCGATCTTAACTCCCCGAAGTTTAAAAGACGCTATCTTTATCTTCGCTATGGCGACGAAGAAAATCTCTACCGTCTCTTGCGATTTGTCTTCTGGGAGCTTACCGGAGAAGGGCCCGAACCCCCACCACCAAGCCCTCCAGCCTTTGAGGGGATCTATCACCCCCTTTATTCCGGCCCCATGGAGGTCGAGGCCTATCTTTCCTGGGCCAGGGAGCGTCTGGGAGAGGCTCGTCCGATTGTAGGGCTCTGGTTTTTTCAAGGCTATCGCCTCTCGGGAGATCTGGCCCCCGTTGACCGATTCATTGAGCTCCTTGAGGCCCGTGGGGCTATAGCCCTGGCTGTTTTCCATCGGCGCTTTATGGAAGAAGGCCTTCCGGCCCTTTCACCCGGGGCGGTGGCCGAAAAATTTTTCTGCCTCCACGGTCAGGTGGTCATAGACTGCCTGATAAATCTTCAGCCCTTCTCCATGACCCTTCTCTGGCCAGAGACCAAGACCATTTATCCTCACCTGGATGTTCCGGTTATCCAGGCCGTGGTTAGTTTCTCCTCCCGGGCCCAGTGGGAGGAAGGGCTCCAGGGCCTCTCGCCCATGGATCTTTCTATCTCCGTGGCCCAGCCGGAGCTGGACGGCTGCCTTATCTCCACCATTGTGGCCACCAGAGAGGTGGTAGGTAAGGATGAGATCACCGGGGCCACCCTGGCTCGGCTAGTTCCTGTAGAGGAGCGGGTAAAAAAGGTGGTCTCTCAGGCCCTTTCCTGGGCCAATCTAAGGCGGACTCCCCCTGAGAGGCGGCGTCTGGCCATTGTCTTTCATCACTATCCTCCCCGGGCCGACCGACTGGGGTGCGCCTTTGGGCTTGATAGTTTCGAGAGTGTGGCCCGCTTGCTTGTTGAGCTCAAAGAGGCCGGATACCACCTGGAACGCCTATATGAAGACGGCAACGCCGTGGCTCGGGAGCTTCTGGCCTCCCTCATCTCTGATCGACGGTACCTTTCTCCTCAGGAGATGGCCTCCCGAGCGGTGGGTTCTATTTCGGCCGACAGGGCCCTTGTCTGGCACGAGCAGCGGCCCTCAAAGGTCAAAGAGAAAATGGAAGCCAGCTGGGGAAGGCCTCCTGCTGGCCCTTTTGTCCACGAGGGGAGGACCCTTTTTTGGGGGGTGATTAATGGAAATATTTTTATTACCCTACAGCCCCCGCGGGGGCACTTAGAAAGGCTGGAAAACCTCTCTTCAGAGCAGCTCAATCTGCATGATCCCGAGCTTCCCCCGACCCATCACTATCTCTTCTTCTACCGCTGGCTGCGGGATGACTTTGGGGCCCAGGCGGTGATTCATGTTGGCAAGCACGGCTCCTTAGAATGGCTACCGGGCAAGGCTGTAGCCCTCTCTGAGGAGTGCTACCCAGACTTGGCCATCACCGATCTACCCAATATCTACCCATACATTGTTAATGATCCTGGCGAGGGCACCCAGGCCAAAAGACGGAGCTACTGTGCCATTATTGACCACATGATACCGCCTCAGATGGCGGCCGGCCATTACGGAGAGCTGGAGGAGATCGCGGAGAAGATAGACCAGTGGCGCCTCCTTCAGGGTGAGGATCCGGCCAAGGCCCAGCTTGTCTTTGAGAAGATCAAGGCTTTAGCCACAAAGGCCAAGCTCGATGAAGATTTGAACCTGAAGCTTAAAGACACCCCGGAAGACTACGTTGAGTCTCTTCACCACTACCTGGAAGAGATTGCCGAGACCCACGTAAACGATGGGCTCCATGTGCTGGGAAAACCGCCCGAAGGGAAACGTCTGTACTCCACTCTTTCAGCCATGGTCAAAGTCTCTCTTGAGAGACCATCCCCCCATGAGGTTTTAAAAGAACTTTTCCCGGAACTTAAGGCCTCAGAGAGGGTGGCCAGGGTGGAGAAGATGATCGAAGAGGCCCTGGTCAAGGGATCTTTTCCCCCAGATCCCCGGCTGAGAGAAGCCCTCTCTTTTATCTGTCAGGATCTTTGGCCCCGGATTCAGGGGATCCGGGAAGAGATTGATTTTCTGGTGGCTGCCTTATCCGGTAGATTCGTTCCACCTGGACCATCAGGGGCTCCCACCAGGGGGACCTACGAGGTTTTGCCTACCGGGAGAAACTTTTATTCCGTGGATCCTTTGAAGATCCCCTCTCCGGAGGCCTGGGAGACCGGGGTCAGACAGGCCCGGGCCCTTATGGCCAGACACCTTAAAGACCACGGTCGCTATCCCCGGGCCCTGGCCATGGTCATCTGGGGGTCTCCCACCATGCGTACCCGGGGTGATGACTTGGCCGAGGCTCTTTATCTTCTGGGGACAAGGCCGGTGTGGCATCAGAGCGGACGCGTATTGGGAGTAGAGGTTATTCCCACCGAGGAGCTGGAGTTTCCTCGAGTAGATGTGACCATCCGCACCAGTGGCTTTTTCCGGGACGCCTTTCCCAATCTCCTTAACCTTCTAGACCAGGCCATCTGTTTGGTCGCCCGGCTCAAGGAACCGTCAGAGAAGAATTTTTTGGCGGCCCACGTAAAGGAAGATCTGGAGAGACTTGTTCTAGAAGGACTCTCGCCTGAGGAGGCCTTCCGTCGGGCCAGCTTCCGCGTTTTTTCTGATCGGCCGGGGACCTACGGGGCCGGAGTAGGGGAGATCCTTGACTCCGGTCGCTGGGAGCGACCAGAGGATCTTGGGGATGTCTATATCCGCTGGGGTGGCTACGCTTACGGTGAAAATACATATGGGGCTGCGGCCACCGAAGACTTCCGCCGGACCCTGTCCCGGGTGGAGGTGACGGTCAAAAACGTGGACACCCGCGAGATGGACATCTTCTCCTCTGACGACTTTAATGCCTACCACGGAGGCCTTAATACCGCTGTTCTTTCGGCCCGGGGGGAAGCCCCCGTTTCCTACACGGGAGATTCTGCTGATCCTCGAGCCCCTAAGATCCGGACCACGGCCGAGGAGGCCAGATTCATCTTTCGGACTCGGGTTCTTAACCCCCGCTGGATCGAAGGCATGAAACGGCACGGCTATAAGGGAGCCGGAGATCTTTCTCGTCTGGTGGATATCTGTTTCCAGTGGGATGCCACCAGTAAGGTTCTCGATGATTGGATGTATGAGTCTCTGGCCCGAACCTATGCCCTTGATACCGAAATGCAACGTTTCTTTGAGAAACATAACCCCCACGCCCTGCTAAACATTGCCGAGCGTCTCCTGGAGGCCGCCCGCCGCGGTCTGTGGAGAGAGCCAGAAGAAAAGACCATTGATGACCTTACCGACCTTTTCCTGAAGATGGAGGCCCAGGTGGAATGAATTCCCCGGAACTTTTGGTAATCATCCTGACCACCTCCTGTAACCTTTCCTGTCGGTATTGCTACCTTGACTGCTCCTCATCCGGGGAGACCATGGCCGAAGAGGTGCTTTACACGGCCCTCTCTGGCCTGAAAGAGGCTCCGCGGGAGGTGATTATCTCTGGGGGAGAACCCACCCTGGTCCCCGAATCTTTGGAGACGGCCTTGAGGCTTGTCCGGAAGCGTTTTCCCCGGGTCAGGCTTTCCCTCCAGAGCAATGGAACTCTCTTTGATTCCCGGCTTGTCCAGATTTTACGGAAATACCGGGTAGGCCTTGGTCTAAGCTTAGATGGCCCCCCAGAAGTAAATGAATCCCTGAGGGGTGAAAGCCGGGCCGTTGTCTCCAGCCTAAAGTTGCTTAGCCGGGAGGCCTACCCCTGTGGCATAACTATCACCCTGACTGACAAGAGCGTCTCCTTCTTGCCGGAGACGGTCCTTTTTCTGGCCCAGTTTGAGGCGGTAAGGAGCCTGGGGCTGGATCTTCTGAGACTTGCCGGCCGGGCCACCCGGGAAGAGCTTCCCAGGCCAGAGGCTCTCAAAAAGGGGCTTAAAGGGCTCAAGCAGGCCCTTGCCTGGCTAAAGGCCAGGGGGCGGTCCCTTAGCTTGAGGGAAAAAAGGCCCCGAACCAGTAGGTCTTACTGTCCGGCGGCCCGGGGAAGATCCCTGGTTCTTACCCCCTCTGGGGAGATTTACCCCTGCGCCAGCCTTGTTGGCCGGCGGGAATACCTCCTGGGAGAGGCGGGGAAGGGGCTGTCTCCCCGGAGACTTACCTCTTCCTGCGAGGGTTGCCCCAGAGAGGAAGACTGCCCCGGGCGCTGCCCCTCACGGTTTATCCTTTCCCCCCAGGGAGGGGCCTTAGAGTGTTTGCTTCGTGGGGAGCTTGTTTCCGGGCTGGACGCCCCAAAGAGATACTTCAAGGAGACCGTCCATGCTGGTCAATCTGTTATCTCCTTATGAGGGTCTGGTCCTCTTCCGGGCTGAAAAGATTCTCTACGGTCGGCTAGAGAGGCCGCATCTGGTCATCTCTACCTGTAGGGTAAACGGAGGCCTGAGAGAGGATATCACCTATGTGGCCAACCACCAGGCCTGTGAGCCCAAGGCCTGTCCTGGAGAAAGACACGGTAGCTGTTTGGCCGTTAGGGACCCGGCCGCTTATCACCAGCGGGTTTGCCACTACCATCAGCTTCCTCCAGAGGCCACGGTGCTTCTGGGAACGGCGGCCAATATGAATCTGGCTGGCATAGGAATGGAGGAGTTTAGGGCCCTGAAGGTGATCTGTCTGGCTACGGCCGGGGTGGAGACCAACGCCGGACGGGCCGGAGACCCGGCCCAGGTTTATGAGTGGGAAGGACAGTTTGAACGTTTATGCCCTCAGGCCGGGACTATTAATCTTCTTCTATTTATTAATCAGGAGCTAACACCGGCGGCCCTGGTGCGTTCTATCAAAATGGCCACCGAGGCCAAAACCTCTGTGCTTCAGGAACTCAACGTTCCCTCCCGTTACTCTCAAGGTCTGGCCACGGGAACCGGTACAGACCAGATAGCCGTGGCCGCCCTTAAAACTGACAGGCGTCCCCTCTCTGGGGCCGGCAAACATGTCAAACTGGGGGAACTTCTGGCCCGGGCCACCAGAAAGGCGATACGGCGGGCCCTTTCCTTTCAAAACAAACTCACTCCGGAGACGGTTCGTTATGTCCCCCGACTCCTTGAGCGTTTTGGTCTGGGAGAATCAGGTCTCCTTGAGGCCTTAAAGGAGCGCCTATCTCCTAAAGATTTTCTCCTTCTTGAGCGCAATCATCGATCCGTCTTGTCCGATAGCATTTTGGTGGCCCACACCCTGGCCTATGTCCACCTGATGGATCAGCTAAGTTGGGGAGTCGTCCCTCAGGAAAGCGCCCCCGAGATCTTCCTTTCCCAGGCCGCTTTGGTGGCGGCCAGCCTCTCAGGCAAGTTCTCCCGCTATGGCCTCTATCTTGAGAGCCTTGAGCCCTGGAAGGAGGACCCCCTCTGTCTCTTCCTTCAGGCTCTGGCCCTTGGTTTTGCCGAGAAATGGGACGTGCCCTATCATTAATTTTTTTAGCGGCTCTTATCTGCTCCTGTAGCCAAAAAGAGGCCCCCACCACCCTTGAGGCCCGGTTTGAGCCTCTGGGGCTCAGGGTCTTCGGTGGTCCCTTCCGGGAGCCCCTCGAGCTTTATGATTCTGAGGGGAATCTTGTCCTGGCTTACCCCCCCCTGGCCGCCCGGGAGGTTTTGATGATCTTCCCCTGGCAACCAGAAAGGGATTATCGTCTCCATTTGGGAAAGACCTCCCTGGCTCTCAAGGCTCCCCCAAAGAGGCCTCTTCTTAAGGTGACCGTATTCTCTCCCCTGGGACAGCGCCCTCAAGAATACTTTCTGCCAGGAGATCTTCCTGAGCGCTTTCTCCTGGCCGGACCGGATCGGGATTTTGAGGTGGCCATTCTCCTGGAGTCCCTTTCCCTGAGGCCGGTGGTGGCCCTTATCGGTGGAGAGGAGATCCGACTGGAAGGAGAGTTCAGCCGGGGTTTCGTTCGCCGGAGGATCCATTTTGCCCCGGAGATCGGGGAGATCCATCTTTCATTTGAAATAAAAAGCCCCTTTTTCTACCAACGATCCCTGATCTTTTCCTACCGTCCCCTTTCCCTTAAGGGGGCCGTAGAGGTTGTCTCCTGGAATGTGCCCACTGACGCCTATGGCTTCATCGAGGGGCACAGGGAGCGTAATACCCTGGTGGCCCCTGTGCCCTTGTGGGAGAGGCTTGGTTATAGCCTGGGAATCAAAGCCAAGGGCTTCTCTCGCTTTGAACCCTTTGCCTTTCAGACTCTCATTTTGAAGAACCATCTTGATTTGCCTCTTACCCTTCTTATCCAGGCCGATTTTTTGGACCCCAAAACCAGAAGGCCTGTGGCCGGCTTCTATCCCAAACAGTTTGGACCCACCGGGGGAACCAAAAAGATCATTGCCTTTGTGGATCTTCCGCCGCGGGGTATGTCCCGGGCTATCTTGCCCATTTATCTAGATAAGACCGTGCCGCCAGGGGAATATCTGCGCCGGGTCACGGTGACCACCTTAGGACAGGAGACCCCTATCCTGTCGCTTGAGGCTCCCCTGGGGGTGGTTCGAGGAAGCTCCTTTTTTACCGCCGCCCTTATGGTGGTGATTGTCGTTGGGGTGGGATACAGCCTGTCGCTTTTGTTTCTCCTGCGGCGCTATCTGGCCCGTTTTAATCTCCGCTCCCTGGTCCTTATTTCCCTTATGGGAGCCGTGGGCTTTGGACTCGATTTTCTCGGAGGGCTGGTTTCAAATGTTCTTTATGGGCTGCTGGGCCCCTTCAATATTTTAGTGGGGGGGCTGATCACCGAAACCACTCATTATCTGGTTCTTTCAGCCATAATATATCTTCTGCCCTTTCCGGGCACCGTAACCCTGGCCGGACTCATTACCTATCTTATGGGGGGGATTCTTATGGGGGGGTTCGGAGTCACTGATGCCGTCTTTGTCGGGAGTCGTTTGGCCTATCAAGAAGGCTTCCTTTTGGCCTTCGGTGTTACCAGGGGAGGCCAGCCAAGGAGACTCCCGCTGGCCCTTTCCCTCTCTTTGGCCGATGCCTTCTCCACGGCCAGCTCCCTGGTCCTTCATGCCACCTTTTATCGTCTCTTTTTTCCCTTGTGGTATGTGGCCCTGGCGGTGGTGGTCAAGGGGTTTCTTTATACCTTCTTGGGGGTCCTCTGGGGGATTCCCTTCGGCCGGGTTCTGAGGCGGGTGGAACGATGAAACCGGCCCTGGAGATAAAGAATCTCAGCTTCACCTATCCTGGACGCCCCGTTCCCAGTCTTCAAGGAATTAATCTTACGATAGAAGAGGGGGAGTTTGTTCTTATCTGCGGCCCGACTGGTTGTGGTAAAAGCACCCTCCTTTCCTGTATAAATGGTCTTATCCCCCACGAAAGCGGTGGTCTTTTGGAGGGGAGTGTTTTTCTCTTTGGCCAGAATGTCGCCCTGTCTCGGCCCGGGGATCTCTTTCCCCAGGTAGCTACCGTCTTCCAGAATCCATCGACCCAGATCGTCTCCGGGACTTTGGCCGATGAGGTAGCCTTTGGTCTGGAGAATCTTGGTCTTCCTGGCCAGACAATTAGGGCCCGGGTAGAAGAAGCCCTTAGGCTGGCTGGCCTCTGGGAAAGGAGAGACTCTCCTCCGGAGGCCCTCTCCGGGGGACAGAGACAGCGCCTGGCCATTGTTGCTGCTCTGGCTGTCCGTCCCCGGCTCTTACTCCTTGATGAACCCGTCTCCCAGCTTGATCCCCTGGCCACCAAGGAAGTCTTGTCTTTGATAAGAGAAATTGTCTCCCGGGGTGATTTGACGGTGATCATGGTGGAACATCGCCTGGATGAAGCCCTACCACTTGTCTCCCGAATAGTGGAGATGGATTCAGGCCGGATCATCTACAACGGTCCGGTATCTGAAAAAAAAGATCCCTTTACCTTTAGTGGTGATCCCTTTGAGGCCCTCAAACTCCGCTGCTCTCCCCTGAGCCCTCCCTCAGGCCCTCCTGTCTTGCGTCTCAAAGATATTTCCTTCACCTATTCTGGAGGGCCCCGTATCCTTAATGGAGTAAACCTTACCTTTTACCAAGGTGAGAGGGTTGCCATACTCGGACCCAATGGATCGGGTAAATCGACTCTTCTTCACCTCCTGGCTGGCCTGAAGAGGCCCACTGGAGGACAGATCGAAAATTTCCTTCCCCGCCGAAAGGGGTGCTTACCCATCGCTCTTCTTCTTCAGGATCCGGACCTCATGCTTTTTCGCTTTCGGGTAAGCTCAGAGCTGGCCTTTGCTCCCGAGTTTCTGGGGCTTCCGGCCAAGCAGGTAAAGCTCCGGGTGGAGAAGGCCCTTGAGACCTTTAGCCTTGAAGCTTTTAAGGATGATCCGCCTTTTTCTCTCTCTCGTGGCCAGCGTCTGCGCACAGCTCTGGCCTCTTTGGTCACGGGGGCTCCGCAGATACTGCTTCTTGATGAACCAACCACCGGTCAGGATCGCCTGCAGGTGGAACGTCTTATGGAGAATCTCTCTAACCTGGCCAATCTTCTAATTTTTACTACCCATGATCTGGATCTGGCCCGTCGCTTTGCCACCCGAAGAGTGGTCTTTAAGTTTGGTGAGGTGGCTGATGAATTTTGAGCCAAATTGAGGGCCGATTCATTTGGTAAATTGAAGGCCGATTCATTTTTTCTAAAAAATATTTTCACAATTCCTCCAAGAAAAAAAGAATTTCTGAAAAACAGCGATTAATTAAATGTTTTAGAAATAAAAGTTTAGCTAATTCGCTTTTATTCCCCTAAATGTTCTTAAATTTTCCTTAACAAGCAAATTTTTTTGTCTTGACATCTCCCCCAAAATTCCTCTATAAGAGGAGCCACGGATTTTATAACGCTTGAGGCTACTTGATGAGCATAGAGAAGCAACTTGAGCAGAAAAAAGAGGTTATTTTAAAGCGCTGGTTCGAGAAGATAGTTTCTAGTTATCCGACTGAAACCGCGTCTTTTCTTAAGCGCCACATGGATGATATAGAGAACCCTGTGGCCTATCGTATCCATGAAGGGATCGAGGGTATATTTGATCAGCTTCTCCAATCTGATGTTATCGATCCACAGCAGGTTTCATATTTCCTGGACAGGATTGTTCGGGTGAGGGCCATTCAAGACTTTACT